>VMSR01000202.1 GCA_013792075.1 Desulfobacula sp.
AATTCTGGTGGTGGAAGATGATCCCGTCTACCAGAAACAGATAAAGTCTCTTCTGCCCAAAGAAAACATTGAAATTTCGTTTGCAAAAACCGGAAAGGATGCCATTGATCTGCTTGAAAAAACGCAATTCCAATGCATTATCCTTGATTTGACATTGCCGGATATGAAAGGTCTTGATATTTTAAAAATCCTTTCAAATAAGTCAACCATGGAATTTCTGCCTCCGGTGATTGTTTATACTGCCAAGGATTTACAAAAAGAAGAATTAAATGATCTGCTGCGATATGCAAGAAAGGTTGTATTAAAAGGGCCTGAAAGCGAGCAGAGATTCATTGATGAGGTTTCTTTGTTTTTACACAGCGTTGAATCCTCTCTGCCGGCATCACAACGGGAGGTGATCCGGATGCTTCATGATGAACAGGCTGTTTTTAAGGATAAAAAAGTACTTCTTGTGGATGATGATATCCGCAATATTTTTGCCATGTCAGGTCTTTTACAACATGCCGGCATGAGTGTTTCAACCGCGGAAAACGGTAAGGAAGCCTTGAAAAAAATTGATGAGAACCATTTTGATCTTGTCCTTATGGATATCATGATGCCCGAGATGGATGGTTACGAAGCCACCCGGGAAATACGGAGAAAAAAACAGTATAAGAAGCTTCCCATTATTGCATTGACAGCCAAAGCCATGCCCGAGGACAGGGAAAGATGTATTCAAGCCGGTGTCAGTGATTATCTTGCCAAACCTGTGGACAAGGATAAGCTTTTTTCCATGCTCAAGGTGTGGCTTTATGGCGTATAGGTAAGGGGAGGCTATGAAAAGCAGGGAAAAGACCGAAGCAATAGAAATCGACATGCTGCTTGAAGCGATTTTCAGACAGAGGGGGTATGATTTTCGAAATTATGCCAGAGCTTCCCTGGAAAGACGGGTCCGTTCGGCAATGAATAAGCTTAACGTCAAGCATATTTCCGAGATGATACCTCTTTTTCTATACAATGATACCTTTTTTGAAATTTTTCTATAGGAATTGTCCATCACTGTAACCGAGATGTTCAGAGACCCTCATTTTTTCAAATTTCTAAGGGAAAATGTGATTCCGCAAATCATGGCATGGCCCTATCTAAAAATATGGTGTGCAGGGTGTGCCACGGGTGAAGAGGTCTATTCCCTGGCCATTCTGCTTAAGGAAGAGAACCTGTATGATCGGTGCCAGATTTATGCCACTGATTATAATTCAAATTCAATTGATATTGCCAGGGAAGCTCAATATCCCCTGGGTAAGATGCAGGTTTTTGTGGAAAACTATAATAACGCAGGCGGCAAAAAAACCTTTGCCGATTATTATCATGCAAAATATGGTATGGTCCATCTGGACAGCGGATTGGGCAAAAAAATAGTTTTTTCCCACCACAACCTTGTATCTGACGGCAGTTTTGGGGAAATGAATCTGATTCTATGCCGGAATGTCTTTATATATTTTAATCAAATACTTCAAAACCGCGTTTTTGAATTGTTTGATCAGAGTTTGTGCCATGGCGGTTTTTTATGTCTTGGTACAAAGGAATCCATGGAATTTTCCGGGCTGAAAGATCATTATACAAAAATTTCAGACAAAGAAACCATATTTAAGAAAAAATATTACTAAAAGAGCGCTCAATGGAAAATCATCACCCGCCCAAAGATTATAAAACAGTGGTCATAGGCGTTTCAGCAGGCGGCATGGAAGCGCTTTCCATTATTCTTCCAGTGCTTCCCAAAGAATTTTCCATGGCCGTGGTGGTGGTCCAGCATCAAAAAGAAGGCAGCGGCGACTATTTGATATCTCATCTAAATGAAAAAAGTGCATTAACAGTACAGGAAGCCAAAGAAAAACATCCGGTTCTGCCCGGAAATATTTATATGGCCCCTTCAGGATATCACTTATTAATAGAAAGAGATTTTACTTTTTCTTTATCCATGGAAGAACGGGTCAATTATTCACGTCCATCCATTGATGTTTTATTTGAAACCGCATCTGATGCGTATCAGGATCAGCTGATCGGCGTCATTCTGACCGGTGCCAATTCTGACGGGGCGCTCGGGCTTAAAAAAATACGGGAAAATGGCGGGCTTTCTGTGGTTCAGGAACCTGAATCAGCCTTTTCCAATGCCATGCCGACATCTGCCATAACAGTTGCCGGGGCTGATCATATCCTGTCCCTTGATAAAATAGGCCCTTTTCTGACGCGCATGTCTGGCCGGATCTTC
This sequence comes from Desulfobacula sp., assembly GCA_013792075.1. Classification (GTDB taxonomy): domain Bacteria; phylum Desulfobacterota; class Desulfobacteria; order Desulfobacterales; family Desulfobacteraceae; genus NBML01. The sequence goes on from VMSR01000202.1 coordinate 2,249, forward strand.
TGAAAATATTTAATTTTGATGTAAGGATTATCACAATCTCTGGTGGTGGAATCGCTGACCCCAAAACATATTTAAATCTTGCTGCAAAATTAGGAGCTGTGTGTACATTAAGGGTGATCGACAGTGCCGGGCAATCGCATGTAGATTTTTAACCCAAAATCTCATACCCGTTCCGGTCGGTGTGCCTTTCTGTGGCTGGATAGGCCAGGTGACAGGCTCTATGCTGGACTGCACTTGTGGCGGAAAAACTCGCTACGCTTAAACAATTCCCACCAATTAACGTTACGTCCACCAGAGCCTGTAACAACCTGCCCTATAACGCTCCGCCAAGGCAATCCAACCGGAACCAGTTGCAATGCACTCAAATATCAATTGATTCTTTTTTTGAAAAAATCCAAGACCATCGCCATCACAACAGGCTTCATAAATTGATAGATATAACAGGACTACTATTAAAAGTCTTGGTATTCCCGAATCAAAGCCCGACACAACATCTTGGAGGTGGGGAGGGGTTGCTGGTATCATGGACAACAGGACCCTATAAATTAGATGCGTTGGCCCTGTAGCGGAGTGCTTGTTTGATTGACATTACAGCCCCACTATTTTATGGTTTGGATGCAAAAAAACGGCAAGGGAAAGATACGAGGGAAAGATACGGATGATAAGAACAGGGGAGAATGCGTGATTCAGCGAATTCATACATGGGTGACGAAAAAAATCTCCATTGGACTGTTGTGGACCCTGATGCTTTTGGGGGTTCTTTCTGGCTGTGATAAGCAGGAAAATTCCCTGTTTCCCCAGGAAAACCGGACCGGGATTACCGAAGATGAAATTCGCATCGGGTCTTCCCTGGCCCTGGGGGGCCATGCCGGCTACCTGGGCAGTCAGATGCTCCATGGTGCTCTGGCCTATATCAACCACATCAATGAAACCGGCGGTATCCACGGCCGGAAGATTAACCTGATCGCCAGAGACGACGGCTATGACCCCACCCGGTGCCTTTACAATACCCAGCAGCTCATCCTTGAAGAACAGGTGTTTTCGTTGTTCTGTTATGTGGGAACCCCCACGACTGTGCGGATTATCCCCCTGGTCAATGAGGCAAAAATTCCCCTTGTGGGTATGTTTACGGGCGCCAATCGGCTCAGGGAACCTGTCAACCGCTATCTGATCAACATCAGGGCTTCCTATTACCAGGAAACAAAGGCAGCCGTGGATTATTTTGTCAAGGAGATGAAATTTGACAAGGTGGCGGTGTTTTACCAGTATGATGAGTACGGATTTGACGGCCTTCGGGGAACGGAGATTGCTCTGAAATCCTTTGGGCTGATTCCCGTGGCCAAGGGCTCCTATGTCCGGGGAACCCTGGATGTGGAAGCCGGCCTTGAAAAAATTATGGCGTCCCGGGCCCAGGCCGTGGTCATGATCGGCACCTATGATTCCTGTGCCCGGTTTATCCAGCTTGCCCGGGACCAAAATTTTTCTCCGCTATTTCACAATGTATCGTTCGTGGGGCCAGAGGAACTTGCCAGGAGGCTTGGACCCATTGGGGAAGGGGTGTTGGTCACCCAGGTGGTGCCGCCCCCCAATGCGGGAGAAAATGAACGAGCCCTGCCCGGCGTCACCGAATATAGTGATCTTCTGAAACAATATTACCCCCAAAGCCGTCCCAGTTTTGTGGGGCTTGAAGGATATATCAATGCAAAAATTCTTGCCGAAGGCCTGAAAAGAGCGGGAAGAGAGATTACCCGGGAAAAATTTATCCAGGCCATTGAGTCCATCAATGATTTTGACCTGGGCATTTCAAACCCCTTGTATTTTGGGAAAAATGATTACCAGGGCCTGGACCAGGTTTATATTACAAAAATAAGACAGGGGCAACTGGTGCTGATCAAATGAGATTTTTCAATGAACTGACACTGAAAAACAAAATTTTCATCTCCTGCCTGGGGTTTACCCTGATTGTCAGTATTTTGATTGCCCTGTTTACCCGTGCCCTTTTGATCACCAGCCTGACCAATGAATTGAAAAAAAGGGGGGTGGGCATTGCCCAGGGCGTTGCAGACGGGGCCCGGGTTTTTATTCTCACCAAAAACAGGGCCGAGTTGACCGCCCTTGCCTATGATATCCGCCTGGGCAATAAAAAAGATATTGTTCTCTATCTTCTGATCAGTGACAAGACCGGCGAAATCCTGGGGCACACGTTTACCACAGGTTTTCCGGACGCCTTGAAAAAACAGATGGAAAAAAAAGACCCTGAAAAGGAAAGTATTGTCCGGATGAAGGTGGACAACCATTCTGTATTTCATGTTACCGTCCCGGTAATGGAAGGGATCTATACCATCGGTTCGGTTCAGATAGGGCTTGACCAGCAGCATATTGAAAGTCTGATATCCCGCCTCAGGCTGGTTTTTTTAAGTTTTTTGTCTGTTGTGTCCATTATATTTTTTTTCCTGAGCCACAGGCTGGCCCTTCACATCACAAAGCCCGTGGCCTCTTTGATCCGGTATACGGACCAGCTGACAAAGAGCAATTTCAGTATGATTTCCAAGGAAGAGGTGGATGCCATGTCTTCGGACCTGGGGGCCCGGGAGGATGAGATCGCTACCCTGACCAATTCCTTTATCAAGATGACGGCAAAACTCAAACGCTCCACAGACAATCTCATGGAGTCCCAGAAAAAATACCGATCCCTTTTCCACAGCGGACCCAATCCCATATTTGTCATCCATAAATTGAGCTTTGAGATCCTGGATGCCAATCCCAAAGCAACGGAATTGTTCGGATATGAAGGCGATGAACTGATCGGCAAAAGCCTTTTGACCCTGGGAGATCTTGAAAACGATACCTTTGCCAGGACCTATCCTGTGGGAGAATCCGTGGTGATCTCTTCCAAGGTGCGGTTTTTTAAAAAGGACGGGGGGGCTGTGTTTGTCAACATCCATGCCAGTCCTGCCGAATACCGGGACAAAGATGCCATCATTGTGGCGGCCACCGATATTACGGAATTGGTTGAAAAGGATTCCCAGCTGATCCAGGCCTCTAAAATGACAAATCTTGAAAAAATGTCCGTGGGCATTGCCCATGAAATCAACCAGCCCCTGAATGCCATAAAAATGGGGAGTGAATATTTGTGCATGATGGAAGAACGAAACAAAAGTGTAAACCCTGCGGATCTTAGAATGGTGCTCACCGAGATCAGCTCCCAGGTGACGCGGGCAGCAGAAATCGTGGGGCGTCTGAAAACATTTTCCAGAAAAGCTGATTTTTCAAGGGAGGTGATCAGTTTAAACCGGTGTGTCCGGTCGGTTCACAAGATCATCGGACGGCAGATTACCTTGCAGAATATTGATTTTATTCTCACATTGGATGAAAGTATTCCCCATATTCTGGCCCATAACAATCGAATGGAGCAGGTAATTTTCAATCTGGTCACCAATGCCAGGGACGCAGTCAATGAACGGATTGAAACACGCATGGACATTGGACAGGGAAAAATTGAGATCGCAACCTTTTCCGATGACCAAATGGTGGGCCTGTCCATTGCCGACAACGGCATCGGCATTGAACCCGATCAGATGGAAAATATTTTTGAATCGTTTTTTACAACAAAGGAAATGGGGGAGGGTCTGGGTCTGGGCCTGCCCATTATTCAGGGTATTGTCCGGGACTACAATGGGTCCATCAGTGTGGAAAGCACGCCTGGTAGCCGTACCAGTTTCAGGATAGTGTTCCCTGCCCAACCCCGAAAAGTGTTAAGGAGTCCTGTAAAATGAAAATACTGGTGATAGACGATGAAAAACCCACACTTTCCATGTTCAAACTTTTTTTGACAGCTTACGGATATGAGGTCCATACGGCTGAAAACGGTGAAAAGGGTCTGGCCATTTTCAAAGAGATCCAGCCGGAAATTGTTTTTACCGACATCCGTATGCCGGGCATGGACGGGCTTGAGGTGTTAAGACAGATCAGGGCATCAAACCAAAGATCCCAGGTGATCATCATCACCGGACACGGGGACATGGAAAAAGCCATGGCAGCTCTGGATCTGGATGCCTCGGATTTTATCAACAAGCCTGTGGAGCGAAAGGCCTTAAATTCCGCCCTGACCCGGGCTGAAAAAAGAAACCGAATGCCCCGAGACCTATGCTTTGAATTGACGCCGGTTCAGGCAGCCGACTGCCTTGAGATTTATGTGCAAGGCAAATTGGCTGTTTCAGGAAAATCTGCCTTTGAAGCCTTGTCCGGATTTGAGGCCAAGTCGCCCATAACCCGGGCCATCTTTTTGTTTGACGAGAGTTTTGCCATTGACAGAGAGGGGATCTCCCTTTTGATGGCGGGTGTGCAGCAGTTAAAGGAAAAAGGGATTCAGGTTTTTATGAAAGGGCTTTCCTATAATTATTACCGGTTTTTCCAGATGGCCGGCATGGATAAAATGGCCGTCATCGAAGCGGAATTGCCGGGAGAATTTGGGGACGCTCTCCCTTGACCCAGGTCAGATACCATATTCCCCTAGTCTCTGATAGTGTCCCAAGGCAGCGGCTTTTGGACCTGCTCGGAGGCCATGAGGCCTGCCGTGTTTTTCTGGTGACCGGCCAGGCTGCCCAGGGCAAATCAACCCTGGTCGCCTCCTTTCTCCAGAAGCAGGAACAGCAAAGCATCTGGTGCCATCTGACACAGGAAGCCTCGGACCACACCCGCTTGTTTGATATCCTCATCAACGGAATACACGGCTTGTTCAAAGACCGGGAAAAGATCCGAAAAATCCAGATTCCCCAGACCACCCTGGGCACCCGGGAAGATCTGCTGCGCCAGATTGAAACCCTTTCCATGATTTTCAGTCAAATGGATTTTCCCGTAAACATCGTATTGGATGACCTGGAGTCTCTGGATGAAAATGGATCATCCTTTTCTTTTATCCAGCAGATGATCCAGGACAATCCCGGGTCTGTGCGATTTTTCCTTTTATCCCGAACCCAGCCGCCCCTGAGCCTTCATCAATTGAAAATAAAACAAAACCTGATTGCCCTCAACAATGAGGACCTGGCCTTTACCCTGGACGAAACCCTGGCTTTTTTCAGGAAAAAATCCAGGGGGTCCCATGGGGGAATCGTCATGGGGATAAGGGAGGTGGAAAAGATTCTCAGGGTCACAGAAGGCTGGGCAGGCGGCCTTATTCTGGTCTTGGAATCCATCCGGCGGTCCCAGGATCTTGAAAGGTTGCCGGATCATCTTTCTTCCGAGGCCTTTTCCTATTTTTCCAGGGAAATATACGAGACCCTGCCTTCCCCTACCCGGGTGTTTTTAATGGAGACATCCCTCTTTGATGTGCTGGACACAAGGATGCTTGTGGATTTTTTTAAGGACATGGATCCTGTTTTGATATTAAATGAATTGGAAAAACGAAATCTGTTTATCCAGAAAATCGATTCAGACAGCCATTGGCCTGCCTTTAAATACAACAATTTGTTCCGGGATTTCTTAAAGGCAGATCTTTTAAACTCCCTTGATGGTAGTGCTTACGCCGCATTGCATAAACGCGCCGGGAATCTTTTCTGGGAGAAAACTTTTCACAAGGAAGCCATCGGGTTTTTTATTGAAGCAAAGGCCTATTCCGACATTGCAAGGATCATCCGGATCAAGGGGGCCGACTATGTGATTACCGGAAGGGCGGAAGGACTTGCCGAGTGCATCCGTTCCCTTCCTGAACAAATGGTGGATGCGGATCCCTGGCTGATTTTTTTTAGGACCATGACCCGCCGCATCAAGGGGGGAAAAAAGAACATACAGGACTTTGGCCAGGCCCTGGAATTGTTCAGGAAAGCCAAGGACGACAGGGGGGTCCTGCTGTGTACGGCCTATCTGATTGAGGCAGCCGTATTTGTCCGCCAGCCTTCCCAGGTAATTTTAAAATGGATATTGTCAGGGGAGAAAACCTTAAAGTCCCTCAAAGGGAAGCATCGCTATACCTGGGCCAGAACACTTCTCTGGCAGCAGATAGGGCTTGGGTATATTGCGGGCAACGGCGATATACCCAAAGGGATATCGGCCTGCAGGAATGCCATTTTGCTTGCCCAGCGGATTGACAACCCGGATCTGCTGCTCAACGCATCGGTTATATTGACACTGGGATTTGTCCAGTCCGGGGATTTTACCCGGGCCAGGGAAATGCTGGAAAAAATCCAGGATATCACCCAGGAGGGGAGGCACCCTGAGTACCGGGCCCTTAAGAATATCACCAACATTGACTATGCCTTGAAAAAAGGAGAGTTTGACCTGGCCGGAACCCTCCTGGAAAAGTCTGGGACAGATATAGAAAAATTTGGTCTGATTTTTTTATATCCCGGGTTTGTGGAAGCCCGGGCCATTTATTTTGTCGGTATCCGGCAATTTGTCCAGGCCCTCCAGACGGCAGATCATTTGTCGGATTTTTCAATCCTGGAAGGAAATGATTTTTATCTGGGGATTTCCCATCGTATCCGGGCCATGAGCTTTTTAAGGGAAAAAAAATATGACCGGGCAATGGCTTCAGCCCTGCTGGCTGTCAATGAGCTTGGCCAATCAAAACGGGGGGATATTCATTTTTTTCTGGCCCGGCAGATCCATGGATTTTCTCTCTTTTATACGAAACAATTTGATGCAGCCCGGCAGGAACTTGAAGTGGTTCTTGATTATTTTAACCGCATTGCATCTGATTTGGTTTTTTGTGAAACCAGTTTTGTTCTGGGGCTTATCCTGCTCGGGCTTGAAGATAAGCACCGGCAGGCAGATGGGAATGGAGAGGCCCATACCTACCTGAAATCCGGACTTCAAAAGGCCATGGAAAACCAGTATTATTACTTTCCCCTCATGGATGACAAGACCCTGGCCAAGGTTCTTGTCCAGGTGAATATACTTCAGCCGGCTGCAACCTTTTTTCCGACACTGGTTGAAGATCCGGCAATGGCTGCCTATCTTTGCCGGTTGGTTTCCGGGGGGCTTGGACCGCTTCTTCTGGAGGAAATTGTTCAGACCCTTGCCCCTGGTACCCCAAAAGAAAGAATTTGTCTGTCTGAACGATTGAAGCACCTGTACAAACTGGCGCTGCCTAAAATCAGGATCAACACCCTGGGAGAATTCACCGTCCGGATCAATGATACGCTTCTTGACAAATCTGTCTTTGAAGGCGCAAAACCCATCTCCCTGCTAAAGGCAATCGTCATGAACGGCTCCCGGGATATTCCCAAGGAGATTCTCATTGATTCCCTCTGGCCGGATGCCAGCGCCAGTGCTGGTGAAAAAAATTTTAAAATCAATCTCCACCGCCTGAGAAAGGCCCTGGAGCCTTTCCCGGTCAAGGAATTCGGATTTGTCTATGTGAGCCAGAAATCAGGCCTGGTCTCCCTGGATTTGGACCTGGTCTGCCTGGATATTGATATGTTTCTGACACTTGGAAAATCTGCTGTCAGGTTGGAGTCTGATAATAAACTTGCGGAAGCCCTTGAGTGCTATGTTCAGGCAGCTCGGTTGTATAAGGGGGATTATTTTATTGAAGAGCCCTACCTGGAATGGATCGGCCGTCCCAGGGAGATGTTCAGGTCAAAATATATTGAAATTTTACAAAAAAAAGCGCATATCCACGAGGACATGGACCAATGGCAGGCGGCAGTGGATTCCTGGCGCGCCATTCTGGGTACGGATCCTTTTTTTGAGGAAGCCTACCAGAACCTGATGATTTTGTACGCAGATGCCGGGCGTAAAAACGAGGCGCTCCATGTGTTTAAAGAATGCCGGTCTATTCTTAAAAATGAACTGGATACAGAACCTGAATCCCAGACCTTTGAAATTTATAATAAAATTATGAACTTGTAGGTTGGATGGGGCTTATAATCAAAGTTTATCCCATCACAGGGTATGGGATAAGACGAAATGCTCGATTGAGATACGAATCTTGGATACAAAATGAATTATAAAACCATTGCAAATGTTCTGGGAAAACTGTTGATCATTACCGGTATTTCCATGGTGTTCCCGTTGATCTGTTCCCTTTATTACGGGGAAAATGATTTGTATGCCATTGCCGTCACCGGGCTTTTGACCATTGGTTTGGGGTATCCTTTGTGGCGGTTTTTCCGTCGGTGCAATGAATTGAACATAAAGGACGGTTTTTTCATTGCATTTTTCGGATGGATTCTAATTTCAGCTGTTTCCGGCCTGCCGTATATGATCCATGGATCCATTCCCTCCTTCACCGATGCCTTTTTTGAGATGATGTCCGGCTATACCACCACGGGTTCCACCATACTGACGGATATTGAAATCCTTCCCCATGGGTTGTTGTTCTGGCGCAGTCAAACCCATTTGCTGGGGGGCATGGGCTTTTTAACATTGACCATCATTTTTTTGCCCCATGGGATGGGGGGGGTGCGCATATTCAGGGCGGAATCCAGTCCAGGTCAGGTTATCACCCGGGAAAAGTTTATCCCCCGGAACCGGGATACCATGGTCTGGCTCTGGGGAATCTATATCGGTCTGAACATTTTAGAAACCCTTTTGCTGTGCCTGGGCGGCATGTCCATTTTCGATTCCCTGTGTCATTCTTTCGGAACCGTATCAACCTCCGGCTACTCTCCCTATAACGCCAGCATCGGGCACTATAACAATGCCTATTTTGACTGGGTGATTATTGTGTTCATGTTTCTGGGCGGTATGACCTTTATGATTTTTTATCACGTAATGCAGGGAAACTGGCGGGTGATAAAGAACAATACGGAATTGCGCTGGTATCTGATGGCCCTGGTCTTTTTCTGCGCAGTCGTGTCATGGATATTGTGGAAAGAGAATACCTATAACTTCATTGATTCCATCCGGTATGCCACCTTCCAGGTCACTTCCATTCTCACCACCACAGGATTTACCACGGCCGACTATGAACTCTGGCCCCAGTCAGCCCAGATGTTTCTCTATGTGGTCTGTTTCATCGGTGCCTGTGCCGGATCCACCACCAGCGGTATTAAAATCGTTCACTATGTCCTGATTGTTAAATTCGGGGTTGCCATCATCAAACAGATTTTTTTCCGGCCAATGGCTGTGGTCTCGGTCCATTTGAACCAGCGGCCCGTGGACTCCCAGATTATCCATTTGGCGGTTTTTTATTTTATCGCAAATATTTTTCTGATCCTGGGAGGCGGATGTGTCATGACCCTTGTGGATCCCATGGATATTACCACTGCCATGAGTTCGGTGATCGCAGCCCTGATGAACATCGGTCCTGGATTTGGCCAGGTGGGTCCGTCCCAAAATTTTGCCTTTATTTCCGATGCCGGCAAATGGTTCTTATCCTGGAACATGCTGGTGGGAAGGCTGGAAATGTTTTCAGCCCTGGTCATTTTTTATCCGTCTTTCTGGAAGAAGTAGTCTGACCCCAATATGCCACTAGGCCAGAAATAATTTCTGGACATCCTTCAGGTGTTGGGACATGCAGATCACAATCACCCGCTCATCGGCTTGAATATGGGTGTTTCCAACGGCAACCTGCCAGTCGCCGTCTTTGTGGATGCCTCCGATCATTATTTTATTCGTGTAATAGGAACTGAGTTTGGAAAGGGGCTTGCGGGTAATGGGCGAGTGCTGGGCTGCAACAATTTCAACCATCTCCGCATCAAACCCATGGAGATGGGCCACGGAAATAAGTTCTCCCCTGCGAATGAATTTGAGAATCTTGTTGCTGGCCAGAATTTTTTTGTTCATGGCGATGTCCGATCCCATTGTTGCCGCCAGAACCACATAATCTTCCTTGGTCACCATGGCAATACATTTTGTCTGCTTGATGGTGGACGAATTGTTTTTGCTTGAATTGTGCTGGGTCATCAAATGCTTGGCCAGCACACAGCTCATGATATTGGTTTCATTTTCTCCGGTGGCGGCAATAAAGGTATCCATTTCCAGGAGCCCTGCGGAAATCAGGGCATCGGAGTCCGAACCGTCTCCTTGAAGAATTTCTGCATTTTTCAGTGCAAAGGAGAGCTCCTTGGCGGCGGTTTCATCCTTTTCTATGAGTCTTACCGCAACTGTTTTCCCCAATAGTTCAGCTATGCGTCGTCCCACAAGTCCCCCACCGATGATCATCACATTGTGCTGGGCCTGCTGTTCAACACCCGTCAAGGCCATGAGCTGGGTTAGATTTTGGCTGCCGGCCATGAAAAAGGCCTGATCCTGGGGCAAAAGTTCATCTTCCCCGCTGGGAATGATGGTGGTTATTCCCCGGGTCATGGCAACAACCCGAAAGGGAAAATCCTGGTATTCCCGGGAGATGTCTTTGAGTTTTTTGTGGGCAAGGGGCGATTTTTCCTGGATGCGGGTGGCCATGGCCTGTATTTGGCCTTTGGCAACGTCAATGATGTCGTTTCCTGCCCTTAGTTTGATCAGTCTGAAAATTTCCTGGGCAGCCAGCTCTTCCGGGTGGATGATCAAATCAATCTTAAGATCTTTTGCCGTCATGAGGGAATCGTTGCTTCCAAACTCGGTGGAGCGTACCCGGGCTATTTTGCGGGGGATGCCAAAACGGTGGGCAATCTGGCAGCTCATCATATTTACGGCATCATTGTTGGTGACCGCAATCATATAATCCATTTTTTCGGCCCCAACTTCCCGCCAGCATTCGATACTCATGGCATTCCCCTGGATCAGGCGGGCATCTATATTGCCGTCGGCATGGCGGAGTAATGCCCCATCCGGCTCAATGGCCGTAATTGCATACCCTTCATGGACCAGGCGTTTGGCCAGGTAGTACCCCACGCCCCCCAGTCCTAGAATCAGAATGTTGGTGGATTTGGCCGGTTTATTCGCAATCATATATCCAAGGTCTTCCTTTGCTGGTCAGTTGAAGGATCAATTATGATAGGCCTTGAGGTCGGCGTATCCAATCTTCTGCTCTTTTGCAAGAGATACCACTCAAATACTAGAGCGGCTGATTTTTGTCAACTTCATCCCGGGCGGAGGTGTGTTTCATTTTGCAGTCTGCATTTTTGGCACAAACCTGACAGAAGCTGCCGGCCCGGGCTGTCTCATATCCCGGACCCAAACCGATCAGACAGGAAATTGTTTTAAACGGCGAGAGAACCGCATTTTTTTGAATTTTTACATTTATTTTTTCCAGGGGCAAGAGTGAGCATAGCTTTATCTGCTCTTCGAGCTTCCACCCGTGGACCGACCCTGGACTCAAAAAAGGACCCAGGCCCATTTTTGTTGCCAGGGCTTTTTTTTGGGCCAATAGGTTTATATGATTCCCCACCTTTTCAAGGACAATTAACCCGATCAGATCAAGCAGATAAGATGTGAGCAAATCACCCCGTTGGGAGGCTTTTTGGGATTTGTGTTCAAGGGCCGGGCCTGCGGTGTAAACCGCGACAAGGGAATGCCGTGCATGGGTTAAAAATTTTATGGAATCTCCAAAGTCAAAGGTCACCTGTTTTTCAGGGGCTTGAATGAGATGGCCGCAGGTATCGGTTTGTGTCAGCTGAAAGCCAAACCAGGCGTATACGGCTGCGGGTTTCCATATGTTTTTAACGCTTTGAAGAATTTTTTCGGCTGTTTTCAGCACTTCAAGGTTCCGGCCTGAAGGGTCAATCTTTTGTTCAAGGTCCAGGGAACTCACATGGATTTTTATATGGGTCAGCACCTGGGGCTTTGAATTGAAGGGTTTCAAAAACGCCTCATTCCTTTTTTGGGTTTGGTTTTGGCCGTCAGGAGAGGTCAAAGGTTTCCATGATGGCACCCAGGTCTATATGGTGTTCAAAATGTTTTTTGAGCTGGGTATAATTGTGCTCTTTTTCAGAAACAAAATTTTTTTCCATTGAGAGTTTATTCCCGAGCCCGATGGATTCCAGCCATTTTTTTGTGATGTCGGGAGAATCAAACATGCCGTGCATATAGGTTCCGGCAATCCTGTGATCCTCTGACACGCATCCGTCAAAATCATTACAGTCTTCCTGGTTTCTTTTGTGGACCTTGAACAGGGGATATCCTCCATCATTTTGGGTGTATCCCATGTGTATCTCATAGCCTTTTCCAGGTGTGTTGTACCAGGAAAAAGAGCTGAGGGTGGTGATTTTAGGCGCCTTTAATATGGTTCTAACCGGCAGAAGGTTCAACCCGGGAGTCCTGCCGGGTTCCCCTTCATGTCCTTCCGGGTCGTCAACACTTTTTCCCAGAATCTGGTAACCGCCGCAGATCCCCAGGATATGTCCTTTTGATGCGGCATATTCCTGGATTTTTGTGTCCCATCCTTGTGCCCGAAGCCACTGGATATCGTCTCTTGTGTTTTTTGATCCCGGAATAATTACGGCCGAAAACCGTGACAGGTCCATGGGGGTATCAACAAAGACGACCTGAAGTCCCTTGACAGATCCCAGGGCATGGAAATCTGTAAAATTGGAAATGTGGGAAAGCCGGATTACGGCAATGGCCGGCTCCTCGGTGTTCAGGGATGAAAGTGGACGGCAGGATTCAATTTCAACAGAATCTTCAGCATCAATCCTAAAATGGGAATACCATGGCAGAACCCCGAAAACCGGTTTACCCGTTTTGGTTTCAATCCAGGAAACCCCGTCTTTGAACAGAGAAATATCTCCCCTGAACCGATTTATAATAAAGCCTTTGATCCTGTCCTGGTATTTTGGGGGAAGGCATTCCAGGGTGCCGACGATCTGGCCGAAAACACCGCCCCTGTGGATATCGGCAACCAGAATGACATCTGCCTCTGCATATTCTGCCATGGGAAAATTGACAATGTCCGAGGGCATGAGGTTCACTTCTGCACAAGACCCGGCGCCTTCCAGAACGATGAGGTCATGGCGGCTTTGGAGCCTGTCATAGGCCTGGCAGGCGGCAGTAAAATACCGGGCTTTTTTGTGGTGATATGCGGATGCCGTGCTGTTCTCAAAGGCCACTCCATTTAAAACAACCTGGGAGCCCAGGTCTCCTGTGGGTTTGAGCAGCACCGGGTTCATGTCCACATGGGGAGGGATTCTGGCGGCCTCTGCCTGGACAATCTGGGCCCGCCCCATTTCCAGCCCTTCGGGGGTGATGCCCGAGTTGTTGGACATGTTCTGGGCTTTAAAGGGTGCAACATCAAAGTTTCTATCGGCCAGGGATCTGCAGATGGCTGCTGCAACAATGCTTTTTCCCACGTCAGAGCCGGTACCAAAGACGGCCAGGGCTTTTTTTTGTTTCATTTTTCGATTCCGATCCTTGCCTTTACCCCTTGTTGGTAATAATGCTTTATTTCCTTCATTTCCACCACCAGGTCTGCCCGCTCCATAATGGCCGGGGTTGCCCCCCGTCCAGTGACAACAAGCTCCACATGTGCGGGTTTTGCGTTAAAAAGATCCAGAAGGGATTGTTCAGTGATAATGCCAAAGTAGAGGGCCACATTGCCCTCGTCCATAATGACCAGGTCATGGGCGCCTTGGGTGAGGATCTCAAAAATTTTTTTATACCCATTGATCCCGGCTTTTTTGTCATCCTCAGAGGGCTTGCCTCTTACAAATTTTCCCAGGCCAAATTGTTCCACGGTTATCTGGTCTGGAAATCGGGCAAGCGCTTTCATTTCAGAGTATTTTCCGGATTTTAAAAATTGTCCGATAAACACTTTTTTCCCGGCACCGACGGCCCTTATGGCAAGTCCCAGGGCAGAGGTGGTTTTGCCTTTACCATTGCCTGTATAAATTTGGATATATCCTTCCATGAAGTCCTGTCTCCCGTGGCTGTTGATGGCTTGCCTACCAGCAAGTACATAAAAAAAAGTTATGCGGCAGTGTTCCTTTTTTATAATGCATATTTTTTTGAATATCCCCTGGGGGTGTACATGAAATCAAGATATGCCGTGGATGCGCTATTGCCAACAAACAGGACCGTCTGCATGTTGACCTGGGCTTTGTCCATCTCGCCCAGGCAAACAATTGTCACCTGCTGCTGTTCTCTCATGGCCGAGGTTACAATTCCCACAGGCGTTTTGGGGTCTCTATATTCAGCAATGATTTCCCGGGCCCTTGCCAGCTGCCAGTCTCTTTTTTTGCTTTTCGGGTTGTAAATGGCAATGACAAAATCGGCCATGGCAGCGGCATGAAGTCTTTTTTCAATGGTTTCCCAGGGGGTTAAAAGATCACTGAGGCTGATGACGGCAAAATCATGGGTCAGGGGCGCACCCACAAGAGATGCCCCGGCCGCAAGGGCGGGGATCCCGGGAACGATTTCAATTTCCAGGGTGTTTTTTTGGGCATGGGGCAAGGTTTCGGACGGGTATCGTACCAGGTTCAGCCCTTTTTTTTGGCAGAGCTCAAATACAAGGCCTGCCATGGCATAGATACCGGAATCCCCCCCTGATACCAGGGCACAGGCTTTTCCGGAAAGGGCTTCAAAAATGGCTTTTTCAACCCGTTCCACCTCCTTGGTCATGCCGGTGGAAATGATCTGTTTGTCCTTGATAACCGGTCGTATAAGGTCAATATAGGTGGTATATCCTGCAATGGAATCGGCCTGGTTTAATAGTTCAAGGGCCCGGGGAGCCATATAACACAGGTCTCCGGGGCCGGTTCCGATGACAAAAAGCCGGGGCCTTTTGTGGGTATCGTTTAACATTCGTGTGTTACTCCTATCTTCTGGTGCAAAAATATCAGCATATAGTATCAGATCGGCTTCTTCAAGGGCTTTTCGACCTTTTTCAATAATGGGATACTTCGTTGCCGGCCCCTGGGAAAAAGACTGTACTTCTTTGATAAATCATGTTGTATCTATCAGATCATTGGAAGAGATAAAAGAGCTTGAAGCCTTTTGCTAAAATATCCTGATCTGGAGCAAAAATTTGTTTTTGATCCCATGCAGGGCAGGTAAAATGGATGAAGGGCCTGAAAGGAAGCGCATATGTCAGAGGGATCGCCAATTTATCAAAGGGAAGCGTTAATTGAACTGCAAAAACGCACAAAGGCCTTTAAACGAAAAACCGGGCGCCGTCCCAGGATTCTTCTGTCCGGCAAAGATGAAACGCAGATGAAAGCCCTTGCCCTCGTATATTCGGACGCAGGATTTGATGTGGATATCAGCCCTGTCTGTGTGACGCCGGAACTTGTGGCCAGAATGGCAGTGGACAATGATGTCCATGTTGTGGGGCTTGTGGGATCCGGGTCAGGTCAAAGGTTTCCGAAGGAAGATCTTATCAGAAAATTGGAAGCCATCGGGGCCGGTGATATAAAACTGGTCGCAGACAATGGGCAATTGCTTGAACACAAGAACAACCAAAATCAAGACTTCAAGATTCCGGCATCCCAATTTGTAAGCCAGGCCCTGACCCTTATCAATGGTTGATCAGCCTGCAGGGGTTATTGGGAGATTTTTTTCAAGGCGTCCATGATCATGCCAAGATCCGGCCGGACATTGATATCCGACACATGGATAAATCGGATTATTCCCTGCTTGTCCACAAGGATCAATGCCCGCTCTGCGGTGCCGTTGGACCGCAAAACCCCGTAAGTTGAGGCTGTCTGACCATGGGGCCAGAAATCTGACAGAACCTCAAACCACAGGTCTCCCATTTCCCGGGTCCAGGCAAACAGGGTCGGAATATTGTCGACACTCACTCCCAGCAGGAGGGTGTCATGGGATTCAAAGAGCGGTTTTGCAATATTATATCCGGGCCACTGGTCTGAACAGACCGGGGTCCAGGCAGCCGGGATAAAGGAGATCAATACATTTTTTTTCCCTCTGAACTGGCTCAGGGTGATTGATTTTCCCGAGACAGCCGGCAGAGTAAAATCCGGCGCTTTCTGGCCGAGACCTATGGCAAGCTTGCTGTCAACGGGCGCAAGCAGTCCCGGGTCGTATATTTTTTCTCCATAGGCAGCGGAAGCCGCCATGGAAACTGCCGGCAGGGCAAGGAACAAAATAAACATTCCGACGAAGATATCTTTTTTCATTGGATCTCCTTTACAGCTTCAGACCCGATGCCTGGATCAGGGTTTCTAAAAACGCTTTGGGGTCCTTGATCTCTCCGGACTGGGAATAAAAAATTTCAAGGCCTTTGTTTTTATGGGGTTTTAACCCGATAAAATGCGGGGTGCCCACCTCTCCGATTCGTTTGTGGATCTCAAAATTTGTGTCACTGAACAAGGGAAATTGGATCTGGTAGTTTTCTTTGAAAAAATCCACCTCAAAGGCGGAATTTCCCGCACCAATACCAATGAGTTTTACCTGATCCTTCAGGGATGGATTTGCTTGAATCATCTCAAACAATGAATTTACATCAGCGGCTTCCCGCTGGCAGATGGGGCAGTACATGGAAAAGATTTCAATGATCAGGATCTTGGCCTGGATCTGATTTAAGGCAAAGGGTTCCCCTCTTTGTTCAAGTCCCAGATAGCGGACGTGGGCGGCATCTTCCGGAACCGGGAGGCTGAAATTAAGGTCCATTTTTCCAGAGTCACACAGGCCGGTTGTCCAGGGTATCAAGAAAGCTGTCATCACCAGGAGGGCAAGGCATTTTTTCATGGTTATAGCTCCTTTTTCATGGCAAAGGCGTTTTAGGCCCGTATTTTGGAGACTGGTCCGGTATACCCCTTTTCCTGGGCCTTATAGTCCAGGTGCAGGGTGGTAATCTGTTCCAGTTTCGGGACAAAGGCCCGGTCCAGTTGCCTTAAATCCACCAGCTTCAAATAATGGTGGCAATTATCACAGACATACACCCGGTATTCTTTTTCTTCGGCGGAAAAAAAATACTGCTGGTCCTGTTTGTCCGCCGTGTCGCAGGACACACATCCCATGCGAAGGGTCAGCCACTCGTGGGAGCAGAGACTGCACAATAAAAATCGTTTTCCGTCCTGGTCCAGAAAGGCGGTATCCGGATGGCTGCCGCAAACGGGGCAGTATCCTTTTTTAAATTCAGGCCCCTCCTTAAGATAGGCCGACAACTGGGCCGAGCAGAACTGGATGGAGGGTGCCATGGCGCTGAAGGCGAAAAATGTGAGTTCATCTGCGGGTATATCAAGCTTTTTGGCCATGGGTTCAAGATCCTGGTCGCTGAGCAGGGCCGCAAAAACAGGGGCAAGGTCAAGATCTCCACAAATGAGGGCCTCTGAAAGCCGTTCCCCGCTGTGGGAAAGTTTGGGTGCATGGGCCACAGCCAGAGTGCAGATTTGTTTGAAAAGACTTTCTGCCTGGTCTTTGTCAATTAAAAACTGGGAAGGGTCAATCAGGGGCATGGCATGTTCTTGTTTGAGTGCCAGAAGCCCGGGGTCCAGGATAATGGGGTCAAGCTGAATTTGGCTTAAGCTCTGGGCCTGGGCCACGAATACCTGTCCATAAAAATCTATCAAAGCGCCATAGGCAGGTCTTGCTTTTTGCAGTATGCCGGCGGCTCTTAATATATCTTCTGTTGAAAGCGCTGGTCTGAACATCTGGGTCATGGGGTCTTTCCTTGGAAAAACCCGGGGAAATTTCCCCGGGTATAGGGTTTACGATGGTTACAATTGCACCCGCTTACACCTTCATCAGCCTGGCAAAGGGTCCCATCATCTTACGGATGGCAACCCCCCGGCTCATGTTTTTCAGTTCCGTGCTTGCCACGGCATACTCGGCATAAAGGGCGGGATCATGGGCCGTAAGGTAGATGACATTAACGTCACCCGGGTTCAGGAGCATGGCCTTGGGATATTTTTTTTGTATGGTTTTAAGCCGTTTTTGGGCCAAAGCCATCATTTCTTCCCTGTCTCCAAAGTTCATGGTGCCGGTGGGGCAGGTCTCAACGCAGGCGGGTTTTTTCCCGTTGTGGACCCTGTCGTTGCACATGTCACACTTGGAAATACTGCCGTCCGGACCTTTTCTGGGGATATTATAGGGACAGGAGCCAATGATGGCATCGGCATCCAGCCCCTTGGTTTTGGCTGTGTACAAGATTGCACCGGTGGCGGCATCCTGGTAAATGGCATTCGGGTCAAAGGCGGTTTCAAGACACGGGGCATCAATGCAGTGCCGGCATTGGTCCGGGAAAAAAAGCCAGTTGAGCTTGTTGTTTATGACCGTCTCGTTCATTTTCACCAGCTTGTAGGTGGAAAAAGAAAGATCTGCCGGGTTTTGATAGCTGCCTGTGTTCACCGTGGCCTCTGCCGGCAGGTCGTGCCATTGCTTGCATGCCACCTGGCAGCCTCTGCAGGCTGTACAAACGGTTGTATCGATAAAAAATGATTTTGTCATGTTGGGTCGCCTCCTTACAGCTTTGTCACATTGACCATGAATGCTTTGGTTTCAGGAATCCGGGTATTGGGATCTCCGGCCGGGGGTGTCAGAAGGTTGGCGCTTTCTTCCTTGCCCGTGGCAGGCCAGCGCCATCCATAGTGCCAGGGGATTCCCACCTGGTGAACCGTTGCATATCCGATTTTAAAGGGTTTGAACCGTTTGGTGACAACTGCGATACAATCAAGACTTGCCCGGGCGGAACTGACCTTCACCCGCTCGCCGTTTTCAATACCCCGAAGCTTGGCCAGTTCCTCGCTCATTTCCACAAACACATTGGGCTGAAGTTCCATGAGCCATTCCTGGGGACGGGTCATAAGGCCTGTCTGCCAGTGTTCGGTCACCCGATAGGTGGTCCCCACAAAGGGAAAGCGGGGATCGCAGGTGGCATGCTGGTCATCCTTGGTGGAATACACAACCGCCGTGGGGTTGATCATCTGGGAGGAAAAATAGTTCTTTTCAACCGGGCACTCAAGGGGTTCGTAATGCTCGGGAAAAGGCCCGTCTGCCAGGCCCGGACCAAAAATCTGCCCATAGCCGTGTTTTCTCATGATAAAGGGCGATTTGGCATCCGTTCGTTTGGTTCCGTCGGGGTTTTCCAGGGGATACCAGCCGCCGTCGGGCACATCTCCCGTCCATTTGTTGGTAACATACTTGCCGTCTTTGACCTCTCCTTCAAACCGGACAACCCAGTTTTTTTCATCCCAGGGCTGTCCCTTGGGATCCACGGAGGCGCGGTTGTAAATAATTCTCCGGTTGACCGGCCAGCACCAGGCAAATTCCGGGTAGAGACCGATGTTGTTAACCGCATCCTTTTGGGAGCGCCGGGCCGACATATTGCCTTTTTCCGTATAGGAATTGCAATAGAGCCAGTTGCCGGAGGAGGTGGACCCGTCAGCCTGCAGAAAGGCAAAACTTGGGACCAGGGTGCCTTTTTTATAGACGGTTCCCTTAATCTCGGTGTCCTGGATAAAATAGCCGTTGATTTCCTTTGCCGCTTTGTGGGGATCATAGACGCCGGCTGTTTCATAATCCCATTTCAAGTTTTTAATGGGGTCGGCAAATTTTCCGTCTTTCTTGTATTCTTCTTTGATCAAATGCCCCAGGTGCATGATGATGTCCCCGTCGGGGCGGCTGTTGCCCATGGGTTTCGGACCCTGGTACCGCCATTGCATCCACCTTCCTGAGTTGGTGATGCTGCCTTCCTTTTCAACGGAAACAGATGCCGGCAGCATGAAAACTTCGGTCTTGACCTTGGATGGATCCACGCCGGGGCCCTGCCAGAAGGAACCGGTCTCATTGTCAAACAGGTTCACATTGACCATCCAGTCCAGCTTTTCAAGGGATTTTCTGATTTTACCGGCATTGGAGCCGGAACAGGCAGGATTCTGTCCCCAGGCAAAGAATCCGTTAATCTCTTCCTTGTACATGGCATCAAAGAGATCAAACCAGGAATAGGCTTTGTCATCATCCACCTTGGGCAGCCAATTATAACCAAATTCATTGGCTGCTGTAGCGTTTTCACCAAAAAAGGATTTGAGCAGGCTCACGGAATATTTGGGATAGTTCTGCCACCAGTTGGCGGACAGGGGGTCATTGCTTTTGGGGGTCCATTTGGTATTATAGACATCCAGGCTTGTGTTGGAGGCTTTGGGGGTCTTCAGATAGCCCGGCCAGATATGCCATAAAAGACAATGGTCCGTGGAACCCTGGACATTGGATTCGCCGCGAAGTGCGTTCACCCCTCCGCCGGCAACCCCCATGTTGCCCAGCAGCAGCTGGATCATGGCCATGGTCCGGATGATCTGGGTGCCCACGGTATGCTGGGTCCAGCCCATGGCATACATGATGGTGCCCGCCTTTCCCCTGGCACCGCTGGCCGCATATGTTTTATATACTTCCAAAAGGTCTTCCTTGGGGGTGCCTGTGACGCTGGATACCTTGTCCAAATCATAGCGTTTGTAATGGGCTTTCATGAGTTTGAAAACAGAGCGCTCATGGGTCAGGCTCCGGTCCATCTTGGGAACCCCATTTTCGTCCATTTCAAAGGCCCACTTGGATTTGTCGTAACTTCCAAGGGATGGTCCTGAACCTTCTTCAGCTCCTTTATAACCGGAGAAAAGACCATCTTTAAAAGAAAAATCCTTGCCCACAATAAAAGGCGCATTGGTATAGGCAGCCGTATATTCCTTATTGTACAGGTCATTGTCCAGAATATACTTGATCATGCCGCCCAGGAACGCAATATCGGTCCCGGATCTCAGGGCCGCATAAATGTCTGCCTTGGAAGAGGTCCTTGTGAACCTTGGATCCACGGAGATGAGCTTGGCCCCGTTTTCCATGGCCTGGGTAACATATTTAAAGGAGATGGGATGATTTTCAGCAGCATTGCTGCCCATGATCAGAATACAATTGCTGTTTTTGATATCGATCCAGTGATTGGTCATTGCACCGCGTCCAAACGACTCTGCCAGAGCCGCTACAGTTGCGCTGTGTCAGATCCTGGCCTGGTGTTCGATGTAGACCAGCCCCAGGGACCGCATCAGGGTCTGGTAGATCCAGCATTCTTCATTGTCCATGGCAGCCGAGCCAATGGAGGCCATGTTGGTGACCCGGTTGACAACTTGTCCCTTGTCATTTTTGGCAGTAAACCCTTTGTCCCGGGTTTCCTTGGTGCGTTTGGCGATTGTTTTCAGGGCCCAGTCCCAGGACACGGTTTCCCATTTGTCTGAATAGGGCGCACGGTACATGGGTTCGGTGAGCCGGTTTTCATTTTCAACCAGCTGTTTTATGGACGCTCCTTTGGGACAAAGGGCCCCCTGGTTGATCACATGATCGGGGTCGCCCTCGATATTAATGACCCGGCCATCTCCGCGTTTACTGGTATGGACAATGGCGCCGCATCCCACCGCGCAATAACAGCAGATGGTGGTCGTCTCCTTGGCATACTGGGTTTTGAGCATCTGGGCATGGGATTTGACGGGTTTTAGGTCAAATCCAAGACCGGAAACGGCAACGCCGGCAGCCGTTGCCCCTGAAATTTTGATAAAATCCCTTCTATTGAGTTTCATCTAAATACTGCCTCCTTGACAATTAAAAAGGTTGTGGTTTGCCTGTTCGGTTTTGCAAGAAGTCCTCATTACTAAGGAGGTGCCTGACCCAAATTATATGGCGAACAAGGACTTCCTGCAAACCGTTTTTTTTCAATGACAATTTCCATAGCACAGGAAGGGTTACAAAAAAGTTACAAGGGGGATGGGGGTGGTTTGTCTTTCTCCATAGAGGTTTGGATCTGGCAAAATTTTCAAATTGCCGTATTGCATTGGATTTGGATTTCGGTTAATTTGCCTTTAACATGATTTTTATGGATTCAACCGGAAGGCAGTATTAAAAGGAGAGACCCATGGTAAAAACGATCAACATTTTTTTGGGTATTACCTGGTTTTGGATCCTTTTTTCCCTTCTCGTCCATATACCTCCCTGCCATGCAAACAAGGGGTTGCAGATTCCGGAACTGCTTGCACCCTGGGTCGATTGGGTGCTGTATGATAAACGAGAACAATTGGAATGTATGCCGCACTATAACGCTGCAGACCAGTATCTATGTGCCTGGCCATCAAAACTTGAGGTGATTTTAACGGATACGGGCGGTAATTTCAGCCAGTCCTGGCTGGTGAACAGCGAAAGCTGGATTGCATTGCCGGGGAATGAAACTCAGTGGCCGCGGGATGTTCAGGTTGACAAAGAGCCCGGGGTCGTTATCCAGAAGGACAATCGGCCCAAAATTTTGCTCCAGCCCGGAACCCATGAAGTTACCGGTCGTTTTACCTGGCCGACCCTGCCCGAATATCTGGAAATTTCACCTGAATCCGGTCTTGTGTCCCTGGTCGTCAACGATCAAAAGATTGATTTTCCCAATATGGATGCCGCAGGCCGGCTATGGCTCAAAAACACACAGGCCCGGGAGGTGGTTGAGAACCGTTTGAAAATAGAGAGTTTCAGGCGGATAACAGATTCAATTCCCTGTCAGGTTCTGGTCTATTTCATCCTTGATGTATCGGGTTCTGCCCGGGAAATCACATTGGGGCCCCTATATACCCCGGAAAAGTTTACCCCCCTGTCATTGGACAGCCCGCTGCCTGCAAGACTTGAACAGGACGGCCGAATGCGCATGCAGGTGCGGCCCGGGCAATATCATATCCGGCTGAACCTGCGGTACACAGGCGTGGTAAAAGAACTTGTGTTTGATCCGCCCGATACGGGGGAATGGCCACGAAAGGAAATCTGGTCCTTTAACGCAAAGCCCCATTTAAGGCTGGTTGAAATACAGGGGGTTCCGCCCATTGACCCGCTTCAGACCGCAATGCCCCAGGACTGGCAGACCTATCCTGCCTACAAACTTGTGGCCGGCCAATCCATGCAGTTGAATCAAATAAAACGGGGGGACCCCCATCCGGCACCGGACCTGCTGGCCTTGAACAGAAATATCTGGCTTCGGTTTGACGGATCTGGATATACCCTCCAGGACACCATCACGGGCAATAAGAATAGCAATTGGAGATTGGAAATGGATCCGGTCATCACCCTTGGCCGGGTGAGTGTGGATGGAACAGAGCAATTGATTACCCGGCAGAAGGGCTTGGATAGGGCAGGTGTTGAACTGCGAAACGGGGTTTTAAACCTTGTTGCCCACAGCGTCTACCAGGGAAACATATCCGTTCTTCCGGCCATTGGGTGGGACCATGATTTTCAACAGGTACAAGGGCGCCTGCACCTGCCGCCGGGCTGGAAACTGATGAGTGCAACCGGCATTGATACGATATCCCGCACCTGGGTTAACCAATGGACCCTGCTGGATTTTTTCATTGTCCTTATTTTTACCATTTCCCTTGCAAAACTTTTTTCAAAACCCTTGGCAGGGATCGGTTTTTTAACCCTGGTATTGATCTATCATGAACCCTTGGCACCCCGGTATGTCTGGCTGGCATTATTGATCGGGATTGCCTTGCTTGCCTATCTGCCCGATGGAAAAATTAAGAAAGCGGTTAAACTTTATCAGGGCATTGTTATCTTGTGCCTTGTGTCCATTGTGATCCCATACACCATCCAGGCCTTGCGTATCGGCATGTATCCCCAGCTGGCGGATCCATGGACCGCAATGGCAGAATATGGGTCTTCCAGGCATTCTTCCCTGCCCATGGCCCTGCAGGTGGACGGTGTTCAGGAAGCGGCCCGCGAGCAACTGGCATCCCCGTCTGTGGTGAAACTTGGCAAGGCCCTTGAAAAGAAAGAAAAGACAGGCACCATGGCACAAATTTCAGGTGTAACCGGGTCCTATTACGGATCACAGGTCATGGAGCAGGACCCCAAATCACTCGTCCAGACAGGCCCCGGCATGCCCCAATGGCGTCCGTTTGAGACCATTGATTTCGGGTGGTCAGGACCGGTGACCCGGGATCAGATTTTGTCCTTTTTTCTTATCGGTCCGAAAACAAATTTGGTTCTGGCTTTTGTGCGGGTTTTTCTCATTTTTGTTCTGGCCCTTGGCATGGTGGGTGTCCGGTACAGACCCGGAAACAAAATACGCTTTACAGGGGTGAAGTCGCTGATAGTAGTTGCAATGTGTATGATTTTTTTCATGGGCCCCCTGTCTGCCCAAAGCGCTGAAATTCCTTCCCAGGAGATGCTGGATACCCTGCAAAAGAGGTTGCTTGAGAAAAACACCTGTTTTCCTTCTTGTGCGGATATTTCAGATGTTTATATAACGATTGATAAGGATCGCCTCTCAATACAGGCCCATCTGGATGCAGAACTTTCCACGGCCATTCCGATTCCAAGCCATGCAAACCACTGGCTGCCGAACCGGGTAATGATCGACAACACTCCCTGCCGGGGCCTTTTGCGCAAGGACAACCATTTGTGGGCCCAGGTTCCCCAAGGCAACCATATCCTGACCCTGGACGGCCCCATTCCAAAACAAAATTATCTGCAGCTTTATTTTCCCCTGAAGCCCCACAGGGTCAGCATCAAAGCTGCGGGGTGGTCTGTTGAAGGGGTGAATCCCGATGGAAAGGTTGACGGCCAATTGCAGTTCAAGCGGATAGGAGATCCTGGCACCGCTCTTCACCAGATTCTGGAAACCGGCATCCTTCCGCCCTTTGTGTCCGTTGAACGTACCCTTCTTTTAGGCCTTGTGTGGAAAATTCAAACCAAAATTCATCGCCTGGGTCCGACCGGGGCAGGGATTGTGCTGGACATTCCGCTGATACCCGGGGAATCGATTACAACACAAGGGATCCGGGTTACAAAGGGGGTTGCCAAAATTAACCTGGGTTCCGACCAGACGGACCTGGACTGGGAGTCTTTTATAGAACCTGCTGACCGGATTGTGTTGACCCATGCATCAACAAACACCTGGACTGAAATCTGGAAACTGGATGTCAGTCCGATATTTCATCTGACCCATGAAGGCATTCCCGTCATCGCACATAAAAACGGAACCCTCTGGTATCCCGCATGGCACCCCTGGCCGGGAGAGACTGTCACCCTTAACATTTCCAGGCCTGCCGGAATTGAGGGACAGACACTGACCATTGAAAAAAGCCTTCTTGAATTGCGACCGGGCCGGAAAACAACGGCTGCCAAGATGGCCCTTTCCATCAAAAGCAGCCAGGGAGGGCACCATACCCTTACCCTGCCGGCCACTGGAAAATTACAGGAAGTGATGATCATGGGCAGGCGTGTACCCGTCCGCCAGGACGGTTTGCAGGTGGCGCTTCCCATCACCCCGGGCCAGCAGGAGGTTGTCTTAAAATGGGTTGAATCAAGGGGAATGACACCCTTTTACCAGAGTTCAGAGCTGGATCTGGGCGCTCCGAGTGCCAATGCAAGTGTTGATATCCATCTTCCGGCCAGCCGCTGGCCGCTGTTTCTGGGGGGAGAACATCTGGTGGGTCCGGCCATTCTTTTCTGGTCGGTTATCATACTCATTGTGATCGCCGCCCTGGGCCTGTCCAAAACCGGATGGACCCGGCTTAAATTCCATCACTGGTTTTTACTTTCCATCGGCATGTCCATGGGCAGTCTCTGGGCCTGTTTTATCGTTGTCAGCTGGCTGATTGTGCTGGAAGGCAGGAATAAAGCAAGTCATCTTGAAGGGTTACGGTTCAATATGATGCAGGCCGGAATCGCAGTTTTGACCCTGGCTGCCCTGGGGGGGGTGGTTTTTGCCGTCTCCAACGGATTGCTGGGTCATCCCGACATGAATATAATGGGCAACGGATCCGACAGCTCTCTCTTAAGGTGGTATCAGGATGTGAGCGGTCCGATACCTCCCCGGGCATGGGTATTTTCAATCCCCATGGTGGTTTACAGGATTGCCATGCTGGCCTGGGCACTCTGGTTGTCCTTTTGGCTTGTGGGAACCTTGAAGTGGGGGTGGCAGCAGGTTACGCGGCCAACACTCTGGTATCCTTTGCCACCCAGGATCAAAAAAAGTGCCCCCAAGGCCTCAAATCGGAAAAAAGATGCAACGGTTGCCGAGGCTTTTGATACTTTGGAAGACCCACGTTAATCCGACCTGCCTTCGTGAGCTGGTTAAACCCAATGGATAAGGAATATAAATGCGAGCGACGTTAACAACTGTTATTCTGCTGAGTTTCAGTAATTTGTTTATGAGTTTTGCCTGGTATGGCCATCTTAAAGAATTAAACACAAAACCCTGGATAGTGGCTGCATTGGTAAGTTGGGGGATCGCTCTTTTTGAATATCTGCTCCAGGTCCCCGCAAACCGAATCGGCTACACGGTTTTAAGCATCGGCCAGTTAAAAATGCTTCAGGAGGTGATTGCCCTTACGATCTTTGTGCCGTTTGCTGTTTTTTATCTTCGAGAACCGTTGAAGCTGGATTACCTCTGGGCGGCGTTGTGTATTATGGGAGCCGTCTTTTTTATATTTAGAGAAAGAATGTTCACCCCATAATCAACCGGCGTATTCTTGTTGCATAGTTAAGGGTGCGCCGATTCACAAATGAAGGGAAATTGTTTATATCGTGGCCCACAAAAGACACAGGAATCACACCAAACGGCTGATGGCGGTATTTGTCGCATCTTTTGTGCTGGTCCTT
Organism: Desulfobacula sp.; assembly: GCA_013792075.1. Lineage (GTDB taxonomy): Bacteria > Desulfobacterota > Desulfobacteria > Desulfobacterales > Desulfobacteraceae > NBML01. The sequence continues at coordinate 28,634 of VMSR01000202.1, forward strand.
GGGGTCTGTTTTTTCTCCATTGAATCGGGCAGGCGGTTTACCCAAGCCCTGGACAGCGGGGAAAAGCATTTCCGGAGTATCGCCAGTGCCGCCACCCAGGTCAGTTCGTTTGCAAAGCGGGCGGAAGGTCATCTCATGCTCCATCTCTCCTTTCATGGGGAAATTGACCGGAAAAAAATCTCAGAAAGGCTGACATCTCTTCAGGAACAGATTGCCATTCTTGACCGGCTGGTAAAAGCGCCCAGGGCAAGGCAGGTGGTTGAAAAAATCAAGTTTCTTGAAAAAAAGATTCTCTTGGTTCTTCCCCCGTTGCTCGCCGCCCATGACAAGGAAATTCAGGCAACGGGCGGATTTATGATCTCAAATCACAAACAAGCGGTATTGGATGCCCATGAATTTTTTTCACAAACGCGCCAATTGGGGGTTGAACTGGCGGAAATCGAATTTGGTCTGGAACAGGAATTTAAAACCAGGTTGTCCCTGGCGGTAAAAAAAATGAGGATTTCCTTTTACCTGATCTTAATGGGGATATTGATCTTTCTTATATTGCTGGGTATTTTTTTGATCCGGATCAACCATCGTCTGAACCGGGAAATTCTTTACCGGGAACAGGCGCAACTGGCATTGGAGGAGAGTGAAAAGAACCTTCAGATCCTGTCCGGCCAGACCGAGCAGCTGAGCCTGGCGGCTGCGGAAACGATTTCCATGAAAGATAAAAAATTGGTTTTCCAGCGGATCAGCAATGCCATTGTCGACCACACAGATTACCAGCGGGTGATCATTTCTTTGTTCAAAGAGACCTTCCCCTATCGGGATATTGTGGGGTATGCCGGGATGGAGGAAGACAAAATAGCGCATTTAAGAAGTGTTGCGTTTCCTAAATCCTGGTATGATGGTGTATTTGAACAGGGGATTCAAGTTGGACAATTCAGTTATTATGTTCCCCACAAAATGAAACATATCCTGAATCAGGATGCCGTTGTTTATGGGCAGGGGCCGGAACCGACTGAAGAAAATACCTGGCATCCCCAAGACAATCTCTTTGTGCGCATGAATGATGAAAACGGGCAATTCATAGGGGTGATCTCAGTGGATGACGCCAAATCCGGCAAGGCGCCCTGTGATAAAACCCTCCGCCCCCTGGAAATTTTTTCCAGCCTGATATCCCAGATCATCATCCTCAAGCGGGAGCAGGAAGAAAAGAAAAAAATAGAGGCCCGGTTACAACAGGCCATTAAAATGGAGTCCATTGGAACCCTTACCGGCGGAATTGCCCATGATTTTAACAATATTCTGGGGATAGTTCTGGGCAATACAGAACTTGCCTTAGGGGACATGCGCCAGGACCATCCGGCCAGGACCCGTCTTGAAGAAATCAAGCATTCCTGCCTCAAGGCTGCTGATATTGTCCGCCAGCTATCAAGCTTCAGCCGAAAGACAGGCTATAACCCCAGCCCCATGAAAATTGTCCCGGCCGTTGAGGAAACCCTTAAGTTTTTGCGGTCCATCATTCCTGCCACCGTTGAATTCAACACCCAATATTTAGATCCGGATGCCGTTGTTATGGCAGATCCCATCCAGATTAATCAGATTATTATGAATCTGTGTATCAATTCCCACCACGCCATGGAGCATGGGAAAGGAAGTATCCATATCCTTGTGAAAAAAGGTGTATTCACTGCAAAAGAGGTAGAAATTTATCCTGGCATGGAACCGGGAGAGCATGTAAATATTATTTTTTCCGATACCGGGACCGGCATTCCCCGAGAGATCCTTGACAGAATTTTTGATCCCTATTTTACGACCAAGCCCGTGGGCAAGGGGTCGGGCATGGGGCTGGCAGTTGTGGCGGGAATTCTCAAAGCCCATAAAGGCGGTATTCAGGTTGACAGCGAACCCGGAAAGGGAAGCCGATTTTCCATTTTTCTGCCCGCAACAAGCCTTCTCCCTTTGCCCAAAGTCCATGAATCCAAGCGACTCTCCATGGGGACCGAATCCATCCTTTTGGTGGATGATGACCCGGCTATAACAAGGATATTTGAAAAAATTCTCCAGCAATTGGGATACAAGGCCTTGATCTTTAACGACCCGCTGGAGGCCCTGGGGAAAATTCGGTCAGACCCGGATTCCTTTGATCTTGTTATAACCGATATGGTCATGCCCCAGATGACGGGTGCGGATCTGGCCAGGCAAATTCAGGAAGTCCGAAAGACACTCCCAATTATAATCTGCACAGGTCACAATGATCTCATTGATGATCAAATGGCCCGGGAAACAGGTATTGCTGCCCTGATAATGAAACCCTTTGCCGTACAGGAAATTTCAAGTGCCATCCGGAATGCCCTGGATAAAAACAAAACGACTTCACCCCATTAGTGGGGTGTTCACTAGTGGGTCGTTCACTTTCCTTTGGTCTGAAATTTAAGTTTTTGTTAAAAAAACCGATGGTTATGGAAATATAAGGTTTTATGAAAAGGAGGGGTAGACCATGGTTTCCATTCAAACAAATGTATCTGTTTTGTCGGGTATTCAGAAAAGTTTTTTTCAGACAACCGGTAGGGCTGTGAGCAAACAAAACAAGGCGGCATCTTCCGTCAAATCTGAACCATTTGAGTTCAGATTCCATACCGGAAGAGAAACCAGACAAAAGTTAAGTGACCAGAACGCAATCCTCCATTTTAATCAGTTAACCGACCAGGATAAAGCCGGATTATTTTATAAGGGCACCCCGATTTCCCAACTGAGTTCCCATGAAGCCACTGCACTTGTCCAGGATGACGGGTATTTTGGAATTGATAAGACATCCCAGCGGATTATTGATTTTGTCATAAAGGGAGCTGGAAATGATATTGATCGGTTAAGGGCAGGAAGACAAGGCGTTCTGCAAGGGTTTGCCGAGGCTGAAAAAGCATGGGGCGGTGCGCTTCCGGAGATTTGCTGTAAAACAATTGAGCAAACCATAAAACAACTGGACGATAGGATAGCAGAACTTGGCGGGACTGCGCGGGGAATTATGGCTTGATCAAGAAACTTAAAAAAAGTGTTGCATTTTTTAAACAGGCATGCCAGATATAGTCATCATTGTTAAACGATAAGTTCAAGGTGGTGATATAGATGCAGGAAAACAAAATTGACATCTTGCTCAAAAGAATTCTAGGCGCAACCGGAATCAACTCCCAGGCAGAACTTGCAAAGGAGCTTGGTATCAACCGGTCCGGCATTACCCACGCCAGGAATAAAAACAACATCCCGGAAAAATGGATTATCAAGTTGTACAGACGGTTCAAGTTCAATCCCGAATGGATGGAAACAGGTGTCGGGCCGGTTTTTCTGAACACTGACCCCGGGAATGACATTGACTTTAAACAAATACCCAAGGTGGCAGCACGTCTGTCGGCAGGTACGGGTTCCTTTGAGTGCGGTGAGGAGGTCTCCCAATATTTGTCTTTCCAGTTATCCTGGCTTTCCAGAAAAGGATCGGCTGCCAGCATGGTGGCCATGGAAGTTTTTGGAAACAGTATGGAGCCTGTGATTCGGGAGGGAGATACCGTTCTCATCGACCAGTCCCAGAAAGATATAATGGCAGGGGCTATCTATGCCGTGGGGGTTGAGGATACCATTTTGGTCAAACGTCTGGAAAAACATCCGGACAAACTGGTTCTCTCCAGCGATAATAAGGATTTCGCCCCCATCTACCTGGAAGCGGATCTATTATCAAAAGTGAGGATACTGGGAAGGGTAATCTGGAGCTGTCGGGAATACCGATAGTTTTTTTTATTGGATGTGTTTAGTTTTTTCAACTATAGATGAATTTTTTAATCGATAAGGGGGATGAAATGCAACTGACCAAAGAAAATATATACAATAGGAGTGTCATCGGTGTCGCCGGGTCCTTCTGGGTCCTGGGGTTGCTGGTTGCGGGAAGCGAAAGCCTGTACATGCCATGGCTGAATGGGGCGGGGGCCATTGTTTTTTTTGGGGCAAGTCTCTGGCTTGGCAGGGCATTGCCAAAGCTTGGGACATCCGCTATAATCCCCCCGTCTCCGAAAGCTTCCAGGGAAAGGGTTCGGGTAAAAGCCATTGAGAAAAAAAACCATCCCGGCGTGAATACCCGATATGCCGGGGGGTATTGTTTGAACGCAGAATATCACCTGAATTAAGATTCATAAATACCGCTCAATGGGAGTCGCTCCGGAGAGTTTAGAAAATTTTCAATTAATAGGAAAAATTCTAAATATAAATTGAAAATTCTATAATACTTTTGAGGATTTCCCCTTTAACACTTTCTAAAATGATAATAAACACTTGTTTTTACAATGAATAAGTATTCAGTTTACAATTGGCATCAAATCTGCTACAAGGAAACTGTGTTTTGTTTGTTTTGTTTATGTGATGAGTGTGCAGTTGATGCTGTAACAGGCTGTTCTTTTTAAACAGGACAGCATTAAAACAATAAAGGGAATTTTAATAATGAGTTTTCAAGCCAAACTTTCCTCAGGGGAATTTGCAGTACTCGCAGAGATGAATACCCCCAAGGGGATTGATATATCTGAGCTGATCACCAATGTAAGATATCTGAAGTCACGAATTGATACAATCGTCATTCCGGATATGGACAATGGCGTTATGCACATGAGTGCACTGGCAGGCGGGGCGCTTATGCGTCAGCAGGGCATTGAGCCCCTGATCCATGTATATGGCCGGGATCGTAACAGGATGGCGCTCCAGGGTGACCTTTTGGCTGCCCATGTGCTGGGGATTCATAACCTTCTGGTGGTCCAGGGTGAAGATATGGCAAATGGGGATCATCAGGATGCTGTTCCCGTAAATGATCTGGACGAGATCGCTCTGCTCAGGATGGTCGGGTCCTTGACCCGCGGGTCGGACATGGCCGGATTTGAACTCAAGGGAACCCCTGAGTTTACCGTTGGCTGCGCCATCGCCCCCATTGCCGATGCGGCACAACTTAAACAAGAAGTGGAAGCTGCAAAGAAAAAAATTGATGCAGGCGCCCAATATCTTTTGCTGCCGCCGGTATTTGATTCCCTCTTTTATACACAGATGATCGAGGCCTTCAAGGCTTTGAAGGTTCCGGTGATTGCCTCTGTTTTTCTTTTGAAAAATGTGGGCATGGCCCGCTACATTTCCATCAATGACCCCAATTCCCGACTTTCCGAAGATACCATTCGCCGCATCCGAAAAGCAAAAGATCGCGAAAACGAATGTATCAGTATTGCAGGAGAGATGATCCGTTCTCTCAAAAAAGTATCCCAGGGAGTAAAGATATCAGCCCTTGGCTGGGAAGACCGGTTGCCGGCCATCCTGGACAGTGCAGGTCTTTAGGAAGCCGAATTAACCAACTTTCCGTTTCGTATTTGTATGGAAACATACAGATGACGGATATCCATAATTAAATTATAGGTTACACATGCAAAAGCTAAATAAAAAAGACGATAAGCAGTCAGGCGAAGATCGTGTGCTTGTTATCGGCGGCGGTGTGGGCGGGATCCGGGCGGCTCTGGATCTGGCCGAATCCCGGCGCGATGTACTGCTCATAGATCAATCCTATAGCATTGGCGGTCTGATGACCCAGCTGGACCGCACCTTTCCCACCAATAACTGTGACTTGTGCACCATTTCTCCCTTTCTGTCAGCCAGCGGCCGGGAGCGGTATCTGGAAATAAGCCCCATGACCCGGGTTGAAAAACTTGAAGGGGAAGTGGGAAATTTTACGGTAACCCTGGTCACAGAGCCCCGTTTTATTGATGTTGATAAATGTACGGGGTGCGGAGACTGTGCCCAAAAATTTCCAAAAGCCGTCCGGTTTACCCCGGGTCTTGATCCAAGGGCACCTACCTGTATGCGGTATCCCCAGGCAACGCACTATGCTTTTTCCATTGATATGGAAAAGGTGGAAGATATCACCCAGATTCAAAAAGTGTGCAAGGCCGATGCAATTTTATCCCATGACCAGGTCAAACAGACCCAGATTAAAGTAGGATCTGTGATTTTGAGTGTGGGGGCAGCGCTTTTTGACCCGTCCGTTCTAGACAATTACGGCAGCGGAAAATGTCAAAATGTTGTGACCGGTCTTGAGTATGAACGGATCATGTCCGCTTCCGGTCCCTTCCAGGGAAGTCTGGTCCGGGTGTCGGACATGAAGCGGCCTAAAAAAGTTGCCTGGATTCAATGTGTCGGCTCCAGGGGCATCAATAAGGCAGATGTGCCCTATTGTTCAGGTGTCTGCTGTATGTATGCCCTGAAAGAGGCCATGGTCACAAAAGAGCGATTTCAAGAAGATATCGAAACCACTATTTTCTATATGGACATGCGGACCTATGGAAAAGACTATGAGCGATATTTTAACCGGGCCAAGGACGAATACAATGTCAGAATGATCCGATCCCGTCCCCATTCCATTGTTGAAAATGCTGCCACCAAAGATCTTTCCATTACCTATGCCCTGGAAGAAGAAGCCATTCAGAAAACCGAAGAGTTTGATATGGTGGTTTTGTCCACCGGATTCAGGGTAGGGGATACCACCATTGACCTGGCAAAAAAGCTGGGGATTGATTTGAACGCGCACAATTTTGCCGAAACCGATCATTTTAATTCGGTGAAAACCTCCAAACCGGGTGTCTATGTCTGCGGTGTTTACGAAAGCCCCAAGGATATTCCGGAAACCATGGTCCAGGCCAGTGCAGCAGCTTCCATGGCCTCAGCCGATCTGCCCGTGATCCTTGCCCATGAGCAAATGGAAGATCTTTTTCCAATGGAGCGGGATGTGTCGGGGCAGGCGCCTAAAATAGGGGTTTTTGTCTGTGACTGCGGAATCGATATCGGCGGTGTGGTGAATGTGGGCAAGGTTATTGATTATGCACTGACAAATCCGGATGTGGCCGTTGCCAAAGCAGTCGGACACGGGTGTTCTGCCGAATCCATGGCCAAAATTGAAGCCATGATTATCGAGCACAAGCTCAATCGGGTGGTCATTGGGGGATGTTCCCCCAGAACCCATGAAAGCAAATTTCAGGATCTTCTGAAACGGGTGGGACTGAACCGGTATCTTGTGGAAATTGTCAACCTGAGAGACCAGAATACCTGGCCCCACAGGGCACAGCCCGAACAGGCCCAGGAAAAAGCCTATAAACTGCTGCAGATCGGCATCAGCGGTGTTCGAAAAAGCCGACCCCTCATGGACAATACCCTGCCCATGAGTCAGAATGCGTTGGTGGTCGGCGGTGGGGTTACCGGAATGACCTCTGCCTTGAAACTGGCAGACCAGGGCATTCGGACCTACCTGATTGAACGGGCGCCCGCCCTTGGGGGTCTTGCCCGATCCATCCGTAAAACCATCGAAGGAGATGATGTGCCTGCCTTTGTGGCCGGCCTGGTTGAACGCGTTACAGCCCATGAAAACATCCATGTCATGACCCGGTCTATTATTGTGGATCACAGCGGGATGCCGGGATTGTTTAAAACCGGTATTCATACAGGGCTTCGCATGAATTATATGCAGATCGACCATGGGGTAACCGTTCTGGCCACAGGCGCCCTTGCCAACCGGCCCACTGAATACGGGCTTGGAACCCTTGACAAGGTGGTCACCCAGCTGGAACTGGATTCCCTGCTGGAAGACGAAGTTGAAAAAATTGCTGCCATGGAACAGGTGGTCATGATTCAGTGTGTGGGTTCCAGGGAGGAAAGCAATCCCAATTGTTCCCGGATCTGTTGTCAGGCGGCCATGAAAAATGCCCTGCGGATCAAGCAGATAAATCCTGAAACAGAAGTGTTTGTCCTGTATCGGGATATCCGCACCTATGGGTTCCAGGAAGATTATTACCGAGAAGCCAGAAATATCGGGGTTAAATTTATCCGGTATTCATTGAAAACAAAACCTGTCGTCCAGCAGGAAGACGGGAAGCTTCATGTGTGCGTCCATGACTTTATTTTGGGTCAGAAGATTGACATAGAGGCCGATTGTGTCGTCTTGAGCACCGGGCTTATTGCCGATGATGAAACCACGGAAGATCTTGCCATGATTTTTCATCTGCCCAGAACCCAGGATCATTATTTTCTGGAGGACCATGTGAAATTGCGGCCCGTTGATATGGCGGTCAGGGGATTTTTTATTGCCGGTACCACCCATTCGCCCAAGACCATTCGGGAAAGCATTACCCAGGCTCTGGCTGCGGCAGGCCGGGCCCAGACCCTTTTGTCTAAAAAGGAAATCAACCTGGGGGCAGCCATTGCCAAGGTGGACAAAAACAAATGTGCCTCCTGCCTGGTCTGTGTGCGGGCATGTCCCTTTGACATTCCCTTTATCAATGCAGACGGGTATTCACAGATAGATCCTGATAAATGTCAGGGATGCGGCGTATGTGCAGCTGACTGTCCGGCAAAGGCAATTCAGCTTTTGGCCTATGAGGATGATCAGATCCTGGCAAAATTAGATGGCTTATTTGAGAGGGTTAACTAATGGAAAACTTTGAACCGGAAATTGTTGCATTCTGTTGCCACTATTGTGCATACACGGCTGCAGACATGGCCGGAAGTAAACGGATATCCTATCCGTCCAATGTAAAAATCATCCGGGTGCCCTGTACGGGTAAGGTGGATGCGATTCATATAATGAAAGCCCTTGAAAAAGGGGCGGACGGCGTTTATGTGGCAGGCTGCCTGGAAGGAGACTGTCACTTTAAAACCGGCAATACCCGGGCAAAACAACGGGTTGACCGGGTGAAAAAAATTCTTGAGGATCTGGGATGGGAACCTGAAAGGGTGGCCATGATCAATATGTCCGCCGGAATGGGCGAACGATTTGCCAAGACAGCCCTTGAATTTACACAAACAATAAAAACCCTGGGCCCGAATCCTGTTCGTCACGCAAAAACAGAAACGCAGGCCGTGGGTTAAACATAAAATTTTTGGAGAGAAAAAATGATAACAGCAGAACAAAAACCAATGCAGGAAATTATCCGGTATCTGGCGCCCTATAGCAAAATTCTTCTGGTCGGGTGTAACGAATGTGTCACTGTCTGTGCTGCCGGCGGTAGAAAAGAGGTGGGTCTTCTGGCCTCCGCCCTTCACCTGAACAGTCTCAAACAGGGGAAAACCATTGATATAAAAGAGATTACCCTGGAAAGACAATGCGACCCGGAATATGTTGAAGAGCTGACCGCCTATATTGACGGTGCAGACGCAGTCCTGTCCATGGCCTGTGGATGCGGGGTTCAGTCCATTGCCACCCGTTTCAAAGAGGCCCATGTTTATCCGGCGGTGAATACCAAGTTTATGGGAGCCTCCTTAAGCCAGGGGGTTTGGGCGGAAAGATGTCAGGGATGCGGCGACTGCATGCTGGGAATTACCGCCGGCATCTGTCCTGTTTCCAGATGTTCCAAAAGCCTTTTGAACGGACCCTGCGGTGGTACTTCCAACGGCCAGTGCGAAATCGGTCCGGAAACCGATTGTGCCTGGAGATTGATCTGGGAGCGTCTCAAAGCGTTGGGCATCCAGGACCGGTATGAAGAATTGAATGATGCAAAAGACTGGAGACCTGCCGGCGGTGCCGGGCCCAGAAAAATTATCAGAGAGGATTTGGCACTATGAAGACGACAAGCAGACTGGAACGCGTATTGGCATCTGGAGCAATGGCAGTTACCTCCGAGGTAGGACCGCCCAGGGGCGTCGATGTTGACAGCGTAAGAACAAAAGCAAATATGATCAAAGACCATGTGGACGGTATCAATGTCACGGACAACCAGACCGCCATGGTCAGGATGTCGTCCATGGCTGCCGGTATCGTTATCAAGCAGATGGGCCTGGATCCCATTATTCAGATGGTTACCCGGGATCGAAACCGTCTGGCCATGCAGAGTGAAGTGATTGGTGCTGCAGCCTTTGGCATTGACACCATGCTCTGTCTTTCCGGTGACCATCCCAAATTTGGTGACCACCCCATGGCCAAGGGGGTTTATGATATTGACTCGGTCCAGCTGATCCAGTGTGTGAAAAAAATGCGGGATGAAGGAAAGTTCCAGGGCGGGGCGGAAATGAAGGGAAATCCAAAAATGTTCATAGGGGCCGCAGCCAACCCGTTTGCCGACCCTTTTGAACTTCGGGTCATGCGTTTGGCCAAAAAAGTAAAAGCAGGTGTTGACTTTGTTCAGACTCAGTGTATTTTTAATCTTGATAAATTTGAAGCCTGGATGGATGGTGTGGAAGAACGGGGACTGGACAAACAGGTCCATATCCTTGCCGGTATTACCCCCATGAAATCGGTGGGCATGGCCCGGTATATGAAAAACAGGGTTCCGGGTATGGATGTACCCGACGAGGTCATCAAGCGCATGGCTGGGGTTAGCAAAGAACAGCAGCCTGAAGAAGGTATTAAAATTGCCGTGGAATCCATGGAAAGACTCAAAGAAAGAAAGGGTGTTCATGGGTTTCACATTATGGCCATTGAATGGGAAGAGCGGGTGGCCGAAATTGTTGAAAAAGCAGGAATGTACCCAAGGCCCCAGGTATAAAAAAATAGGTATAAAAATCGGGTATCAAAATTTAAGTTTATTAAATTAGGATAATTTTCTGTCCCTGTAGGACAAAAACAAAAGGAGATCTTAACATGAGCCAAAAAAAACTCATTTTAGTCGTTGATGATGATCCGGATTTAGTGGAAGCCGTATCCATGAAACTTGAAGCAAAGTCATATCGGGTTGAAAAAGCCTATGACGGCGTAGAAGCCATGGATAAAATCAAACAGGAAAAACCCGCTGTGGTGATCCTTGATGTCATGATGCCCCGGAAAAACGGCTGGGAAGTCTGTGAAGAGATTAAAAACAGTGCAGAACTTAAAGACATTGCAGTCGTCCTTTTGACAGCCGTGGCAGACTCGGTCAAAACAACCAGTTATACCCACCACGATGGGAAAACCACCCTTGCCGATGATTATGTTCCCAAGCCCATTGATCTGGATGAGCTAATGGAGATCGTGGCCGACCATTGTAAGTAAGATTTTGTTTTAATTTGTCCTGCTGATCCGGGTGGGATACAAATGGGGGAGATGCCCTGAAAATGCTTCTCCCCGTATTTTGTCCATCCGATGCAAGAGGTGTTTTTTATCATTCCCATGAACTTATCCCAGATTAAAATTAATGGTATCCGCCTGAATTCAGGATTGGTACAGGCTTTTCAACAGACGGATACACGGGATGCAAGTCCTCCAATTCCACTTTATCAGGGGCTTGCCCGGGACCGGACGAACATTTCCTGCCTGGGACTTCGGACCGATGGTTTCAAAACTTGCATATTCTGCTGTCATGATCCAAAATCCCAAGGGCAACCCGAAGACCCGGATCAGGATGGCACCCGTATTCTTGATGTCTGTACGGTCTCTGTCTATCCCCACCATTCCAGCCTGAATACCCTGGGATTTTTAATGGGGCTCTTTGGAGAAAAAAAGATGGCCTTCCGGCAGATGGTCTCTTCCAATGCCATGATATCCTTTGTTGTCAAAGCCGATCAAAAAAGGGTTCTGGCGGTTTTGGAGCAGGCCTTTGAATTGCCCTGCACCCATACCCCGTTCCATCAGAATTTTAATGACGAAACAGCAGCCTTTGTCAAAAAAAGGTATTCGGAAACCCGGGCCACCTATGTTGAAGAAAAAATAAAAACCTATGGGTTTCAAATGGAATCCGGCCTGGAAATGCTTGAGATCCCGTGTGACCCCACTCAACCGGCCCAGCTTTCGGTCTGCGGCAAATCACTTCAATCGCTTGCAGCGGGGGGAAAAAAATTTTATTTTACCTGCGCCATGGCCACGGCAAATAATTCAGGGCGTCTATTCTGCCTGACAGATCCGTTGACACCCCAGGATCGGAAGGCGTTTGTTTCCCAGGTAAAGGCAACAGGCAGTTCCGATGACAGCCGGTTTTCAATGGTTGATCTCATTGGATTTCACGGTCCCCATTTCGGAGACAGGTTTGGCATCTTTAACACAGCCATGGCGTGTTTAACGGCCGCATCCATACCGGTTCTTCTGGCCGGATGCACCGGCGCAAGTATCTGTATGGTTTTGCCTGCCACATTTGGGGAGCATGCCCTGCCGGCACTGGCCGAAGGATTTGAGACCCCATGAACAGTGATGCTAACTTTACCCCGGATGAACTTTTCTGGCGGACCCGTATTTTTGATTCATTGTCCTATCCCAGTGTGGTGATTTCGCCGGACAAAAAGATAGTGGGTGCCAATAAAAAATTTTATGACACCTATAAACTTTCCAGTGAAGAACTTTTGGAAAAAAAATGCTTCCACACCTTCTTGTACAAGGACACCCCCTGTAACTCCGAAGATTGCCCCATATCCGTGGTGCTCAAAAACAAAGAGGTTCATTCCTATACCATCAAACACCAGTACAAATGGGAGGAACGAGTTTTTTCTCCCATCTTTGATGATGATGGTGAGGTGGCCTTTGTTATTTCAAGTATCCGGGACATTACACGGACCAAATCCCTTGAGAACCAGCTCATCGGTGTCAAGGAATTCATCAGCCGGGTGATCTATTCTTCTGCCTCTGCCATTGTGGCTGCCGATCGCCAGGGCAATATTGAATTGATGAATTCCGTGGCAAAGGAATTGTTTGGCGATTATAACGGAGGAGAGGGCAAAATCAAGCATACGGCCCAGCTCTATCCACCGGGCAAAGCCAAGGAAATCATGCGGATGCTCCGGGATGAAAAAATCGGTGGAAAAGGAAAACTGATCATTCCCCGGACCACCATCGTCAATGCCAGGGGAGAAGAGATCGAAGTGGAAATGTCTGCGGCCATTATCTATGATGACACGGGTGAAGAATCCGCTACCATGGCTATCTACAATGATCTAAAAGACAGGATCAAGGTGGAAAAAGAGCTTAAGTTTACCCAGAAACAGCTGGCACAATCGGAAAAAATGGCCTCCCTGGGCCAATTGGCGGCAGGGGTCGCCCACGAAATCAACAACCCCCTTACAGGGGTCTTGTTCTATGCCAGCCTTCTGTTGGAACGCAAGGACCTGGATGAGGGGGCAAAGGAAGATTTACGCTATATTGTGGAAGACGCAAACCGGTGCAAGAATATTGTAAAAAGCCTTCTGGTCTACAGCCGGAGTGCGGATTCCAAGAAAAATATTGTCCAGATCAATGAAATTGTAAAACAAAGCCTCAAGCTGGTCCGGGATCAGAAAAAATTTCGAAACATAAAGATTATTCGGTATCTGGCAGATGGAATGATGCTGATCAATGCCGATACCAATAAGCTCAACCAGGTGATTATCAACCTGGTCATCAATGCGGCCGATGCCATGAAGGGCAGCGGTAAAATCACCCTGAATACCTATAAGGACAATCTTCATAAACTGGTTTTTCTGGAAATAACAGACACAGGGGAAGGCATTCCCCGGGAGAATTTGTCGAAAATTTTTGATCCGTTTTTTACCACAAAGGACGTGGGGAAAAGTACGGGGCTTGGGTTGAGCATTGTTTATGGGATCATAGAAGAGCACGGCGCCCAGATCAGCGTAAAAAAAACCGGGGCCAAGGGAACCACCTTTATTATAGAGTTTCCCATGTATGTTCCCCAGGATGAAAGGCCGGCCCTGTGCAGCCCTCCTGGGGGAAAATAATTTAATTGAATACAAAGTGTCTGAACATGACACAGATGAATGGATAAACAATGGAAGAAAAAAATAAACCAATGGTATCGGAGACACCTTCTACACAGGCTCCATTGCGACAAATTGTAAAAGATGTTTTTTTCCAGCCCCGGGTCCTGGTGGTGGATGATGAAGAACGCATACAAAAGGCCTGCCAGCGGTTGTTGATCGAAGAGGGCTGTGAAGTGGATGTTGCAGGAAACGGGATCCAGGGCCTGAAAATGATTGAGGAACGGCACTATGATATCGTGCTGTTGGACCTGATGATGCCCGGCATGTCCGGCCTGGATGTGCTTTCGGATCTCAAATCCCGGCATCCGGATACCGTTGTCATTATTATCACCGGATATGCCACCCTGGAGCATTCCATTGAAACAATGAAAAAAGGGGCTTTTGATTTTTTATCCAAGCCCTTTGATCCCCAGGAGCTCAGGAAGGTGATCGCCAAGGCTGTCGAGTTTATCCGGACACTCCAGGATATTACCACTGAGAAATCGCGTATGCGGGTGATGATCAATACCCTGAGGGACGGGGTATTAACCACAGATCACCAGAAACGGGTGGCCCTTGCCAATCCGGCTTGCTTAAAGATGCTGGGCTGCCATAAGCGATCGGTCATTGGACGCCTGGTGTCCGATGTCATTGATGAGCCCACGGTCCTTGGTATGATTGACAAGGCCATCGCCCAGCCCAAGGAAATGTTTTCTGAGATTACCGAAGAAATTTGTATCCCAGCGGAAAAAGGGACAGATGATCTGATCATCGGTGTCCGGTGTATTCCTTTCAGGGATCGGTTAAACCGGAATCTGGGGACGGTTACGGTTTTTCATGATATTACGGCCTTGAAAAAAGAGGATCAGCTCAAGTCGGATTTTGTTTCCATGGTGGCCCATGAAATAAAAAGCCCTTTAAACTCTGTCCTCATGCAGCTGAATGTGGTTCTGGACGGCCTGGCGGGGGAAGTTACCGAGAAACAGAGAGATATTCTGACCAGAAGTTCTGCGAAAATAAAATCTTTGACCGAACTTGCTTCCGAGCTTTTAGATCTGGCCAAGATCGAATCCGGCCTTATCAACCAGGAAAGGGAAGAACTGAACCTGGAAGTATTGATCAAGGATCATGTCAGTCTATACAGGGGCAAGGCCGATGAAAAGTCCATACATCTTATCCGCAGACCTGCTGAAAAAGATCATTTTATCATGGGAAACCGGATGAATATGGAAGAAGTTTTGTCCAACCTGATTTCCAACGCCATCCGCTATACCCCGGCTGGAGGGAAAATTGAGGTATGGGCAGATGAAACAAGCGATTGTACCATGGTCCACGTTGCAGACACAGGCTTTGGGATACCGGCCGATTCCCTTGAAAATATTTTTGAGCGGTTCTATCGGGTCAAAAATGAAAAAACACGGTTTATAAACGGTACAGGGCTTGGGCTTGCCATTGTGAAAAGTATTGTGGAATCCCACCATGGAACCATCCATGTAGAGTCGGTGGTGGACCAGGGAACCCAGTTTACCATTTGCCTGCCAAAGACCAGCTATAAAATTTAGCCATATCCATCTGCAAATATTTTTTTAAAGAATACGCCGGTTCCGGAAGGAGCGGGCTTTTGCCATTGTTATTTTTTTTCTTGTTATTGGGAGAAAAAAAACATATTCAGATAAAAAATATTTTTTTTATATTAAACAGGATTTAGCGTGGGAAAAATTATTCAAATAGAAAAAATTGAACGGCTGAACCTTATCTTGAATGCATTTCGGGATGTGGGGCGCCTGCTGGTCAGTGAAAATGACAGGGAACGACTGATCAAGGGTATCTGCGATATCCTGGTGGACAGGCGCGGATATTACAATGCCTGGATCGGCCTGATGGATGGGGATAAAAATGTTGAGATAGTGGCAGATTCCGGTTTTAATTCAAAGTTTGGTCTAATGAAACAGCGTTTGGAAAAACAGGAATTTACCCGGTGTATTCAGGAGACCATGGCGTCAGATCAGGTGTTTTCCGTCCATGACCCCATAAAGGAATGCACAGACTGCGTTCTGGCACAAAATTATGCCGACCGGGGAGCACTTGCCGTGCAGCTGGCCTATGAGGATATCAACTACGGATTCATGGTGTTGTCTACCCCCCGAAAACTGGCAATGGATGCAGCGGAAAAAACCATCATCAAAGAACTGGCCGATGATATTGCCGTGGGGCTTTACCGCCTGGACCTGGAAAAAAAACGGCAAAAGGCGGAACGCGCCACCCAGAGAAGCAGGGCCAGGTTTAAAACCCTGATTGAAAACTCATTGAATTATATTTCCATCATCCAGGACCATTCCATTGTATACAAAAACCCGGGATTTCGAAAAATCCATCATCTCATGAACCATGTGTTTGAACCGCCCGGGTTCTTAAATGTTTTTTCAGGAGACCGGAACCGGATAAAAGAAAAATATCAGGCGCTTTTGACCGATCAGATCACGCGGATTGAGGCGGATTTCAGATATTATCCGTCGGAAAACATTCAGGAGGAAGCCGAGATCCGATGGGCCCTTATCTCTGCCACCAAGATTGATTATTTGGGGGTTTCGTCCGTATTGACCAATATCATGGATGTCACGGACTCAATGGAGGTCCAGAGCTTTTTAAGGATCCAGGACAAGATGACCTCCCTTGGAAGGGTGACAGCCGGTATTGCCCATGAAATTCGTAACCCCCTGTCGGGTGTTTATATCTATTTAAAGGCCTTGAAAAAGATATACAACCAGTATGGGGATATCACCAAGGTCCTTTCCATCATCGACAAGATCGAACTTGCTTCCCATAAGATCGAGTCCATTATCCAGCGGGTCATGGATTTTTCAAAACCGGGCCAGCCCCAGTTTGTGATGACCGATTTGAACCATTATATTGACGAGGTGACCAAACTGACCGCCGTAACCCTGCGGAAAAAAGGGATACGCCTGGTCAAACAGCTGGACCCTTCTATCCCTGAATGCTTTGCCGAACCCCACCTCATCGAACAGGTAATCTTAAACCTGGTCACCAATGCTGCCGAGGCCATGAATGATTTCACAGGAGACAAGGTGATCGAATTGTCCACCCAGAAACAAGGTGAGACCATTATTATCCGGGTTGCAGATACAGGGCCCGGGATACCCTTATCCCATCAATCCAAAATTTTTGATCCTTTCTATACCACCAAAACCAATAGCTCCGGCATCGGGCTGAGCATCTGCCATAGAATTATTCTGGACCACGGTGGCACCTTGAAATTCAGTTCATCCAAAAACAAGGGGGCCCGCTTTATCATTGAACTGCCCTTGAACAATAAAAAAGGAAGATAAAGGGCAGACGAGATGATTCGATATACCATTGCCATTGTAGATGATGAAGAGACCATCCGGGATTCTCTGGACATAATTTTGAGTGATGAGTACACCATTGTCTCGTATGCGGACGCAGAATCTTTTGTGGTCTCCCTGGAAGAGACCCTTCCCGATGTGGTGCTCATGGATATCGGGCTGCCGAGGATGAGTGGCATAGAGGCCCTTGAAATTTTTAAGGCCAGGGCTGTCAATAGCCCTGTGATCATGATAACGGCCTATGAGGATATCAATATGGTCATTTCTTCCATGAAGATGGGGGCCTTTGATTTTATCCTCAAGCCCATTAACCCGGATATTCTGGAGATGACCATCAAAAAGGCCATATCCTCCATAGCCCTTATAAAGGAAGTCCAGGTACTCCAGGAAAAATTTCTCCAGGCCAATGAACCCTGTTTTATCGGGGAAAGCAAGAATATCGAAAATATCATGGATTTTATTAACCTGGTGTCCAAAAGCAGGGACACGCCCATCATGATTCTGGGGGAAACGGGCACGGGAAAGGAATTGATTGCCAAGGCCATCCATGCCAGAAGCCCTGTTTTCCAGGGACCTTTTGTGGCCGTCAATTGTTCCGCATTCCCAGAAGATTTGATCGAGTCCGAGTTGTTCGGGTACGAACCCTATGCTTTTTCCGGTGCCAAACGTCAGGGGAAAAAAGGACTTATTGAAGAGGCGGATCAGGGAACCCTGTTTTTAGATGAGGTGGCGGACTTAAGTCCGGCCGGCCAGGCAAAGCTGCTGCGATTCCTTGAAAATGGTGAATTTTACAAGGTGGGGGGAACCCAAATTTATCGGGTACAGACCCGGGTGGTATCGGCCACCAATAAGGACCTGGATCTGCTGGTGAAGGAAGAAAAATTCAGAAAAGATCTGTATTTCAGGCTCTGTGTGGTAACGGCAAAGATACCGTCCTTAAATGAACGGCCCGAAGATATTCTTCCCCTTGCCAAGCATTTTCTCCATGAATTCAATTTGAAATTTGGCAAAAGCTTAAAAGGGATATCCACAGAAGCCCAGGCCCTTCTGGAAGCCCATGCGTTTACCGGCAATGTCCGGGAATTGAAAAATATTATTGAAAGAAGTGTGCTGGTGGCCAGAAACCAGCTTGTCTGTGTTGCGGAAATGGGATTGCTTTCCAATGAAGGGCGCGATCCGGTTCACCCGGCATTTCAAAAGCCCGCCGCTCCCGAGACACTGTCGCTGCCGGAAGAAGGGGTGCATTTGACCGATCTTCTGTCCGGCATTGAAAGAGAATACATGTCCCAGGCCATGGAACGGTCCAAGGGCAATGAAAGCCAGGCTGCAAAATTATTAAATATGAACCACCATACCTTCAGATACCGGTGGAAAAAATTATACGCAGAATAATTTTTTTACAAGCCCTTGATCACCACCGGCTGTTTGACCACGGTGAGCAGCATTTTAAACCGGCTGGCGGCAAAGACCGAATGGGACACATTGGCCGGCATGACCACCACCTGGCCGGCTATTGCATCCAGTGTCTCCTTGTCAATGGTAATCCGTGCCTGGCCGTCCAAAACCTGGACCATGGCGTCTCCAGGGGAGGTGTGGGCGGAAATTTCTTCTCCCTTGTCAAAGGCAAAAAGGGTGATATTGACATGGGATTTGCTGGAAAGGGTCCGGCTGACCACCCGTCCGTCTTCATAATCCACCAAATCGTTGATATTGATTGCCTGGGCAAAGGGTATGTTTTTGATCAATTCTGTTTTTTCTGTCATGTTGGTACCTCCCCAAAGGTTAATATTGCGATTTGTTTTAAGCATATACCATGTCCCGGGCCATTGAATTGATTCAGATCAATTTGATGGCTTAGGTTTTGCCAAGAGGGTCCTGACTGCCAAGGGCCTGGTCGATATCTTCCAGGATATCGCTGATATCTTCAATCCCGACGGAGAGTCTGACCATGTCGCCTGTTACACCGGCTTCCACCAGCTCATCATCGGTGAGTTGTGAGTGGGTGGTGGAGGCCGGGTGAATGGCAAGGCTTTTGGCATCCCCCACATTGGCCAGGTGTGAAATAAGACCCAGGCGGTTGATGAAGTTTTCCCCGCCTTTCCGGCCGTCCCTGGCCCCAAAGACCACCATGCCGCCATACCCGTTTTCAAACAATTGGGTTGCCACTTCATGGGAGGGGTCTGATTCAAGACCCGGATACCTCACCCAGGCCACCTTGGGATGGGCAAGTAAAAATTGGGCGACTTTCATGCCGTTTTCGCAATGGGCTTTCATTCGCAGGGCAAGGGTCTCAAGTCCTTGTAGAAAAAACCAGGCATTGTCCGGGCTGATACAGGCCCCCAGATTTCGCAAGGGCCCCACCCGCATCCGCAGGATAAACGCAAGGGCGGACAGATCCCCCAGGTCATGGGCATACCGAAGGTTATGGTAGGAGGGATCGGGCTCATTGTAAAGCCTGAACCGTTCGTCGGTCCAGTCAAATTTGCCGCTGTCCACAACGATGCCGCCGATGGCGGTGCCGTGTCCCCCCATCCATTTGGTCAAAGAGTGGATAACAATGTCTGCCCCATGGTCAAGGGGTCTGAGAAGATAGGGCGTGGTAAAGGTGGAATCCACCGCCAGGGGAAGGTGGTGTTTTTTTGCAATGGCAGACAATTCTTTCAGGTTGGCCACATCCAGGGAGGGGTTGCCGATGGTTTCCGTGAACAAAAGCCGGGTCTTTGCTGTGATGGCCTTTTCAATGTCCTCGCCCTTGTCCGGGTGGACAAACTTCACCTTTATGCCCATTTCCGGGAGCATGTTGTGGAACATGGTAAAGGTTCCGCCATAGAGGTTGGCCGTTGACACGACTTCGTCCCCATTGCTGCAGATATTGATGATGGTGTAGAAAATGGCAGCCGTTCCCGATGCAAGGGCCAGTGCCGCGGCTCCATTTTCCAGTGCCGCCACCCGTTGTTCCAGCACATCCTGGGTGGGATTCTGAATCCGTGTATAAATATTACCCAGCTCCTTTAAGGCAAACAGGTTGGCGGCATGCTCCGTGTTCTTGAACAGGTAGGAAGCGGTCCTGTGAAGGGGCACTCCCCTTGATCCTGTTTCGTCCGGGGTGATCCCGGCATGAAGCGCCAGGGTCTTGAATTTATAGGCCATAGCTGATTTCCTTTCATCTGAAAAATGTGGACGGGTAAACCTTGGTGGTTCCCAAACAAATCTTAAGATAAGATATCCACATATGCGTATTCGTCAATATGAAAAATCATTAAACAAGTCACGGATTTTGTGCAGCGGTGTCGCCCGCAGGTTCCGGTCACAGGTTAAATTTGGCCTGGGCCCTGTCGCAAAGGTGCTCCCCGATGGGAATGGCGGAAGTGGCTGCAGGGGAGGGGGCATTGCAGACATGGAGGGACCTTGGGGTTTCGGAAAATAAAAAATCATGGAACAGGCTGCCGTCTTTTCCCACGGCCTGGGCACGGATCCCGGCGGGATAAGGGGTCATATCCCCAAGGGTCAGGCCGGGGCAGTATTTTTGAATGCGTCTCAAGTATCCGGGTTTATAGGAAGCATCAATCCATTCGTTTATCCCGGACTTAAGATGCCGCCCGATAACTTTCCAGAAGCCGGGGAAGGCCAGCATCTGGCCGGTATCAACCAGATCCACATTGAGTTTTCCATATCCTTCCCGTTTAAAGCCCATGACCGCGTTGGGGCCCACGGTGACGCATCCGTCGATCATGGGGGTCAGATGAACGCCCAGAAAGGGCAGGTCTGGATCAGGAATGGGATAGATGAGATGGGAAACGATCTTTGACAGCCGGTCCGGCAGACGATAATATTCCCCCCGGAAGGGAAGGATCATAAAATCAATGGCGATTCCCATCATCCGGGCCAGCCTGTCTGCCATGAGTCCGCCGCAAACAATGAGATGGCTGGCAATCAGTTTTTTTGTATCTGTGAACACAGCAACCGTGTCATTGTTTTCCTCTATCCGGGTCACGGCATGGCCCATCTGGACCACACCGCCGGCAGCTTTGAACAAGTCTGCCATCTTAGCGGTAATCCGGGTATAATCCGTAATGCCGGTGGCCGGTACCTGCAAGGCACCCAGCCCAAAAATATGGGGCTCCATCCGGTTCAATTGGTGCCGGTCAATGGGAAGGGTATGGATTTGGTTCTGGGCGCATCGTTTTTCCAGGGCTTCCATGCGTTTCATTTCCAGGGGGGAGGTTGCCACGAGCAGTTTTCCGCATTGACGAAAAGGGAGGCCATGTTGTTTGCAAAACGCCATGGTGGCCTTTGCCCCTCTTTTGCAGAAATCCGCCTTAAGGCTTCCGGGCTGATAATATACCCCTGCATGAACCACCCCGGAGTTGTGGCCGGTCTGGTGGGCGGCAAATTGATTCTCTTTTTCCAATAACACCACCCGGGCTTTGGGATACCGGGTTTTAATGGTTAGGGCGGTTGAAACACCCACGATGCCGCCGCCGATCAGGGCAATATCAAATTGATCCAAATTTTCCTCTCTGACATTTAAATGTGTTTTCATACTAAAAAAAACATCATAATCGGGTGGGCCTGAAATTTCAATCTTTGATTTCCCCCCCCCCAGGGCATTGCAACTTGGTGGTCAGTCCTGGGACTTTCCACCGTTAAACGCATCATCGAACTTCGCTCCCGCATAACGCACAAAATTATTAATAAAGCAAATATTTGCTTTATTAATAATTTTCATTGGATATAAAATTTCCATGGGCAGGTTTTTGAATCCTGAAAGGCCATGCTTATAACGTGTAAATTCATTTTCTCAACTTTTTTTCCAACAACAAGATCTGGTATTTGAAAAATTTCAAAAATTGCGTTTCTTCTGAATACAAGTCATGACCATTGAGTTCTTCAAGCAATTACTGAAAAAATGGAATAGTTCCGGCATTCTGAATATCACGCTTAGGTTTGGTATTCTTAACAATTCAACGTTTCAAAACATCAAGGATAGGGATACTATACTTGAGTTGGGCCAACCGGCTCATTAACCTTTTTATATCGTTTAATATGGAAACATGGCATGGGTTGAAGCCCACGGCTCATATAATGGAATTGAAATTTCATAACTGGAAAATATTAAGATACCATATATTGGGGTTCCTGAATTTTATCTGGACTGAGTCTTTAAAATGTCATTTATCGCTGTAGGTTTCCAGCCAAAACCCCATATAGATAGACAATATAGTCGCTTTTTTACTACCCAAGGAATTATTTCTTTTATGAGTATTTTATAAAAAAATGGCTTAACTGTGTGTCCATTATTCCTGGGGAATCAAATCATGGTAAACAATTCGGCCCAACCACTTTCAACTTAGACAAGTTCTTCCAAGTAAAACAACTCGGACAGGAGTTACCATGCTCATAACTTTCACAATTGGTTGATCTGGTCAATAGACCTTCAGAATTCTATTAGAACAGCCAGGCAAGCCCGATGGCAATTATCATAGATGTTGAATCATAAAACTTGATATTGGTATCGTTCTTTTTAAAAGATGTAAATACACTGGCAGTGAAATCTTTCCAACCAAAAGGGGTTGTATAGCCAACCCCCAGGGTGGTACCATATATAACATCCTCCCGGGTTTTTTCGAATATGGGATTGGCCTCGTCATATTCTGCCAGACCCAAAGAAATATTGCCGAAAAACCGCCACTGTTCCCAGGGGTATGCAAAAGAAACTTTGCCCTGGAATTGATTGAAACTGTTGGCATCTCCGGTTGCGTCCCCTCTCAAATAGCTTATTCCGGGCCGGATCATAATACCCCGGCCAAAAGAAATCGCATACTGGGCTTCCAGCAGGTGAAAATCTGAATCCCGTTTTAACATCTGCAGATCAGCAGTCGTGAGGGTTGAACCGGGTTGCTCGGAAAGATAGATTCCGGATTGATCATCATCAATCTCCTGACGGCCAAATCCATATCTTAAGTTAACCGGGCTGCCGAAAATGGACTCAGCCTCCACTTTGAAAGCCTGGGAGTCCTGGTCAGTTTCCTGTCGGTCAGAGCCTAAGAGAAAAGGATCTTTCCAGGCTTCATTGTCCAAAATGGGTAGTTTGGGAACCCAGGCGGCTGTCAGAATGGTTCCGCCGGACAGTTTTTGTCGAATACCAGTTTCCAGTAAAAATGTCCCCGCCACAATGTTTTCTTTAGGGGTGCCAGCATAAAATTGAGTAGCACCATTATCAAGATTATAGACCGTTTTCCAAAGAAGGATGGGGAAAAAATCGGTTTCAGAATTGGCATCCTGATCCAAAGAATCAATCTTTTTTGTATCATCGCTGACATTAGAGATGGATTTTGAATACCCAGCCGCTATCATAGGCTGAACATAACCGCTGAAACCTGGTGTGAAATTATTTCCCGGCCCCTGGGTAAAGGCTTTTTCCGGCAGGGCAGCCATAAGGATGATACCAAGCAAAAACACAAAAAACTGTACCCGCTTTGTCAAATAGTCAGGTTTTAAAGCTATTTTCATCTATTTTCTCCTGTTTAAATTAATTCCAGAACGGAATCTTATACCATCCTTTGCATTATCATTTTCTTTTTTTTAAAATTTTCATAGTTTAACCGGAGATACAAATCCATCTGGTTTTACTATCAACACAGTACATTTGATAGTATCAAGTGTTTTTTCTGCTTGATTTCCAATCAGTAGCCCAGGAATACCAGAGCGAGCTACCGAACCCATTACAACCACATCAATTTTCAAATCTACAATACCCTTTTTAATCACATCTTCAATTTTACCTTCTCTTAAATGAATGTTATCAGTTTTGTGGAGGATATGGTTTTCCTGGAGTAAAAAATTCAACTCCTTCATACGGTTTTTGTTTAGTTTTTCCTTCATTTCACAGATTTCTTCTGGTGAAACCTTAAACCGAGGACTAGTTAACATAGACTCATGTTCAAGTTCCCAGGCATGTAAATAGTGTGCCTCACCATGCTCCCTTTGAGCCAGAGAATGGGTTAACTCGATAATTTTCTTGTTTAGTGCTCTCGCCTCAAGAGATTCTTCACCGACATCGATAGCCGCAAAAATGCGTCGAAAATTTTCTGAGCCACGTTTAATAACCCAGACCGGGCAAGGACACTTCCTAACAAGACGCATAGTGAGTTGGTCAATCCCATGGCCAAGCGCGTCCTCTTTAATTACAAGATCATGCCTATCCCGTAGCACCTTTTGAATTATGGGTATGAACCCGTTCGCCTCTGGGTATTCTGCCTTTACATCAAGACCACTCCAAAGCTCATGGCTAAGAAAACGATCAAGATTTTCAGTTTTCTGCTGAAGTATTGCTTGTTTAATTTCATTGTAGCGACCACTGATCTTTAGACTCAATTCATCCAATAGTGTTGTCTCGTCGACTATAAGTGTAGAAACGCTTGCTTCATTATGACGGGCTAATTTGGCTACTTTTTCAGCACTTGTCACATGGCTAAGCGTTGTTCCATCAAGAATGTAAAGTATGTTTTTGAATCTTTTCACGAACGAAACTCCTTATCAAAAAAATTATAATTTATCGTATCGTTAGATTTCGCCACATCCGATATTTTGATTTCAGCATTGTTTTGCCCAGCAAATGGGCGGCTGCGGGTGTTGTAACAATAATGAACAGCATGATACCGATCACACGGGAGGTTACCGCTGAATCAGCAAAAAACAGGGCAACAGAGAGAAGTATCAAACCAATGCCAACAGTTCCCGCTTTAGTAACAGCATGAATTCGCATATATATATCCGGCATTCTAAGAATACCGATGGCTGCAACCAGCGTAAAAAAGGTGCCGATCAGAAGGCATAGGGATATTAATGTTTCCATGGTTCCTCTCTTTTGTCGTCAACGGTTTGGCTCAATCGTTCTCCAATAAATTTTACAAACGCTATAGTTCCAAGAAAAGCCACGAGTGCCAGCGTGGTGGCAATATCAAGAAAAGCGGTTTCGCCGCTGCTGATGGCATGTGTTGCAATGAAACTGATGGTAATGAATCCGATTAAATCCAAGGCGACTACCCTGTCTGCATGGGTCGGTCCCATCAGCAGTCTGATAAAAGCACAAAGAAAACTGATCAGCAGACCCCCATAAACAATGGTGATGGTTACAGGAAACAAATCACTCACGTGTCACCTCCAGAAGTTTCTTTTCCAGGCCGTTTTTTATTGCAGAAATTACCGCTGCATGATCCTGTGCAAACATGGCATGAACAATCAGGTGTGTTTTTTCCGGATTGACATCCAGGCTGAGCGTTCCCGGTGTCAGCGACACCATGTTGGCCAACAAGGTGATCTCCATATCACTGGTTGCGTCCAGCGGTACATGGACGATATCCGGAACGCTTCTAAATTCCGGAGACAATACTTCCCAGGCCACCTTGATCACTGATGCCATCATTTCATAATGAAAATAAATCAGCAGAACCACCGCCGCTTTTAACCGCCTGAAATATGATTTATCCAGACCAAAGGGCCGGGTCAGCCACAGGGAGCCCAGACCCAGGGCAAACCCAATAGAAAAATCGATGATACTGTAGGCATGATTGACCAGGACCCAGGCACCGGCAAAAAAAAGATTCAAAATAAAATAGGTCATCCTTTTACTCCTAAAACGGCTTGAATATAGTCCGCCGGTTCTAACAGCTGCAGGGCGGCTTGGTCTGCAAACCGGAAAAAGGGTTCTGCAGCAAGCCCGATAATGAGTGTCAACAAGGCAAAGGTTGCAATGGGAACGAGATATAAACAGGCCTCCCGTGAGGATAATGACCTGACCGGTTTTGAAACCGGATCGGTTGGGGCCGGTTTCCAAAAGGCTTCATTCCAGATTTTTAACATGGAATAAATGGTCAGAACACTAACAATAAGGGCTGTTGCCGCCAGCCAGTAATGATCGGTTTCAATACTGGCCCGAATCACTGCAAATTTGCTCCAGAAACCAGACAGGGGGGGGAAACCGGCAAGGGAAAAAGCCGGTATCATAAACAAAACGGCAAGCACTGGAAATGATTTATAAACGCCGCCCATTTTGGAAAGATGGTCACTGCCGAATTTACGGTTTAAAAAGCCGCCAATCAGAAACAGGTTTGCTTTTACAATGATATGGTGAATCAGATAAAGAATTGAACCTGCAATTGCCAGGCGGGTGTAAAGCGCAATGCCGATGATGATATACCCGACCTGGCTGATGATATGAAAAGAGAGTATCTTTTTGATCGTAAACTGGCTGGCTGCACCCAGAACACCGGTCAGCATTGTCAGGCCTGACACGGCTATCAGAATAGTCTGCCAGCCGGTGCCTTCAAAGGGAAAGACCAGGGTAAAGGTTCGGATCACGGCATATATCCCGACTTTTGTCAGCAACGCTGCAAACAAAGCCGCTACGCTGCTTGGAAGCGTATGATAAGAGGCTGGAAGCCATGCATATAAAGGAAACAGGGCAGACTTAACTGAAAATGAGAACAGAAACAGCCCGGCAAGGATATTGATCAGACCCGGTGAAAGAACAGGGGTTTTATGATGAAGCTCAGCAAAGTTGAGCATGCCGGTCGCCCCATAAAGAAGCCCAATGGCCAGCAGCATCGTTAGGGTTGATATCAGGTTCAAAAAAACATATTTGACTCCCCCCTGGATTTGGATCGATCCTGCGTCCAGCAGCATCAAACCAAAGGAGGCGATCAGCATGACTTCAAACCAGACATACAGATTAAACAAATCCGCTGTCAGGAAGGCACCATTCACGCCAGCGAGCAAAAATTGGATCAAGACCTGGTAGTGTGCAAATGAGGGCTTATGTTTAAGATCAGCTGCCGAATAAATCACAATGCCAAGCCCGATTACCCAGGTGATCAACACCATGGCTGCAGAAAAAAGATCCGCAGCAAACACAATTCCGTAGGGTGCCGGCCAACTGCCCAGTGAAACTGCCTGGGGACCCTGCTTTACAACCAAGGATATCAGCATCACACCAACGGTCAGACCGAAACCCGCAGTTAGCGATGATACTGCTGTAACGGCGGTTGTTCTTTTTCTTAACATGCAAAGAAAAAGTGCACCCCCCAATGGAATGATAACAGGCAATACCAGCAGACTGTTCATCATTTCTCCTCTCGTTCAGAGAGATTCATCAGGTTAACATCTGCAGATTCTTGCACCTGGCAGGCTTTGTAGGCCAGTACCAGGCAAAATATCAACACGCCGAACCCAATCACAATCGCCGTAAGAATCAAGGCCTGGGAAAGCGGATTGGCATAGGGCGTGTCAGGCATCACACCGCCGGGTGGAATAATCGGCAGCCCTGTTTTTGAAAGCCGCCCGGAAGTGAGAATCGCCAGATTAACCCCGTTGCTGATCAGGATGAAACCAAACAATATACGCAGAATATGACGTTCCAGCATCAAATATACACCAGCCGCAATTAGCATACCGGTTATGAGAGATAATAAGGATTCCACTATTCCAAATCCTCAACGATTCGCAGCAGTATTGACAGCACCGCCCCAAACACTGCCAGATAAACTCCGACATCAAACAGCAAGGGTGTCCCCATGGGGAGACTTGTTTTCCACCAGATTCCGCTTAAAAACGGACGATTCAAAAACAGGGCAAACAGTCCTGAAAAAAGAGAAATACCAACACCCGATACCGCAATCAACCCTGGGGAAAAATGAATCCGCTGCCTGACATATTCAGCAGACTCTGCCAATATCATCAGAGCGAAGGCGATCACTGCAATCAGTGCACCGATGAATCCGCCGCCGGGTTCATTATGTCCCCTCAACAGAAGATACAGAGAGAAAAGCAGCATGATGCCAATAACAATGTGAGCGGTTGTCCTGAAAATCACAGACCTCATCCGTTTCTCCTTTTTCTTTTTTTCAGGAGGGTCGACGCACCCAAAGCGGCCATGACCACAACTGATATCTCTCCCAATGTATCCATTGCTCTGAAATCGACTAGGATGACATTGACAATATTTCTTCCATGGGCTGCGATGACACTGTTGGCTGCAAAGTAGTCCGTCAGTTTTGTATCCATTGTTCCAGAGGTAATGCTGGTAAGCGTCCAGAAAACGCCGACACCAATCGACAGGGAAACACCTGCATTGACGGCTCGTCTGACTGCCGAATGGGTTGCAGTATCAGCAAATCCTGGCAATCGGCGCACCACCATCACCAGGAAGATGACGGTCAGGGTTTCAACCAGCAGTTGGGTTTTGGCAACATCCGGTGCATTGTAAAACATCAAAAACAAGGTCGTTATAAACCCGGCCGTACCCAGCGAGAAAATCCCCATTAACCTTGACGCAGACAGCAGCAGGGTTATCACTGCCGCTAGAAGGAAAACAGCCAGTATGACTTCATGCAAACTGACCCCATGGAAATCCATTGTGCGAGGAACGGGTAAGGCCGCTGCATACCAGAGGAGGTGAACCCCCAATATGCTGAAAAGCAAAAGCATATAATCAGACAACCGACCATGCTGAAAAATTCCTGTCTGCCAGGATGCCAGCCGGGATATCATCTGCATCACCTTTTCGAAACAATCGTTTCCCGACGGCAGCCGTCTGGTGATCTGGTCTATAAAACCCGAGATCGCATCATGATACCTGTACACCACTAAACCCAGCAGCAAGGACACCCCCCCCAGTATCAACGGCAGGTTGATGCCCTGCCACAGTTTGAGAGGTTCTGTCTCAAGGCCTGGATTGACAGCGATACTGGCCGGACCTATCAGTGTTGCGTTGAGCCAGTCTAATCCGAACAGTGTTGTGAACAGTCCGAGAAATCCAAGACACAACGGGGGCAGCCACAAAAATGTGTATTTCTCGACAGACTTAAGCGGTACACTATTTTCATCGGGTTTAACAAGAAATGGTTTGATAACGATTATAAACGCAAGCCCCGCCATGACAGCGTTAATCAGAACAAGTATTGCCGTCGGCAGATATGAAACACCGAGGGCCGCTTTATACATATATTCCTTGCTGAGGAATCCGGGCAGGGGGGGGATCCCTGCTTTTGACAAAGCAGACAATCCGGCAGCAATAAAACTCATCTTAAGGATACCGCCCAACCCGGCAAGATGCCGATAATCTCGGGTGCCGGCTGCTTTGTCAACCGTACCGATCACCATGAAAAAGGCTGCTTTGTAAAGCGCATGGGCAATGATGAACATCATGGCGGCGGCTATTGCAAAGCGGCTGCCAAACGCCAGGAGAAACATCAATTTCCCCAGTGCTACGTTGGTACTGTAAGCCAGCATCAACTTGAGGTCTGTTTGTTTTAGCGCAAGCAACCCTGTCCAGACAGCTGTTGTACCCCCCACAAGGACAAGAGACCAGAACCACAGGTCACTGTGGCAAAAAACAGGAGATAATCGGGCCAGCAGATAAACACCGGCCTTGACCATGGTTGCTGAGTGCAGATATGCACTGACCGGAGCTGGTGCTGACATGGCACCGGGCAGCCAGAAATGAAAGGGGATCTGTGCTGATTTTGTAAATGCACCGGCAAGTATCAGGATGAGTGTTGGTAAAAACAGGTTGCTGGTCTTGATCAAATGAATATTTTTTATGATGTGATCCAGTTCATAGCTGCCGGCCATGCCGCCCAGCATTATCAAACCCGCCAGGAGAGCCAGTCCTCCAGCGCCGGTCACCAGAATGGCTTGAAGTGCATTTTTTCTGGATATCTGTTGATCATGATTGAAGCCGATCAACAGATACGATGTGATTGTGGTCAATTCCCAGAAAATAAACAGAATCAAAATATTCCCCGCCAGAACCAGTCCGAGCATGGCCATCATGAACAGGGTCAGGTAGATATGGAACAATGCGCTGGACGGCTTGCCTTTCATGTAATGGTAGGCATAAAGCTGCACCAGAAAACCGATGCCGCATATCAGCCATGAAAAAAGCATGCTCAACCCATCCAGCTGTATCGAAAAGGAAACCCCTAAAGACGGCACCCATTGCCATTGCCAGCGCACCCCATGGGGGTCGTATAGGCTTGAAAGCGATAAGAGCAGCAACAGATGGACAAAAACAGATATGACCATTGCTGTTCGCTGAAATGTGAATGCATTTTTCAAGAAAATAGTGTTCCCTCCATCTTGGAATATGATATCGTTTTATAAACAAGCACGACGCAATCGCCCCTCAATCAGCTATCGGTTTTTTGCCCAAGGTCAGATTTTTGGGTTTTATCCTGAGGAAAAATATGGTCAGAGATGGATGTACTTTTTTGTGACGATTTCAGCACTAAAAAGTATCCGATACTCATGGCAAAGATTACCCCGGCCATGGCCCAGACATAATCTGAACTGACTTTGTTAAAATCGAGAATAATTATCTTTCGGGCAATTGCCATCAGTGCTGTTGCCATGACAATCTGTACATGTATGACATCTTCCCGCAGGTAGATGCAGATATTGACAAAGATCTCGATGGCAATCAGGACCGCCATGAACGCACCGAATGTCGCAAGGATATCGCTGATAGTCAGTAAAAAAAGCGGCGGTGTCATCAGTTTTTCGTACAATACCCAGCACACGTCAACTACGCCCCAGATAATAACAGCCGTCATTATCAGTGCCATAATCCTTACCGCAACCCTTATGACAGAGTGAAGTTTTAATATCAGCGGTTCATCCTTGTATTCTTGCTTATCCATAATTATGCTCCAAGGTCAATTCATCTTTATTCCGAGGTTATAGCTTCCAATATGTTTAATCCTTCCCCCTTTTTCTTGACGGCCAGAAGCGGCCTGTCAAGTTTTCTGATTAACCCTTCTGTGATACTCCCGAGCAGAATCGCGGCAATGTCTCCGCTGCGTCCCCGTGCACCGACAACGACCAGATCGGTGTCCATATTTTCTGAAAACTGCTGTATACCTTTAACAACATCATTGCTTTTTATAAAAAACGGCTTGATGCCAATCGATTTCAGGTCAACTTTTGCCAGAGATGCGCTTAATTTTGATTTTGCATTCTCCAGCATAATGTTTGTAAATTCCTCATAGGACTTTCCCGTTTTATGGTGTCCTGCCGGCACCCTGTAAGTGTTCAGGATATATATATGATCCAGCCCTGCTGCCTTGGCAAACGCACTGCCCACATCCAGGGCATTCAGCGAATGATCTGAAAAGTCAACCGGTACCAGTATTTTTTCAATCAAAGCCCTTGCACCTTTCGGAACAATCATAACCGAACAAAACGCTTTTCTTGCCAACTTTTCAGAGAGAGCTTTGCTGGCGGCACTGTCACCCGCCTGATGGCCCACGATCAAAAGGTCTATATCTTGTTTTTTTGTATATGAAATTAAAAGCCCCAGCAAGGGTCCTTCCAATGGTTGAAAAATCAGTTTTGAATTCTCATGGCCTTTAAAGTGCTGTTCAACACTCTGTTTCATCCTTTCTTCCACGGCCACCTCAACAGGGGAGGCAATTTGTGGATAGATTTTTTTAATTTCTTCAGGAATATCGAATGTGTCAGAGACATAGACAAAATGTATTTCCTCAGATTTAGCCATCTTCGATAGTATTCCGGCATTCTGGATCAGGTTTTCGTCATGATCATCCAGATTCAGGACAACCATTATTTTTTTGTAGCGATACATAGTTCCTCCTTTTTCTAACTTTAATGATTTCCCAGTTTTAACCCTTTTCCTCTGCTTTCATTTTTTTATACCAATCTTTATGGCCATAGAGTTCTTCTGTACAAAGCGGACATATACTGTGGCTGAAAGACGCCTCTGTTTTTTTTTCTATATAGGTTTCCATCATTTCCCAGTTTCCGCTGCTGTTTCGAATTTTTTTACAGCCGGAACATATGGGTAAAATGCCACGCAGTATTCTCATTTCATCGATAAATTCTGAAAGCGTTTTGTTTTTTTCTCCAAGAGCCGCATTCATATGGATGAGTTCGACATTGGACTGGATAACATCACGGAGGCTTTCCATCAGATCAATATGTTCCTTTGAAAAGTGATTTTCTTTATTATCCTGAACACAAATAGTACCAAAAGGTTGCTTATCTGGATATAGAATCGGCAGGCCCAAATAGGACACCATCTCTTTTTTAACGGTAAACGGCTGGTCCGATTTCGCATGATCCTCTGCATTTTCAACGATCAGCGGCGCTTTGGTTTTGATCACTCTTTCACAATATATGCCTGAGTTTAAAAAAGGTGTTCTTTCACCGGAGATATAGGGATTGTCTTTATTGGAGCTGGCGACAACAACTTCCAAGTCTTCCTTGTCAATTCTCATTATCATCGATGCTGGTATTCCCAATAAAGAACTTGCAAGATCAACAATTTTCTGCCACTTGAACAATATTTTTTCATGTATCTCAAGATTTATTGACGCTTCCATTTTTTTCCTTGTATATATTCGATTCCATTTTTTATATCACCATCAGCTTAAAGTTCAAGGCAAACCGCTAATTGATATAAAACGTTTTATCCCTGTTTTACAGTTTCGGTGATTTACCACATAGTCTGGAATTTAAAATGTCTCCTGAAAACTTTCTTTTCACTATGAAGCCCTCTTAGTTTTAAGAGGGCTTCTTGATTTTACACTAAAAAATTATAACTCACAGGTTCCGTTTTTGGAGCCGTAACATTTGTCTAAGTGGTGTGCGATAATAATCACAGCAATTATAGTTGATATCATGAGAGTTCTCCTTATTTAGCACTTATCGTGTCGTTTTATAATTTATATCTAATAAATTTTTACTCTATTGTTAAAGACACTGCTCTTTTAATTTACCCGGCCACGTCAATTCCTGGGTCGCACCCCAAGCTTTTGTCAGGATTTTCACATTCAAAGTTTTTATGTCTTGTATCTGCGTGACCTTCTGATCTTTCCTGCTCATTTTCTACATAATCTTCAGTTCTTTTTTTAGTCATTTTATCACCTCATGTTTTTTTGTTTTTATTATTTCATTTAAGCCAAGTACTTTCTCTGTTGCCGTAAACATAATTTAAAACATCAAGGTTTAATTTCAATACTTGTAATATGAGGGTTTAATAATAGGTAAAAACTATTATTAATCGGTTAAAAAAAATCCAACCCAATTTTGTCAGCAATGAATAAGTTGTGAATACTTGCATCAATGTTGATGATCAAAATAATTGTATCCGTTCACGGGGTTGATAATTAATTATAAAAGCCTGGAATCATAAGCAAAAAGTTGTTTTTTACAACCTACTGAAATAATTAAACAAAAATCTAGATTTTTGTTTTTTAATATGTTACGCTCTTTTACATGGAAATTAAAAGACCATTTACAGATGAAGATTGGGCCGTAACTCCAGAACCAGTCCGGCAGTATATTGTCCAGCTGGAGGGAATAGTCATCAAGCTCATCAAGGAATCCTTAGCAATAATGAATCAGCAAAAGTGGCATATAAAAAATTTGGATTTTCCAGCTATATTATTGACGACGAGTACATATTAATTGCGGGAGAATTGAAAGAAAGAAATCTGATAACAGTTTATGAGAGGTCGGGTGAACGTATTGAACCTAATGTTTTTCATCATATGCAAATTCAACTGCTTGTCAAAAGTGCTGAATTGAAAATTTTGGATATTCATGTGAAAATTCCAGGTGCTCCTCATGATGATATTTGCAGGGAAATGGAAAACAGTCTTGATAAAATAAAGGGGCTCACCATTGCGCCAGGATTCACTGCCAAAGTCAAAAAAATTGCAGGCGGTATAAAAGGATGTGCCCATTTGACAACTTTGCTTTTATCTATGGCACCAGCAGCACTTCAGGGATACTGGATATTCGAAGCACGTGAAGAACATAGAAGTGCAAATTCAATTCTTGATGTCGAAAAATATTTAGTGGATACCTGCTATGCATGGCGCAAAGACGGCCCGCTAACTATATAAGTGACGATTGTAAAATGGCGTTGTGGGTTTGACTTGTGAAATTGATATTTGTATGTTGAAGCTATAGAAAAAATTGTTGCTATGTTTTTTATATATTATAGAGATTAATGTGGGAATATGCCCATCCATGTTGCCTTTGGCTCATATAATTGAGTGACAATGTTTATTCAAAAAAAATCTGGTATACCATATATGAGGGATGCTCAAATTTTGGCTGGACTGAGTCTTTAAAATACCAGTTCACACTCCAGAAGACGTTCCAATTCTAAGCGATTATAGACATATGTGTCGCTCAATTCCTAATTCAAAAATCTGCAAAAATAAGAACTTTTGTACTTTTGATTTTGAATACAAATTATCGCTACCGGATTTCGTGTGTCACTAAGCACTGGAAAACCAATTAACCGCATTTATAGCCTTGAGTTTTAAGGTTGTTATTGAGTTTTTCTTCACAGGCTCAAAAAAAAACGAGACAGGAAAAATTCAATCCTGTCTCGTTTATATGTGTACAAAACTAAAGTCACTAAATATTACTAAAATTACTAATGATACTAAATAACCCTACTTTAAAAAATTTTCATTTACATCAACTTCATACTTCCATCTAAAACTTACTGCTACTTCCTACATCTACTTCAACTTCATACTTCCATCTAAAATTTACTGCTACTTCTTACATCTACTTCGACTTCGTACTTCCATCTAAAACTTACTGCTACTTCTTACATCTACTTCAACTTCATACTTCCATCTAAAACTTACTGATACTTCTTACATCTACTGCAACTTCGTACTTCCATCTAAAACATACTGCCTACTTCTTACATCAACTGCAACTTCATACTTCCATCTAAAACTTAATGCTAACAACTTTCCTACTAACAAACTATAACTTTGAATATTAATTATAGTTTTTATGAGAATTGATACAAATTTTTCTCATTTTTGGAAAAAATATACAAAAAATAACCAAAAGTCAAGTGCCTATATAAAAAAAAATAAAAAAATCGTAACTATTTGGTATAATACAATATTTATAAATTTGGCTTTACTTTTACGCCTCATACAACGTAAAATTTTGTAATTTGAGATGTTGCTGTTATTTGGAATCTTTGCTTTGGTGGACTTTTTGATGTGCAGACACAACTGGTTAACTTTTAAATGAAAGTTAACCAGTTGTATCAAATGGGTCAGTAACAGGTACCATACCACCCCTAAAAAAACATATGACCAATACCATATGTGGTATTGGCCTGTTTCAACTGAAGGCGACACTTTATTTTTCCAGTTCTCACCACCGGAACCTGGTATAAAACCCCATAATGATAGACAAAATAATCGCTTTTTGAGTTTCCCAGAAACAACAATTTTTTTTAAAAAATGTTTACTTTAAGTCCACAATATAAGGGGGAAATCAGTTTCATTTTTGCCGGAAAAGGAGGGGACTCAAATTCGTTGCTGCCTTTTTGAACATCATTTTGAGAACCAGTATAATAAGGATGTTTTTGTTTTAATTGCTTCTACGAACTGCTGATGATAATATCAAAAAAATAGAATGTGAATTTAGATTTATCATTCAAATCCAGTTTGCCGAAGATACATAGTTTTTTATTTAAAACCAAATTGCAACTGCTTACTTAAATCAATAACAACTGAAACGCAAAATACTCCTCCACAGGATTTCAAGAACCGGCCTGATTAAAATAGGGGAATCAAAGACATGAGCAACAGAGCTGATCTCATTGTTAAAATGCTTTACAAAATAAGCAATGCCGTTAATACAGAATCTGATTTGAATGGGTTATTCAGGAGAATTCATCAAATTTTAGGCGATATTTTAGATGTTGCCAATTTTTTTATCGCCTTATATTCGGAAGAAACAGACACTTTAAAAATAGTTTTTCGTGTGTCCGAAAAAAAAGAGCCGTTGATAGAAATAAAGGATATCTGTCGAACCAATACATCCTTGTCTGCAATGGTAATCAGAAATAAATCACCGTATCTGTTAACTATGACAGAAATTGAAGAACTTTGTGAAAAGAGAGCCTTGGTCCGAATTGGACCGCCAGCCAAGACATGGGCTGGCACGCCTCTGATGGTCGGGAACAAGGTGATCGGCGTAATGGCCATTCAAAGTTATACAGATACAGTCATCTTCAAAAAAGAAGACCTGGAATTGCTGACTTCAGTATCCGGACAGGTCGCTGTTGCAATAGACAGAAAGCGTGCGGAAGAAGATTTGATAAAAGAAGAATTGCGGCTAAGAACACTATTTGATATTTCAAATTCCTTTTTTTCCACCTCGAATCTGGATGAATTATATAAATCCATATGTGCCTCGGTGAAAAATATTACTGAATTTGAAGGATTTGCCATAGCGTTATACGACAAAAAAATGGATAGTATCAGTTTCCCATTTTGGGAAGATAAGATAGATCCCGACTACGTTCGCAAAATTAAAAACGCCAGCCAGACAACCTCGTTTACCTATCAAGTAATTAAACAAAAACGCACACTGCTTCTAAATGAGCAGGAACAACTTGAATTAGCAAAAAAACTGAACGGGGAGGTTATAGGTGTCTTGTCAAAAACCTGGTTAGGAATTCCTTTATTTGTAAACAAAGAGATTTTTGGTGCGTTACTCATCCAAAATTATACTGAAAAAAGACAATACACCGATAAAGATTTAGAACTTATCAACTCCATATCAACACATATTACCAAAGCCATAGAACGCAAAATTTCCGAAGAAAAGATGTTAGAGGATAAAAAAAGGATAAAAAACCTTTCTGAGCAGATAGAGCAGTTCAGCCTCACGGCAGCATCCATGATATCTGTTCAGGATGACGAGAACATTTTTAATATGATTGTGGAAGCAGCTATTAAATATTCCGATTATAGACGGATACTAATTTTTTATTTTAAAGATACGCCGCCTTACCGCGATATATTATGCCATGGTGGCCATGACATAGCTGACATTGAACGTATTAGAAATATACCCAGACCTGCTCAGTATTTTCTCGAGTTCTTTACCAAGGGAACCAAGATCGGAAGATTCAGCCACTATATCCCCTATTCGACCATAAAGGACATGGATTTTACGAATTTTATTCTCGACAATAGCCCTGAGCCAGAATCAGAGGATATGTGGCATCCACAGGATTTTCTCTATGTTCGAATGAACGATGACCGAGGCAATCTGATTGGAGCCATAGCCGTTGATGGATCCAAATCAGGCCATAAACCCACCGATGAATCGGTTCGGCCTTTGGAAATATTCTCAAGTCTTATTTCTCAAATAATGCATAATCGCAAATTACATACTGAATTAGAGCAACACAGGGATAATCTGGAAAAAATGGTGGCAAAACGAACAGAAGAGCTTTACAATATCAACCAGGAGATGGAGCAGCGCATCACCCTGCGTACGGTCGAATTGGCTGCGGCGGTTGAAAAGGCTCAGGCTGCCGATAAAATCAAATCCACCTTTCTGGCCGTTATGTCCCATGAATTACGCACACCGCTGAACTCCATCATCGGCTTCACCGGCATTCTGCTCCAGGAACTGGCCGGGCCCCTGAATCCAGAGCAGCATAAGCAATTGTCCATGGTGCAGAACAGTTCCCGTCATCTGTTGGCTCTAATCAACGATATCCTCGATATTTCCAAGATTGAAGCCGGTCAACTGGTTCTTAACTGCACCTCCTTTGATCTGAAGCGGTCTGTTGAAAAAATGGTCAAACTGGTTATGCCCCTGGCCCTGAAAAAGGAGCTGGAACTCGGGTTGAATCTCCCCGTCACACAGGTAATGGTCTGGACGGATCAGCGGCGTTTCGAACAGGTTGTTCTCAACCTGCTCAGCAACAGCGTTAAATTTACGGAAAAAGGCCGGGTTGAAATTGATTGCTGGATCGAGAACGATCAATGCATCCTGTCGGTTTCCGATACCGGCATCGGCATGCAGCCCGATGAGATACCGAATCTCTTCCAGCCGTTTCACCAGATCGATACCGGCCTGACCCGCAAACACGAAGGAACCGGCCTCGGCCTTTCGATCTGTAAAAAAATCCTTGATCTAATGGACGGCTCCATTGAGGTGGAAAGCCAATGGGGCAAAGGGAGCACCTTCAGCATCCGTTTTCCCCGACAGACGGGAGGTGCAACATGAACAACCGAATTCTGGTGATTGAAGATAATGAACAGAACCTTTACCTGATGCGTTTCCTGCTGGAAAAAAATGGCTTTGCCGTTATTGGTGCGGAAAACGGCCGAAAGGGCATTGAATTGGCATTGAGTTCCCGACCGCTTGCCATCCTGCTGGATATCCAATTGCCTGAAATGGATGGTTATGCTGTTGCCGCGGAATTGAAAAAACATGGCGAACTTGACCAGGTGCCGATCATCGCCGTGACCTCCTATGCCATGGTCGGGGATCGGGAACGCATTCTTTCAGCCGGGGCTACCGGTTACATTGAAAAACCCATTGACCCGGACACCTTTTTAACGGAAATGAGTCAATATCTTCCCAAAAAGCGGAACAACAAGGAGGATGAGAATGAAAATTCTGGTTGTCGATGATATAGCAGAAAATCGATATTTTGCAGAAGCACTACTCAAGGGGAATGGGTACGAAGTCCATTCCGCCTCAAATGGGGCAGAAGCGCTTTTCTGTCTAAAATCCGGGGGCTTTGATCTGATCATCAGCGATATCCTTATGCCGGTCATGGACGGGTTTGAACTGTGTCGAAAAGTCAAGGCAGACAAAGAGTTGTGCCATATCCCGTTTCTCATCTACACCTCAACTTACACCAGTCCGGAGGACATGGAGTTTGCCATGAAGATCAAAGCGGATCAGTTTCTGCTCAAACCCTGTGAGCCGGATGCCTTTATGGAGGCAGTTCGTATATTGATAGCATCCGATCCGGGCAGTCATAAACCCTTGATGTCCGAGCCTCTAAAAGAAGAGGAAGTTCTGAAACTATACAGTGAGCGCCTGATAAATAAGCTCGAGCAAAAGATGCTTAAACTGGAAGAAGAGGCAAAAGCTTTGCAGCAATCCCAGAGGGCCTTGAGCCGCTCGGAAATAAAGTATCGAAGATTGCATGAAAGCATGATGGATGGATATGTTTATCTTGATATGCAGGGCTGTATCCGAGAGAGTAATGATTCATTCCAAAGCATGCTGGGGTATACTGATGCAGAACTTGCAGGCTTGTCCGATTTTGATCTGACTCCGGAGAAATGGCATGCCTTCAATAAGAATATTCTAAGCAACCAGGTTTTATTGCAAGGCTATTCCGATGTGTATGAAAAAGAATATAAAGCAAAGGATAATCGTATTTTCCCCGTTGAATTACGAACATTTCTTGTACGCAATGAATCTGATGAGGAAAAAGGAATGTGGTCTATTGTTCGCGATCTTACCGAGCGAAAGAATGCTGCAAAGGCTCAAAAAAAACTTGAAAAACAATTGTATCAGTCCCAGAAGATGGAAGCCATCGGAACCCTTGCCGGAGGAATTGCCCATGACTTCAATAATATCCTGTCCGGTATTTTCGGCTATGCCCAGTTGGCTCAAATGAATTGTGATAATCCAGAAAAAGTAAAAGACAATATCGATCAGGTAGTGAAAGGGGCTAGACGGGCAAGCGAACTTGTTCATCAGATTCTGACCTTCTGCCGGCAATCAGAACATGAAAAAAAGCCTTTAAGGCTTTATCTGATCATAAAGGAAGCTGTAAAATTTTTAAAGTCCGCAATTCCATCCAACATCGACATAATAGAAAATATTTCCAGCCGAAAGGCTGTGTTGGCGGATGCCACCCAGGTCCACCAGGTTGTCATGAACCTATGCACAAATGCCTATTACGCCATGGGTGATGCCGGAGGAAAACTGACAGTCAGTCTCACCGATATAATTGAGACTTCTCCGGAAGACTCTATAAAAGCCACGGACAGTCCCAGAACGTATCTCATACTTGAAATAAAAGACACCGGCTGCGGAATGGATCAGGTAACAATGGAAAGGGCCTTTGATCCTTATTTTACCACAAAAAATGTCGGTCAGGGTACCGGGCTCGGGTTGGCGGTTGTGGATGGCATTGTTAAGAAACACGAAGGGTTTATCAAGGTGTCCAGTGAGCCTGGGCAAGGCTCGGTGTTCCAGGTATTCTGGCCGACTATTGATGACCCGGCCAATCGGGACCCGATAGTAGAAACCAAGGTGGACAGGCTTCGGGGAGCTGAAAAAATCATGCTTGTAGAGGATGAGGAAAGCACTTTGGAGGCAACACGGGCCATCCTTGAAAACCTGGGGTACAGGGTGGCCCCGTTCAAGAATGGTGCTGAAGCCCTGCAGGCATTTGAATCTGACCCGGAAGGGTTTGATATTGTCATTACCGATATGAGCATGCCAAAGATGATGGGCGATATACTGTCAAAGAGGATAATAGCCATCAACAAAAATATCCCAGTGATTCTTTGCACCGGGTTCAATGAATCATTTACCAGAGAAACAGCTCTTAAAGCTGGTATCCGCAGGTATATCCAAAAACCGGTGACTGGAAAAGATTTGGCGCTTATCATCCGTGAAACATTGAAATCAGATGAGAAAAATTAATGTTTTCCCAAACGCAGAAAGGATGCATCCCTTAGTATTAGAAACACATATTTAAGCTTCGTACAAAAACCAATTTTTTAAATGAAATACTACAGCGTATATATGGTATCATTAGAGACGAGTCAAATCAAACGAATTACCGAGCACTTCTTTCACCAGTTCGGGCTATTTAAATTTTTTCAAGATACCAGATATAGTATGGATGGATTTTTTATTTTAGATTTGAAATTCCATTATATAGGGGATGTCAAAATCAAATATCCAAATCTTCCATTCAACTTGATTGGAGATATGCATGATTTCGGATCAAGACCATGCTTTTACCGTTTCAGATTCAAGCAATTATATTTACCAGAATCGTTTTTCGTCTGAATTACCGTTTCCAATAGTTTTTGTATCCGCAAGGATTTTGGAAGCTGGAATCTTCCGACAGGGATAATTATGTTTGAGCAGGATCAATCGATCACCTTACATTTGGTTGTTCGATGATTCTAATTTCCCTCTACCAATCGGGCAACCCGTCCTCCGCAGTCGACACACAGGCCAGTCAAGATCAGGTTTTTTTCTCGATTCTACCTGATTCAACAAGGATGTGAACCGCCTTACTGCAGGCTCCACACCAAACATTGCCAAGCAGTTTTGCCTGTATCGATGGGGTCAAATCATCCCAGTGTTTGAGCGCTGGCGCTGAAAAGCTACTCCGTTTAGGAATTTGCATGAACTATCCTTATTCGTAAGGTATTAATTGTGTTGCACAAAAATCAAGCTATCTGTATCAAAACCACGCCACTTGGACATTCTAATGAATTTTTCAATAATTTCTATCCCTACTGACGGTGTTCGAGACAACAACCACAGGTATTTTTTACTCGGACCGGAGATAAAAGCATATTGATAGTTTTCTCGATCTAACTCGAAAACCACATATGACCCATAAAACGGACCGAAGAATGACACCTTAAGATAGCCCTCTGAAACGCTGTTCACGAAATATGCCTTTCCTTCAGCCTCTTTCCACTCATTTTTAGATTCAGAAAAACCACGGTTAAGAACCAAAACACTACCGTCCTCTCTCAAGCGGTATTCCGCAGTCACCTGGCTCAACCCTTTTTCAAATGCGTGATCTAATCGTGCTACTTCGTACCATTTGCCAAGATATCTCTCCAGCTCAAATCCGGTAATCGGCTGAACAGACTCTGGCATACCCAAACAACCATTGAGGATAAATACACTGATCAGTAGAAATATTTTTTTCAAGGCGCTTTCCTAATACTCAGATTAACAGCGTGTTATCAATAGCCCCGCCTACAATTCAATATATTGCAAACCTCATCCAATGACAAATCGAACATAACAGGTTTAGGATTGTATTGGTATTATAAATTTTTTCAGCCTCAGAAAACTCATGCAGTGGATACTTAGTCTTGAGTGCAGGTTTTGGTTTTGTGGAACTTGGAGTAGTCAGGACTATGAATACCTGCAAGTCCTCGCTTTAAGGTGCCAGGTCCAACCCAGACTTATACCATTTATTGCGCAAAAAGATTATCCCACCCTGAAAACTCAACCGCATACAGTGTTAATCAAAATCCGTGTTTCAAAGGGATATTTTCGTTCATAGGGTCGGTCAATGCAGAAATCTGGGGCTGATAGTCAAAATGCAGCCCCAGATTTCACCAACATTACAGATGTAATGAGATCAAGGAATGGTACTAAAACCGCCACTTGAATTTCCCGTGAAAGACTTTCCCATGATACCAGATTTTGCGGAATTGGCGTTTTTATACGTTACAGCGACCTGGTTACCGTACATGTAAACTTTTTCAATGCTGTACCCATTATTCCCATAGCATTGAGG
This sequence comes from Desulfobacula sp., assembly GCA_013792075.1. Classification (GTDB taxonomy): domain Bacteria; phylum Desulfobacterota; class Desulfobacteria; order Desulfobacterales; family Desulfobacteraceae; genus NBML01. Next base: position 71,084 of record VMSR01000202.1, read on the forward strand.
AACATTGTAGGTAATTGTAAATTGGGGGGCAGGAATGTTTCCGGTCATACCATAAGCATCCAGATCTTGGCGGATGCAACTGTACTGATCCGCCAGGAGATCCTGTTTGTCTTGAAAGCTGAATTGAAGGAGTGAGGCAGTGAGAAGCCCGGCCAGAAAAAATATCATTCCGCAAAATCTGTTCTTACTTTTCATAATTCCCTCCGAATTGATGATGGTTGCCAACTTTGTTGGTATTTGCACCTATGGTTTGTGTTTAGAGCAAAGGTAAAAGCAAAACGTATACCAATCCTAATCCGAAAATGGGGGTTAGGCTACACGCTAAATACTATTTTGGCGTTGAAAAAAAAAGTATTTTTCTACACGCTCTGCGATAACTTATAGCCCGCAGATTCTCACAAAAAGTATTGTTTTGGTATCCTTGATAATTTCGGCATCCAAATGATCAAAACAGGGATACTAATACTTGAGGACACTCAATCAACAAAATTTATTTAATAGCATAATTTGGAGGAATAGCTTCTGGCATTGTTGTGGTTCATATAATTTCAAAAAAGTTGGGAAAACAACAAAGGCTATAGCTATGATCATCGTGGCGTGATGCTTTTTTCTATCAGTTTATTTATGCTTCTTAAATACTCTTTATTCGGACAGGGCTTTGACAGATGATCAATGTTCGCATCTTTTTGCTTTAAGTTTTTTATAGACTCTAAAAATTCTATATTGCCAGAAATAAATAAGATTGGAATGATTTTGTTTGTCTCTCGAATATGGTTATATAGATCCATACCATTAATCTTTCCTGGAAGAATAAAATCTAAACTTATAAAATCATATTCGTTCCTGTCAAATAAATCCATGGCAGCCTTACCGTTATTGGCAGTATCGACCTTGTGATTACCGGGCTCCTGCGTCAATACATTGTATTGTATATCTGAAATCGCTATCTCATCTTCAACAAGAAGAATATATTTCTCAAAATATGTAATTTCTTCTCGAATTTCTATTTTTTCTTCTTTTGATAATTCTTTTTTAATTACCGGCAGACAGATTGTAAATTTAGTTCCGGAACCCATTTTTGACTCAGATAAAATGGTTCCCATGTGCAGTTCAATATATTTTTTTACGTTGGACATCCCATAACCAGTTCCCCTTATATTGCTTTCATACGAACCGGTTACATCTTTATTCCCCTTCAGGGTGAAGGAGGGCTCAAAAATACTTTCCATATACTCTTTGGGAATTCCACATCCATTGTCTTCAATCTCAAAGCAGATCTCGTCTTCAAAACAATATGTTCGCATGATTATCTTGGGATGTTCAACCTTGCTTATGGCATGGATTGAGTTTTGTATAAGATTTATAAGGGCATGTTCGATCATTCCAGGGTCTGCAAGCAAATCCGGTACACCAGGCTTATTTTCCTTTATCAGTTCAATCCCTTCCAAGTCCTTTTGCAAAAGATTTGTGACGATATCAATTTTTTCATGAATACTGAAAAATTCCTGTTTGGGTTCTTGGTCCTTGGCAAATGCAACCAGATTTTTTGTTAAATTTTTGCCTCGTATCGTTTGTTCATATATTAATTCGAGTGTCTTTTTTGTTTGGTCATCCTTACAATC
>VMSR01000018.1 GCA_013792075.1 Desulfobacula sp.
TGCCGGGATGAATAGTGTTAACGAAGCCGTCTGTAATGGTGTGCCCATGCTTATGTTTCCCCATCAATTTGAGCAGTATTTGATTGCCAAAAAAATAGAAAAAATGGGAATAGGCCGGCTAATGAGCATTAAAAAAATGACACCAGACATTCTTTATAACCTTGTTCATGAGCTGATAAATGATTCAAAATTTAAAGAACGGGCTGTGAAATACAAAGCCTTGTTCAGTGAAGAAGAAAAAATAGCACATGTAAAGGCTGCGGATGAAATCGAGGGCTATATCCGCAGACAGAAAGATGGTCTCTGCTCTTGACTTTTAAAGAATAAAATTAAAGCACTAACAAGAAACATGCACCGGATTTCACCGGTGATGTTGGAAGTTAAAAAGTACTTTTCGGAAAATTTAAATGATTAGAGAAGCAACTGAATCAGATTGCATCAACTTGACGGCCCTAACACTGGAAGTTTGGTTTCAAACATATTCCTTTGACGGTATTCGTACTGAAAATTCAAAATTTGCATTATCTTCCTTTTCTGAGAAGCATTTCAAAGAAATATTGCATGATAACAAGTATAAGTTATTGGTCTTCACTGAAGGAATTTATCTTAGAGGATATATACTTGTAAATTTTAAATCTCAGTTTGAAAACAAAAAAAACGGTTTCGAAATTGAAAAACTTTATGTCCATGGACCTTCTCAAGGCAAAGGTATTGGGCAGAAGCTTTTATTAGAAATCAAGGATAGATATGGAAGCCAATTTTGGCTCTACACTTGGGTTCGCAACAAATCCATTGTATTTTACAAAAAATTTGGATTTAAAGACATCGGGCAGTATGATTTCAAATTGGGAAATGATGTTATTGAAAACCGTGTGATGGTCTATGACCGCACAGAACGATGAAATTGGAGGACTGGTCATGAGTAAGGATCAACAAAATATTATTATCTATAACACGTCAGACGGTAAGGCGTCTGTCTCCCTGTACGCCGAGGACGGCATGGTATGGATGAACCAAAATCAGCTGGCCCAACTTTTTGATACCTCCAAGCAAAACATCGGCCAACACATCTCTAATATATTGAAAGAAGGGGAGTTACATGAAAATTCAGTTGTAAAGAATTACCTTACAACTGCTTCTGATGGTAAAAAATATAATGTTGCATTTTATTCTTTAGAGATGATCTTATCAGTGGGATTCAGGGTGCGTAGCAAGAGGGGAACACAGTTTCGAATCTGGGCGAACCGAAATCTGAAAGAATACATGATCAAAGGATTTGTCATGGATGACGAGCGGTTGAAAAATCCTGACGGCAGACCTGATTATTTTGATGAATTATTAGAACGTATCCGGGAAATCCGGGCATCGGAAAAACGCTTTTATCAAAAGGTTCGTGATTTGTTCGCCTTGAGTAGTGATTATGATAGGACAGATAAGACCACCCAGATGTTTTTTGCTGAAACCCAGAACAAATTGCTATTTGCAGTAACCGGAAAAACGGCTGCAGAAATAATACTGGATCGGGCAGATGCAGACAAGCCCAATATGGCACTGACAACCTGGAAAGGGAACGTGGTAAGAAAACAGGATATTTTCATTGCTAAAAATTATCTGAACGCAGATGAAATTGACACATTGAACCGTTTGGTCGTCATCTTTCTTGAAACAGCCGAACTGAGAGCAAAAAACAGAATCGATATTACGATGAAATTTTGGCATGAAAATGTGGATAGAATTTTAGAATTTAATGAAAAACCCCTGTTAACCGGAAAAGGGAAAGTCAGCAGAACGGCAATGAATGATAAGATAAGGCAAATTTATCAATTGTTTGATACAAAGCGAAAGATATATGAAGCTGAACTGGCTGATAACGCTGATTTGGCAGAATTAGAACAGCTTGAGGGAAAAATTAAAAAAAAGGAATAATTCTAACAACAAAAATGCTGCGGATAAAACCGCAGATTTTCAAAATTAATATTAAATTTTGGAAAACTTGCATTGCATTGATATTGTGGCATGATGCCATTTTGGCAAGCCACAGGTTGTTTACCAAATATAAAGCAAGGTAAAAAATGAATGATATGTTTAAAATAAGAAAGGCTGAACCAGGTGAATATCCTGAAATTGAAAAAATTTTTGAAGCTCAGGGATTAGAGAACAAAAAAAATGGCGTTGAGATTTTCAAGGGATATTCGGTCGAAATACTTAACAAGCTAATCGGTGGAGCAGAAGTCATGTTTCAAGATGGTGAATATACTTTTTCTGTTGCGGTGGATGACGATTATAAAGGCCAGGGAATTGGAAAGTCTTTATTTCAATTGGTTAAAAAAGAAATACGGGGCTTAGGGGCCAAAAGGATAATGATTCAAGCGAAAGTCCCGGCTTATTGGTCAAAATTTGGGTTTGCGGAAGTTATTGATCTTGATGATGTGCCAAAAAATTTCCGGTGCGATGGCTGTTCAAAATATGGAAAAGATTGTTTTCCTAAGATAATGATTTTGGATTTGTAATATGAATTGGGGCCGACTTGATTTTTGTATTATAAACTTTCAACAATTGGAAAAAGTACACGAAAAATGAAATCACTGCTTTTCAAAAAGTACGTATTCTACAGACTCGTTATGATAATGGATTAAGAGAATTTTAGAGAGGAAACAAATATGAATATTTATCTTAAAACGCTGATTGTTGATTCAAGTACAGGTTTTTACAAAATCAACAGATACAAAGTAGGTGACTATTTCGGCCCTGTAGATCTTGGACTTCACCTTGCAAAAAAATATGACGGTCTTAATATCGGAACAGGTCTGCTGGCAGGATCAATTTTCCCCGGATCCAACAGATTGATTTTCACAGGATATTCTCCAGGCTGGAGCAACTTTTATATCTCTACAATGGGCGGAGCAGGTCTTATATTCAATAATCTTGGTATAGATATGCTGACCATAACAGGGAGCACGTCAACACCATCTGTTCTTTATCTAAACAGGATTCATGGTGAGGAGATCCAGCTGAAAATTGAGCCTATTGATATTCACACCGTATGGAAATCGGGAAGAATGGGTGTCTACTCATTGACAGATCATGTTTATCAAATGTACGCCAAGGAATACGATAATGACCCGAGAATTCTTGTTACAGGCCCGGCGGCTCTTGCCACAGGACATGGAGCAGTCGCTTCAATGCCGATCAAAAAAGGTAAGGTCTCTTTTGTTGATACATGGGCTGGACGTGGCGGTTTTGGTTCAAAGATGATGCAGGAACATGGAATTGCCGCGATAATATACGGGGGTACTTTTATCGATGATGACTTCAGGGACAGAAATGTCGCTGACCAGTGGTTTGTTGATAAGTATAATAAAAAACTTGCTGCAAAAGATATTGAAGCAACGGCAAAATACAGGTTTGAACCGAACTTCAATACAGGGGGTACATTCGGCGTAAATTACGCGACTCTCGGCGGCAAAATGCTGTCATTTAACTATAAAAGCATTTACATGACAGAGGAACAACGCCTTACAATTCATGAAAAATTCATTAAAAATCATTATCTTAAACAATTCAATGAAGAGACTATCATACCAAAAAAACAGACAACATGCGGTGAACCCTGCGTTGCTGTATGTAAAAAAATGAATAAGGAATTTAAAAAAGATTATGAGCCATATCAGACAATGGGTCCGCTCTCAGGAATTTTTGACCAGAGAGCTGCCGAGTTGCTGAACCACCATGCGGACATGTACGGATTTGACGGCATCGCCGCAGGAGGGGTAATTGCCTGGCTTATGGAATGTCTTGTTGACGGATTGCTAACACCTGAAGAACTGGGAATTTCAAACAACATTCCCAAATGGGATATAGAAGATTTTGATTTGGTCAACGATTCCATGCACAATGCCAAAATCGGAATGGAAATACTTGATTCCATTATTGAGAAAAGGGGACTCCTTGATATTACAGCCGGCGTAAGAAAGCTCTCCCGTAAACTGGCCAAGGAAAAGGACAGGGCGATTCTTGATAAGCTTGTATGCATCGGTTTTGCCCGCACAGGCTGGATGATCCCGAACCAGTACTGGACACCCGGCGTACTCTCACCCATGGCTATTATGGGTAAATATTTTATGCATTACGCAGATGAGTTTGTATCGCCAAGGGAACTGGGCCGTAAAAACGGAATCAGATTAAAGAAAGAACTCATATTAGACAACATGGGGATGTGCAGATTTCACCGTCAATGGGCTGAGGAGATGATTCCCGAAGTAATGGAATCTCTTTTTGGACCCGGGATGCAAAAACGTTACCTGGATAGCATTTCAAGAGCTGCAGCAAGAATTAACAGCAGAAACTCATCTGTTTTCTGGGAGAGTGAGCGAAATTTCGATTTTATATATACATTTTTAAAGAGAAAAAAAGAGATCGATAAAATAGAAGATCCGGAACTCGATAAGTGGATTAATGCTTTCGAAACCAATAAACGTGAAGCCGCATTAAATTTCTGGTACGAGATACATAAAGGTATTCAGGAGACGTTGGCTGATTACTAATAAACTGAAAATATTAAGTATCGTCCCATATATTACCTAAACCATGAACCCTGCGGGAGCGTTATTTTGCCGGAATATAAAATCACAGAGGAAATGATGTTTTATCAAATGACGAAGGAAGCGGTTTGTGAGCAATTAGGTGTTGAGTCCCGCGTTGGGCTTGATCCATTGGTTTCCAAACAGCGGTTGACGGAAAATGGTCCCAATGCTCTGGCGCAAGAGTCGCCGGTGCCGTCTTGGAGATTATTTATCAATCAATTTAATGACGTAATGATTTTTATCTTGATGGGTGCTGCTGCCATCAGTTTTCTTGCACACGAGCCAGCAGATGGGTTTATTATTCTGGCCATTGTATTTTTAAATGGTGTCCTAGGGTTTGTGCAGGAAAACAATGCTGAAAAGTCAATGCAGGCATTGAAAAAAATGCAGATCCCATATGCACAAGTCCTAAGGGGGGGTGTCCTTCTCAGATTACCTTCTATCGATTTGGTTGCAGGAGATATTGTACAGTTGAATTCGGGAGATATCGTGCCGGCTGACGGGCGCCTGATTGAAACAGCTGGATTGAAAATCGAAGAATCTCAATTGACAGGGGAATCTGTTCCTGTTGATAAACATACCCGGGTGATTTCAGAGGACAATCCACCGATTGGTGATCGCTACAATATGGTATATGCCACATCCCGTGTAAGTGCAGGGCGAGGACGGATGGTTGTCACTCAGACGGGCATGAACACTGAAATAGGACATATTGCCGGTCTTTTGAGTCGAGAAGTAGAGGAAAAGACGCCCCTGCAAATCCGGTTGGCCCAGCTGGGTAAAATGCTCGGAATCAGTGCAGTAGGGATATGTGCTTTTATTTTTGTCGTTGGCTGGTTACAGGGACGCGAAGTATTTGAAATGCTGATGATTGCCATTTCATTAGCCGTTGCTGCCATTCCAGAAGGCCTGCCTGCAATTGTGACGATTGTTCTGGCCATGGGCGTGAAACGGATGATCAAAAGCAATGCGATTGTGAGGAAATTGCCTGCTGTTGAAACCTTAGGGGCTGCATCGGTGATTTGTTCCGATAAAACAGGTACATTAACGCAAAACAAAATGACCGTTACCCACATCGTGATTGATGAACGCGTTGAAGTGTCCAAAATTAAGACACTTGATGACAGGCTGCGCATGCTCATTGAAACGGCTGTATATTGTAACGATGCCGGTTTAAGCCAAAATAGTGATGGCACCCTGCTTGTCGGCGACCCCACTGAAACGGCTCTGCTGGTCATGGGCCAGTTGTTTGGCATCAACCAGGGAACATTGGAAACCGGTAACCGCAAAGGTGAAGTCCCATTTGACTCTGATCGCAAACTCATGAGCACGTTTCATGAACAAAACGGTGGCTATCGCGTATCCGTAAAAGGTGCAGCAGATCAATTGCTTGAACGGTGTGACTATCTGATGTCCTCTGATGGCATACACCCCCTGACGGATGCAGACAAGACACGGATAATCAATGAAGTGAAGGCCTTGTCAAAAGAAGCGCTGCGTATACTGGGTTATGCCTATCAGGTTGTTGATCAGCTGCCCGGCCAGATGACGTCTGAAACGGTTGAAACGGGGTTGATTTTTATCGGTTTGACAGCCATGATGGACCCCCCGCGTGAAGAAGTAAAACATGCCGTTGCGACAGCACATGCCGCAGGCATCCGTGTTGTTATGATAACAGGTGATTATAAAGAAACTGCCATGGCCATTGCTAGAGAGCTTGGCATAATGGCAGCCGATGATAAAGCGTTGTCCGGGGCTGAACTTGATGCGTTGAGCGAGGAACAATTTTCAACGGAAGTAGAACAAATTGCCGTTTACGCAAGAGTGTCTCCAAGCCACAAAGTTCGCATTGTCAAAGCGTTAAGGGAAAAGGGTAAAATTGTTGCAATGACAGGTGATGGTGTCAATGATGCGCCGGCACTCAAAGGGGCTGACATTGGTTGTGCCATGGGGATAACCGGTACGGATGTGGCAAAAGAAGCCAGTGATTTGATCTTGACGGATGATAATTTTTCTACAATTGTAACGGCTGTTAAAGAAGGGAGAACCATTTATGATAACATTCGAAAAGCGGTTATCTTTTTATTGTCCTCGAATACCGGTGAAATTGTCACCTTATTGGTTGCCATCCTTATCGGGTGGAAAGCACCGCTGCTTGCTATTCATATCTTATGGATCAATTTGGTTACGGATTCATTTCCAGCGATTGCACTTGGCTTAGAACCATCGGAAAAGGGTTTGATGACGCATAAACCACGTCAACCGGAAACGCCAATCCTGGGTGATGGTCTGGCAGGTTTGATTCTTCTACAGGGTTTCATGATTGGCGCTTTGAGCCTGACGGCATTCATCATTGGTCAACAAACCGATCTGGTAACCGCCCGGACCATGACATTTCTTACGTTGAGCTTGTCACAGCTCGTTCACAGCTACAATGTTCGCAGCAGGTCTTTGAGTCTCTTTACATTAGGGTTTTTTACGAATCACTATCTGAATTTAGGCGTTATGGCTTCATTAGCCTCCTTGTTTACCGTCTATTTTGTGCCGCCATTCAGAGACATATTCAAGTTAACCTTGCTTTCGTGGACATCGTTTTTGACCTGTATTGGATTGAGTCTGTTGACCCTTGTGATCATGGAAAGTGTAAAATTGATCAAACGATAGGAGCATATTATTCCAACTATCAACATGCACCGGGTTTCACCGGTTATTTGGGGTGTTATTTTTTTTAAGATCATGTTTAATGTGTCTATTCAGGCTCAGTTTTTTAAATTTCTACTGTGGAGGTTGATGTATGTTACGTTCCGAATATGTGGCTACCCGTGAAAATAGTTTACTTCTGATTATTGATTTCCAGCAGTCGATGCTCAAGGCCATTAATTCGTGGGAGGAAATCGCCCATAAGGTGGGTCAACTCATTCGGTCCTCCAATGCTCTTGGTATTCCAATTTTACTGACGGAACAGTACAAAAAAGGACTCGGTGAAACCTTGCCTGAACTGCTTCAGGAAATCAATTCGCCACAGATATTTCAAAAGGAACACTTCAGTGCTTGTCTGGAAAAAAACTTCATTCCCACGGTTCAATCGTACAATGTTAAAAAGATCGTGGTGGTCGGAATGGAGGCCCATGTATGCGTCCTGCAAACCTGCCTGGATCTCATGAAGTCGGGTTTCCAAGTACATTTGGTGGCAGATGCCGTGGCATCCCGTGTAGATGAGAACCGAGATATCGCAATTGATCTGCTGAAACAGGCGGGGGCTGTGATCAGTTCCACTGAGATTGTTATTTTTCAATGGGCTTTAAGGGCGAACACCGATGATTTTCGAAAAATTTTACCCATTGTCAAATAGTCACTGTTCTGACTACAGCAGTGTCCGCAGTTGATATTGAAACACAAGATTAGATAAAGGGTCGGACCAATAAGGTTTGCGCAACTAACTATTAATGTAAAGGGGGCAAGTCTGGGTTTGACCCTTAGTTCAAATTCAACAATCGACATGCACCGGGTTTCACCGGTGCATGTCGGTGTGTTTTCACAATGCCCTACTTGACATTATGACGTTATAACGTTAATATATTCGTATCAATAAGAAAAGGAGGCGACTATGGCAACGGAAACAAAAAGAGCTACAATATACTTTGATCCTTCTATCCATCAAGCATTAAAATTCAAGTCTATTGAAACATCTCGATCTATTTCAACGCTTGTGAATGAGGCCGTTAAAGCGGCCTTGTCTGAGGATGCAGACGATATAATTGCCCATGAAGCAAGAGTTAATGAACCCCTAATTAGTTTTTCTGACATGCTTAAAAGGCTAAAAAACGATGGCAGAATATGAGATCTTTTTCAGAGAGTCTGTATATAAAGACTTTAGAAAAATTCCCAAGAAAGATCTTCAAAAAATTCTATCTAAAATCCAAAAATTAAGTTTGGACCCAAAACCATCGGGTAGTGAGAAACTTACAGGGCAAGCGCTTTTTAGAATTCGCCAGGGCAATTACAGAATTGTCTATTCAATCCAAGACAATCAGCTCACAATTTGGGTCATCAAAGTTGGACATCGAAAAGAAATCTACCGTTAAATAGAACAAGGCTTTTTGCAGCGGAGCGCAAAAAACGCACGCTCGCTAAAAAGCAATTCGACAAAAGAAAAATGAAAAAAAATCCGGGCTGACAAAATTGCCATCATGACCGTATTGTAATATTTATGAATACTTTATAATAACAATCGGAACCAGGTAATGATGAATATGAATATTGACAGTGGGAACAGATGGACGCGTAGACAATTTATGAAATTAACCACGATAGCGGCTCTTCAGGCGGTGACCGGCTGTAGGCCCGATGTAATGACAATTGAAAGCAAACCACTCCATCATACAACAGGAGGGTTCTGTAACTATCCGCCTGTTCCTGAACCTGAAATGCCCGGATTTTCCTTTCTTTTCAGGAGGGTAAAAGAAGGTTTGTTTGATACACTGGAGGTTCCAGAAGGTCACGTGATAAATGAATCCCTTGCACTCTCGAAATTAAAAGATTATTCAGGATCTGAAGCCGTCACATGGATAGGGCATTCAACCTATTTGATGAGACTTGGAAATAAAAACATTTTGTTTGATCCGTTTTTCAGTGATTTGGCAAGCCCGCTTCCCATCGGGCCGGAACGATATATCGCTCCCGGAATATCACTGGCTAAACTTCCCCCGGTTGATATTATCATCATCTCACATAACCACTATGATCATCTGGATGCCGCAACGATTGAAACCATGCCCGGCAAAGAAAGGATTCATGTATTTGTGCCTTTGGGTTTAAAATCGTTTTTTGTTAAAAGAGGCTATCAAAACATCCGGGAATTGGATTGGCATCAATCCGTTTTTTCGGATGAGCTGGAGATGACCGCTCTTCCTGCCGTTCATTTTTCCAGTCGGGGACTTGGCGATCGTAATAAAACATTGTGGTGCTCCTGGGCTGTCCGCTCAGAAAATAAAAGCTGTTTTTTTGCCGGAGATACGGCTTATTCGCAAACCATTTTCAAGGAGATTGGCAAAAAGTTCGGTTCATTTGATGTTGCCATCGTTCCGATCGGAGCATATAAACCGGTCAATGTGATGAAACCTGTCCATACAAATCCGGAAGAAGCCGTTCAGGTTGCAAATGATGTAAAAGCCGACCTAATCATACCATCCCACTGGGGTACCATAGTATTGACGGATGAATCACCCTGGGAACCTCCTGAAAGATACCGGGCCTTTGCCGTAAAAAACGGAATTAGCGATGACCGGGCCTGTATTATGAAAATCGGTGAAACAAGAGGCTTTTAATATACAGCTAAACAAGCAAAATGCTGACGGGCGAGCCGCAGATTTTGAAGCATTAACGTTTAAAAATGGAAATTCTTATGAATAAAGAAAATAATAGCATTGAAGAGAGATTCTTTAAAATCTATCGGAAGCATTTACAACGTTATAAGCACAGGGATACAAACCAGATGTGCTGTATGTGGTCAATTGCAAATCCACCCGATGAAATTTATGAATGTGACCAGATTTATAATATTGAGGAAGAATTCAACATTTCATTAACGGAAGATGATGCTTTGTCTCTGTATGCCATGGATATTGAAGAAGCTGTTCAATTTATCAAAATGAAATGTAAGCTAATTTAAGAATAAAGAAGTGCTGGCCGACACCTTTTAAGTGGCCTCTTTTGTAAATATAATTTAAAGAAACCCTAAAAAATATTTTTCCCTAAACCCGGGGTGGGGGTGCGCAGGCATGAAAAAATGAAAATAAATCCAACTATCGTAAAATCCGTTCTACTTATAGTCGCAGCTGTTGTTTTATTCATGCTGCCTGGGCTCAAATTGCCATATATAGATAATAACACGGACACCTATTTTTCCGACGCAATGACAAAGGCTGGTGTGGCATATGGGGTTTGTCGGGTGGTTAATGCCTCTGTCTCTGCCATAAAGGAATCGCAAATTCAGATTGAACCGGCTGGTTTGGGAGTGTCATTAGCGGTCGGGCAGGTGTTAGATCCATTAGATGACATGACAGAGCGGGCTTCCGACATCCTTGTTACTGCGATAGTCTCGATAGGTATTCAAAAAATCGTCTATGAGTTATGCGTAGCCTTTGTTCCTTCTTTAATTGGTTTCGCAATAATTGTTTTGTTTGGTATCTCCTTTGTAAAGGGAGATAGAGCCACGACACTCAGGGGGCTGGTAGTCAGTTCAATTATCCTACTCGCAGTTGCGCGTCTTTTCCTGCCGATCTCATCAATTATAAATACATATTTGCAAGAAAATTATTTTTCACCACAGATCATCAAGGTACAGGACGAACTTGCGATGAATTCTCCAGAGATGGAACGGCTTAAGGATATGAGTATGCCAGAAATTGATGGGGTGTTTGGAACCGTGAAAAATGGCTTTGATTTTGTTGGTGAGAAAACATCTGATTTGGGCACAACGCTTAAGGCGATGGTTGGCAATATGGAAAGCATGGTTTCCAATCTCTTGAAATTGTCATATTTATATGTGGCGGTTTTTATTGTACAGGTCATTATTCTTCCAGTTGGTGCGTTTTGGCTTCTGACACGGATAACCAACGTATTATTTGGGGCTGGTCTCACGTATACCTTCAAGAACTCTGATGTAGAAACCAAAATGAGCAAAAGTGAATAAAGTCAATGAGTCTAACAAATAAAGGATTAGTAACCGTGCTGAGGCACGAGGCTCGGTACTAATCCAATGGTTCATGAAGCCGCGGATTGATAGGGGGAAAGGTTACCGGTTTTCTGGATGTGTAAACTGAAGGTCAGAAATTTAAAGATCAGATACGATGAAAATTTTTAAAAAAGAGCCCTTCTCCTGATGTAAAAACCAAAAGCCAGGCCATTTTCAGCCATTAAAACCCAGATCGAAAATTAAAATACCGGCAATTTGGCGCACGGGTACTGCAACATGCCCTATATTGATAAGGCTGTTTATAAAGTTGATCAATACCGGTAATCAGTTTGTGCAGTTACCCGGGCTTGCCTCGTGGCTCAGGCTTTACAAAGCGGATATATTTTAGATCATGGCCGCAATGGCTGCATTTAATACCGGGTATTGCAGGCTCCGGGATTTTAGTAAAAAGAGCAACAATGTCATGGATAAATGAAATGAGTTCACGAATTTTTTCTATGGGCAACACACTGCTTGGATTGAGAAAACCATAGTGCCTTATTTTCATAAACCCTTTGGGAAGAACATGCTGCAAGAATCGTCTGATAAACTCCATGGCAGAAAGTGCCATGATTTTCCACTTCTTCTTTTCACGGTTTTTGTACAAAAAATTGATGGCACCATTTTCAATGCTTTTGATACGATTGTTGGAGATGGCAACCCGGAACACATATCTTGAAAGGTAACGCAGGGATTTTTGTCCCTGTCCCACGGCCTGGCTGTCAATCACCCATTGCTGTTTCCACACTGCGGGATCTATTTTATCCAGCAACCCGGCTTTCTTCATGGCATCCTTGAATTTGGCTTTAAAAATAATCTCAAGGGGTTTTGTGTGAACAAACAGATCCTGCCTGGAAGAAAGCCATTGATCTTTGTTACCAGATAAAGCGCCTCCGGGAATGACTATATGTAAATGAGGGTGATACTGGAGCATGCCGCCCCATGTGTGGAGGGCTGCCAGATATCCAATCCGATCAGATCCGATAAACCGTGTATCCTGTGCTAATTTTTTCAGCGCTTCGTTGGTGCATGAAAACAGTGCGCCATAAGATGTTTTTTGATGAGATCTTACAACACCCCGAAGACCTTGAGGGAGTGTAATCGTTAACAGGAAGTAATGGGTCGGCAGCAGTTTTTTCATCTGCTGATTAAGCCATTGATCCGCTTTACTCTGCTGACAGTTGGGACAATGGCGGTTGCCACAGCAACAGTGAATAAAATGCAGGTTACGACAGTCTTTGCACTCATACACCATTGTTCCAAAGGAGCCATTTCGGCACTTAATGATATCCCGGATGGTTTTTTTATGAGATTTCGGCATTCGATCACCATAAAGTGCCAGATATTGTGGTCCATACATTTGGAAGATTTTTTGAACAGCACTCATGACAACACCCCCTGCATGACTTTGGAAACTTTGTCATTGGAATCAACTTGAGCCTGTGTGGTCACATGCAGATAAATCATGGTGCTCTTAAGTGTTTTATGACCTAATATTTTTTGAACATGTCGTATGGGGATATTGGCTTCCAGCAAATGAGTCGCATACGCATGGCGGAATACATGAGGATGGACATGTTTTTTAAACTTCAGGCGTTTCAAAGTAGATCGTAGAACGCCTTGAACCCCACTGTCACTCACATGATTTTTGGCATATTGAGCGTTTTTACCGCCATTGCGGCCTAAGGCAGGGAATATCCATTTTGGATTGCGATGGGTTTTATAATATTTACGCAAAGTCAACAGGGTGATTTTAGGTAAGGGTACCGTCCTGTCCAGGGCGCCCTTACCGCCGTGAATATGCACAAGCCCCCTGTCGGAAAGGATATCTTTGACCTGAAGGGTTGTTGCTTCCCTCAAACGCATTCCCATGGAATATAATGTCAAATAAAATGCATGACTTTGCACAGTAGGAAGTGCATAAATAATTTTCCTGACTTCCTCCAGACTCAGAATAGTCGGTAAGGTTTGCTCACGTTTCCATTTGATGTCATTGAAAAGGTTCCAGGATCGGACCAGCGTTTTGTTAAAAAAATGCTGGATACCGGCGTAACTGATACGCAGTGTTGCGGCGCTCCAGCCAAACTCACTTTGGCAACAAAGCCAATATTGACGCAGCTGCTCTTCGCTGATATCTTCTAATGGTTTATTGTAAAAGCGCTGCAGTTTTAACACCGCGCTGGTATAGGATTGAATGCTTCGCTTAGCATATCCGGCTAATTGGAGATCTTCTTTAAAACGTTTGATTAATTTGCTCATGGTATCTTCCTTTCTTCTTTAACCTTGTCGGGTAGAAGATACCGACCTGCAAGCCGGTAAGAAGATACCATGAGCAATGGAATTGAACAATAATGGTACAGCTTAATCTGCCGCGTAGCGGCTTACTTGAACATGCCGTTTCAGGTGACTGCTGGGGTCAAGCCCCAGTTCCCTCCCTTGCGGCCAAGCCGCAGATGTTCAACGGTTAGATAAATAAGGAGGATAAAGTGAACTCATATTTCAACAACCCTTTCTTTTGGGCATTTATCAGCATGTTTGCCTTGGTTGGGGCCTGTTCTGTCGTTGGTAGCAGAAAGATTGGCAGCCACCCGGCCATAGGATGGATTATTGTTTCAACCATTTCTATGGGCAGGATTATCCTTGTTTTACCTTTTATTGAACAACCTCGTTTTTTTCTTAATGCCTTCAATGCAATCATAGGTGCTCCGATATTCATAATAGGCTTTATTTTAGGCCTTGCTCCTTGTTTTCTGATAAAACCTCTGAATATCGCAGAAAAAGATATGGCGTTCGTAACCACTAGTGTCTATAAATACACGAGAAATCCCATCTATCTGGGAGAAA
>VMSR01000279.1 GCA_013792075.1 Desulfobacula sp.
CCAATAGAAACCAGAGGGGAATCTTAATTCCAAAACATACTTGCTGATTTGGAAGAATAAAAAGATTGGGTGTCCCCTGGCCGGGTTGCAGGTATCATGGACAACTATACCTCTATAAATTACATGCGTTGGCCCTGTAATTCATCTCCCAATTCCTTGACAATAATCCCTAAATAACACTAAATATATAAGAATAAGCCCGTATTCTTTCCGAACACTTATATTCGATTAAGCAAAGGAGTTCATCCATGAAAAAAATTATCGGCGGCACCCTATCCATTGTCCTTGGCTTTTTTTGTTTTTCAGCCTTTCCCTCGGCTTTTTTTTCTCTTATGAAAAGCCTAATACCGGTGATGCTTATACTGGGCGGATGCCTGGCCATTTATTTAAAGATAGAGGAAAGATCAACAGAGAGCACAGAACCGGGTGATGGTGGGAATATGGATGGTATTAATGATGATATTAATGATGATATTAATGACGGGCCGTTGTCCGTGCCGCCTGGCAAGCCTGCGGGTTCAGTGGACGATAGCCCTGAATTTGTGGGCAATACTGGCTCTGGTGTTTTTCACAATACCCAGTGCCCGTATTCAACGGGGAAAAACTGCACGGTTTCTTTTTCCACCGGGGAAGAAGCGGTTCAGGCCGGCTATAAACCCTGCGGCATATGCAAACCCTAACACCTCCCTCATGGGGAAGGGGCCTTGGCGGATTGGTCCAGTATCTCCTTGGCAATGGTATGAGAAAAATCACCCAATAGCTCGCCCATGACAAAAACAATGCGGTCAAAGTCCGGCTGGGTATCGGGCAAAGGGCTTTTAAGGTTTACCATCCGGGTGGTCAGCAGTTTTCCGTCCTTCCCCCGGGAGAGTCTCCACTGGGCAGAAAAATGTACCTGGCCCTGGGCATCCGACTCGAACTGCATCACTTCCACATCAATACGAAAATCAGGTGTGGTCAAAGGTCGAAAGGGGGCCATGGCAATATCGGGGGTGGCAAGGAGCTGTGACATATTCTGGGCAAGCACCCGGATCATGTTTTTCCGGAGATTTCCTCCCCATTGGTGGTATTCTGCTATTTCCAGCCGGTTTTGATGGCTTCTGGTAATAATCTGGGGTTTTTCCAGGTACTGGGGCAGACGGAGGGAGGCAATTTCCACTGACAATGGGAAGGGTGTCTGTGTTTTTTGGACAAGGCCTGGATCATGGTCCATGGGGTTCAGGATATAAAATTGGGTGGGGGTGACCGGATTTACCCCCAGACAGCCGGACAGGAGCCACCCTGCCACTAGCAGAAGAATTCCCCGGCCAAGTCCTGAAAATAAACGCTCCATTATTTTTCTCCTGATGGTTGTTTGCCAAAAATGACGGCATTGGGGTTTCTTTCGAGCATATCCACAAGGATACGGATGGAACGGGCCATTTCGCTCAATTCGGAAGTCAACTCAATAAAGTTGTATTGAAGGGGGGAGTTGGTGTTGAGGACTTCGTCCATCAGCCCCAATGTTGCCTTTGCTCTTTCCAGGGCGTCATGCCCTGCGCCAATGGCATTTTCCAAATTCACGGCAATGGGGTCTATCCGTTGATCCAGTTTGTTTAAAATTTGTTTTAACAGGGCCAATGATTCCCTAAGATCGTTCACAGCATCTGAGATTTCCCGGCTGTTGACCAGCTTGTTGGTACCTTCAAGGGTATTCAAAAGTTCCGAGCCGATTTTTTCCATGTCCAGTTTTTCCATCTTTGCGAGGATGTTTTTGACAGAGGTGGTTATTTGCGACAGGTCGGCCGGAAGGGTGGGCAATTCCGGAAAGGGGCCTTTGCCATTGACCATCCTGACCGGAGTGCCCGGATGCATATCCAACTCAACAAACAATTGGCCGGTAATCAGGCTGCCGACTTGCAGTCTTGCCCTGAGTCCCTGGTCGATAAGGGTATTCAAGGCCTCAAAAGGAGAGGCTCCTTCCGGGTCATCTTCCGAGAGAAAGCGGTCGGATTCGATCTCCACCAGGACGGGAATTCTGAAGGTGGCGTTATGGCTGTCAAATTTTAAACGGATCTGTTTTACAAGGCCGACCTTTATTCCCTTGAACTCTACAGGAGCGCCTTTTTTAAGTCCCCTGACAGACTCGTCAAAAAAGAGAATACAGGTAACTTTTTTTGTAAACGAGGCATCATGGATGGCCTTGTAATTGTCAAAAAGGGTGAAGGCCAGGCCGTCCGTTTTTTCCTTTACCTGCTCAGATGTGTCCGGGGTTTCAAAGGCAATCCCGCCGTAGAGAAGGGATGCCAGGGATTCCGTGCGCATGGTAATCCCTTCTGCCCCCACGGAAAGGTCGATCCCGCTGATGTTCCAGAACCGGGTATTGCTTTTTACAAGTTTGTGATAGGGGGCTTTGACAAAGGCATGGATAAAAATGTTTTTCTGATCATTGCCAAGTTCCCACCCAAGGATCTCTCCTGCTAAAATTCCCTGGTAGTAAACAGGAGAGCCTGTGTCAATGGAACTTAATTTGTCCGTAACCAGCATGATCTTTGTCCCGGCAACATCCGCCTTGATGCCCGGGGGTTTATCAAGCCCCTGGAAGTGTTTCTGGCCAGGCCCCTGACCCGGCTCGACTTCAATATAGGACCCTGAGAACAAGGTGTTAAGTCCCGAGGCGCCGCGCAGGGACAGACGGGGTTTTACCACCCAGAACCGGGCACCGCTCCCAAGGAATGCCACAGCCCCTTTTTCCATTGAAGCCTTGAGGATGACATTGGAAAAATCCTGGCCAAACCCCACCGAGGTAACGATACCAATGTCGATTTCCTTGTATTTGATTTTGGTCTTTCCGGCCTCTATCCCTTCGGCTGTCTTAAAGGAGATTTCAATCTCAGGACCTTTTTCGGAAATTGTTTTAAAAATGAGCCAGCCGCCAATTATGGCCGTGATCAGGGGAATCAGCCATACCAGGGAGACCCCGGATTTTTTTTTGATAAAGGGTTCAGGAGGGCCGCATTCTTTATGGGGATCTGTCATGTTATCCTTTCTGCGTTATCCCAGATGAGCCTGGGGTCGAAGCTATGGGCTGCGAACATCGTAATGACCACCACAGCACCGAAAAAAATCACACCAATACCGGGTCGGATGGTGGACAGGGCACCCAAATTGACCAGTCCGGCCATAACGGCAACCACATAAATATCCACCATGGACCATGCCCCCACCACTTCTGTGACCCGAAATAAAAGGCTCCGGTCCCGGGAGCGCCAGGGGGTTTTTTTCTGAATGGACACAAGCAAAAAAGATAAAATAAATATTTTCAGTACCGGAATAACGATACTGGCAAAAAAAATGATAAGGGCCAGGATCCACATTCCGCCCTCAATCAGGTCAATGACACCCCCCAGTATGGTATTGGGGGATCCCTTCCCAAATTTAATCACGGTCATGACCGGGTAAAAATTGGCCGGGATAAACAGAAGGCTGGCTGATAAAATAAGGGCCCAGGTGCGTTCACAGCTGTTGGTTTTACGGCTGTTAACAGGGGTGTTGCACCGGGGACAATTGCCATTGTGGGGCGGGTCATCATTTGCCTTTGAAACGAGCAGTGCACAGGTATGGCAGGCGATCAAATTGTGTTCAAATGCCGTGGTGAAGGGTTTTGGGGTATCTTTTTTGTGTTCCATCGGTATTGGTTGCCAGATGGAGGAGGCGTCCAGGTTGGCCTGGGCCGCCGCCAGGACCACCATGAGTCCGATAAACGAATACATGGAAATGCCCGGAAGGATGGTGGCAAGATCCAGCAGCTTGACAAAGGAGATCAGGACCCCGAGCATGAATACCGAAACAAGACTCCAGGGTTTGACCACCTTCACCAGACGATAGACCAGGGGCATATGCCAGGGCTTGTATCCAAATTTTATGGGCAACAATACATAGAGCATGCCTGTTATGGTCAAGAAAGGGAAGACCACACTGGTGACGAGCACCAGAAGTCCCACCTCTCCCATTCCCTGGCGGTATAGCATCAGTGCGCCGGATAAAAAATAATTTTCCACAAATCGCCCGCTGATTTTAAGGGACAAAAAGGGAAAACAATTGGCCATGATAAGCAGCATGAACGCCG
The DNA here is from genome assembly GCA_013792075.1 of Desulfobacula sp. Lineage (GTDB taxonomy): Bacteria > Desulfobacterota > Desulfobacteria > Desulfobacterales > Desulfobacteraceae > NBML01. Next base: position 4,109 of record VMSR01000279.1, read on the forward strand.
CCAGGTATAGGGCCAGAGACCTGTCAATGCTGTTGGGAATGTTTTGGTATAAAAAAGCGCCGCACCTTGTGCAAAGCGCTTTTCCTCCTTCCGGAACAGGTGCACGCATGTGCAGAAGATCACATTCGTGGCAGGCAATCCATTCCCCGTCCGCAGAACCCGGATGGGAACTCCCTTTTTCTTTTTTTAAATTCATTGGGACCGTTTGTTCTCATTGCCGTATTGAGGGTGTATGTTTCGTGTTTCAGATTTGTCAGTAGCATACCATTCCTGAAAATTCAATGGATTAAGGGGTCCTGTATAATAAAAATCACGGGAACGAAAGCGGGACAGGTGAATATTGTCAGGAGGATGAATCTGTTCTCCCTTGATTTAGAACGATGGGGCTAAGTGTTGCCGTCAATGCTATTGCAAGGGTGCACAAAATTGCCAGAATTAAAAAACAAAGTTTGTAGCTTGCGGTCAGATCGAACATGTATCCGGCCATGAAGGGGCCGATCGCGCCTCCGATGGTGCTGCAGAATATGACGATACCAAAAAGAAGGCCGTGGGATTTGGTTCCGAAAAATCTGGCGATCAGGGGTGAAACCAAAGAAAAAACACCGCCATGGGCAAATCCGTATACGATTGCAAACAGATAGAACATCCCCAGGGTTTGTACAACCTGCAGCCAGCAAAGCGCCAGCAATAAACAGACAAGACAGATCAAAAGTGCTGTTTTTTCTCCTATTTTGTCACCTGCTCCGCCCATTAAAAATCTGCCGGAAACACTCACCCCACCGATGGTGGATAATATACCGGCAGCAATGGTGGACGGAAAACCGAGATCAATGGCATGCTGGACAATATGCATCAGGACGGTATAAATACAAAAAAGAATAATGAAATAGACGATGCAGACCGTCCATAATTGCCGGGTGCGAACGGCTTGCTGAAAGGTGAGTCCCCCTTCGGGTTCATTGGGTTTTTCCGATCTGTGACAGATACCGTTGTCAATGGCCTGGTCTTTTTGGACAGGGTCCCGGACCAGCAGCTGGGAAAGGGATAGGACACAGATCAGGATCATCCCCCCCAATACCCCAAAGGAGGTCCGCCACCCATACCGGGTTAAAAGCCAGTTGATGAAAAACGGCATGACCAGCATGCCGACACCTGTTCCGACTTTAATGATGCCACTCATCAACCCTCGTTTTTTTTGAAACCATCTGGACACGGTCGACAAGGGGATAACATCGGTGCCCCCCAGTCCGACAGCGGCAATCAGGCCATAGAAAAGGTATAATTGCCATACACTGTTCAGTGTCGCCATCAAAAGGAACCCCAGGCCAAGGAAGATCCCGCAGCCGCTCATAATGATCCGGGGGCCCAATCTGTCGTTCAGGTTTCCCAAAAGCATGCTGGCCGAGCCGTGCACAAGAAATCCCAATGAAGCAGCACCGGAAATGGTGGCCCGGGACCAGCCGAATTCGTTTATCAGGGGAGCAAAAAAAACACCAAAACTATTACTGATGCCCCAAACAACGGCCTGAATACAAAAACTGGCTGCAATAATGGTGTAGCCGTAAAAAAAAGAAAGTCTTCTGCTCTCTGTCAACATCATCCGGACTCCGTTTTAGATGGAGGGGCTTTAAAAAGATAAACCCTGAAAAGACAGGCCTCCTGAAGGCAAGCACATCAGGTCCTTATAAAACGCTATAGATACCATTTGTCAGCAAAGGATAATAGACACAGAAAAGCTTTTTTTTTACCGGGACAGTTTTATTTTTACAAAAAGTTCCATCAAAAAATACAAGGTGGATATTTTGGGTTTGATTGGGAAGGCCCGGTCTGGTATTGTGAAAAAATTATACTTAAATATTTGACAGGCGGCAATCTTGCTCTACACCATCAAAAGTAATCGAATGGAACGTCTTATGGATGGGCTTGCTTCCGTGCTGGCCCAGGTGCCGGAAGACCCGATGGTTCCGGAGTGGATCGGTATCCAGTCCAGGGGAATGAAACAATGGATTGCAACCCAGGTGGCCCGGAAATTCGGAATCTGTGCCAATATCTCTTTTTTATTTCCCCGGCAGATGATCGAATTGTTTTTTTCCGGCCCCCAACCCTGTGAATCTGCCGTGCTCAGCCCGGATGTCCTGATGTGGTCCGTGATGGAGGCCATACTTGAAAACCGTGACACCCCCTGTTTTGCCGGCCTCAAAAAATATATCGGCAAGGAGGATTCCGGCCGCAGGCTCTTTCAATTGTCCATGAAGATCGCCCGTGTGTTTGACGATTATCAGATTTACCGTCCAAATCTGCTTTTGGACTGGGAAAACAAGGCGCAAAAGGACAGGTTCAAGGACCCGGTCATGGCCTGGCAGTCAGTGCTCTGGAAAAGGATTGCCCATTCCCGGCCCCAGATCCATGTGGCTGCCCGCATGGAAGCGTTTTTGAAAAAAGCGGACCCGGGCAGTCAGGGTGCGGATCCTGGGGGCCCCACAGGACTTCCACAACGGATATCCTTGTTTGGGGTCTCGGCCATGCCCCCCCGTTTTCTGGAATTCTTCGGGGCCCTGGCCCATACCATGGACGTTTATCTGTTTTTGCTCACCCCATCCAACCAGTTTTTTTTTGATATGCGTTCCCGGCGTCAGATGGAAAAAATGGCCCTGGACAGCGCTGCCCCCCTGGATATGGAATCCGCCTGTTATGAAGTCGCCAACCCGCTGCTGGCATCCCTGGGTCAGTCGGGAAGTGTGTTCCATGAAAGCCTTGAAAGCTTTGATTACCACGAGCCTTTGGGAGATCTGTTCGAAGATCCACTGGACCATTCTTCAAGCATGTTGTCCTTTCTTCAATCGGATATTCTGAATCTGATTGTCAGAAAGGCAGGTACAAATGCCCTGCCCGTGGCCGTGGACCCAAAGGATGCTTCGGTCTCCATCCATGCCTGCCATTCGCCCATGCGGGAGGCCCAGGTGGTCAAGGATCTGCTTTTGGACGCCTTTGAAAAAGATCCCGACCTTTGTCCCCACGAGGTCATTGTGATGATGCCCGATATTGAGGCCTATGCCCCTTATCTTACGGCGGTTTTCTCCTCTGAACATACACTTCCTTTTTCTGTTTCAGATCGGAAAAAAAAATCAGAATCCGAAACCCTGACCGCTTTTTTAAAAATTCTGGCGCTAAAGGAGTCCCGGCTTGAGCAGGCCCGGGTCCTGGATCTGCTGCTTTCCCCTGCCATTGCCGCAAAATTTGATATTCTGGCAGAAGACCTTATGGTCATTGAAGAAAAGGTTCAGGAGGCCAAAATTTTATGGGGCAGGGACAAGGATCACAGAAAAGAGCTGACAGGCGCAGCCTTTGATGAAAATACCTGGATGTTCGGATTCCGGCGACTGTTCATGGGGTATGGATTGCCCCAGGGCCATGACAACCTGGTGGCAGAAATTTTACCCTGCGATGCCTTTGAGGGGCTGGAAGCCGGGATATTGGGGAAGATTGCCCATTTTGCCCATACGCTGTTTGACCGGCTTTCGGATCTTGCCACGGCAAAAACAATTGAAGGGTGGGGGGAAAGTCTTCGGACCCTGGTTTTGTCCATGATGGAAAAAACCCATGACAATGAAGCGGACATGGTGTTTTTGCTTCACACCATTGATGCCTTTGTCCGGGACGGGGAAATGGCCGGCTATTCCCGGAAGATTGATTTTTTTGTGGTCCGGGATATCATTGAAGGCAAGTTGGACAAGACCATTGCCCAGGGAAGTTTTCTGGCAGGAAGCCTCACCTTTTGCAATCTCATGCCCATGCGCAGTATTCCCTTTAAAGTGGTGGTGCTCATGGGCATGGATGAGGCAGGTTTTCCCAGGAAACCCATGGCAGCCGGGTTTGATCTGATCAAAAAATATCCCCG
>VMSR01000062.1 GCA_013792075.1 Desulfobacula sp.
AGGATTCAATTACGGCAGCTTTATCCCACTTATATACATGGTGTAATCCACCGATTCAGGGATAGAAAATAATTTCTGCAGAGTTAATTGGTTTGTTTTGGATCTCTCGTCCGGTTGGAGAATCCCGACATATTGCCAAATGGCATCTTTCATTGTTGTAATATTTAAAATATTGGTTCATAAAGTCCCTCAATTGGTCTTCGTTAAAGATAATGATTTGATTTAACATATCATTTCGAACTGAAAGGACAAAACGTTCTGCCACACCATTTTGCCAGGGACATTTGTAACTTATGACTTTTGGTTTTACGCCCATATCCTTTATGAATTGCTTTACCCGGACAGAAAAGATTGAATCCCGGTCAAAGATTAAATATTTTGAAGCGCTGTCAAAAGGAAATGCATTTTTCAACTGCTGAACCACCCACTCTGCTGTAGGGTTCTCAGTAACATTTAAATGAACGATTTTCCTTCTGGCATGATCAATAACAAAAAATATATAAAGAATTTTGAAGATAATGGTTGGGACGGTAAAAAAATCCATGCCCATTATGTAGTGGCGATGATTTTTTAAAAACACTTTCCATTGTTGTCTTTTTTCCTTGGTGTTATCAGGGTCATCGGGTCTAATCTTTTTAAGATATCGAGATATGGTTCTTTGAGAAACCTGATTTTTGGTATAACCAAGTTTCAAAAGTTCAGAATATATTCTGGGAGCACCCCAAATGAAATTTTCAGTTACCATTTTTTCTATAAGCTGTCGGATTTCAGAAATAATTGATGGCCTTCCAAGTCTTTTGCGTTTAGCTGACTTTCCAGTCCAATATTTTTTAAAACGCCGCCTTTGCCAGTCGATAACAGTTTCAGGTTTAACGATTATCAGAGCATCCATCCATTTCTGCCAGGCCCTTTTTAATGCGATTAACAACGAACGGGTTAAATCGGTGATATTTTTAGAGTCTTCTTTCTTTGTTTGGTAAATCATTAATTGCTGCCGCAGTTCTATTGTTTCCAAAACAAGGTTATTTTTTGATTTGAACAAGATCTGAATTATTACGAACTGAAAAGTCAACAGCCGGATTAACACCCGATACATTATCTTTATGCTCCTTATTAAAAATTTCAGCCAGAAGCCCAACTGAATATCAAGTTCATTTGGCATTGACAATAAATTTTAAAAAACCTGTAATGCATTGATATTGTGGCATGATCCTATATCGGCAAACCACAGGTTAATCTCTCAGATGATTGAAGGGATGGAATTAAACGGAAAAAATTGCCGAACCAATCTGGATATTTACCATAAGTCTACATCAATTTTTTAACTTTCAGGCAAGTGATGAAAACTATGAAAATGTTTCCAAAATGCTTGCAATTATTATGAACGGATAAAAGCATTTGACAACTGCACCAATTTTGGTACACTTTTGCATATGGATTATGATGACATAAAATTAAAAGTTCATTTTTATAAAGCAAATTCAGGAGCGGAACCTGTTTGAAAATGGCTTAAATCATTGTCCCTTGCACACAAAAAAGCAATTGGGGAAGATATTAAAACAGTTCAGTTCGGATGGCCTCTTGGCATGCCTTTAGTTGAAAAAATAAAACCATTTTTATGGGAAGTGAGATCAAAGGTTCCAAATGGAATCGCCAGAGTTTTATTCACTGTTGATGGAAATGTCATGATTTTATTACATGGTTTCATTAAGAAATCACAGAAAATTCCGAAGAACGAGTTAAAACCAGCTCTTTCAAGATTGAAAGAATATCAGGAGGATTAAAAATGAAAGATAAACATATCGGAAGTAGTTTCGATGATTTCCTTCAGGAAGAAGGATTGATGGCTGAAGCTGAAGCAACAGCACTTAAACGTATACTTGCTTATCAGATCAAGCAGGAAATGGAATTACGTAATATTTCAAAAACGGCTTTGGCCAAAATGATGAAAACAAGCCGTTCTTCAGTAGATAGACTGCTTGATCCTAAGAATTCTTCAATAACGCTTCTAACTCTGGAAAACGTTGCAGTAGCCCTTGGTAAAAAGCTTAAACTTCAATTTGCATAACCATCGTACTTATATATTTCAGCATTTTATTCATTCGTAATAAAAGATTTGGTATTTAAAATGGTCAATGCTTATTGAAAAGTTTCAAAATTCCAACTTAAAAAAAGGGTGATTGTTATGAAACTGATCGAATGGGAAGTTAATGAAGACAACTACCAGGAGCAGATTGTGATTCCCGAAGCCCAGAGAAAGCTTGCTGAAAAAGAGGGGATCAGTACTGAAAACAAGCAGAAAGTTGCTGTACGAATACAGAATTTGAACACGGGTGAACTTTATTCTGCCCGGATGGCGATTACGGGAAATCATCAGCTCTACCTGCCAAAAGAGATTCAAAAGATGCTGGAAGGTGCTGGGTCAATAAGAATACAATTGGTGTAAAAAAATCATGACTCAACAGGCAAGGCAGATCCCCATAACTGCGATTATTCTTGATGAAGATATTTATCCCAGAAAAGGGGTAGACCCCAGGCGTGTGGGCATATTTGCCGAAAATATCAGGGATGGGTTTAAATTTGATCCCATTGAAGTGGAGCATGCCCCCGGCATGCCCGGCAAGTATCGCCTCCTTGACGGGGCACACAGATGGAGCGCCTGCAAGTCCACGGGGAAAGAGAAGGTAGACGCCATTATTCAGGAAATTGACGGGATTGATCCCCTTTTGTATGCTGCAAAAAAGGCCATCGGCCCGAGGCAGTTGACGGAAGAAGAGGCAAGGGATACTGCCCGCCGAGCATATGAAAAAAATCCCGGGCTAACCTCAGTGGAAATCGGAAAAGCAATTGGTCGGGCAAGAAGAACTGTGGATAATTATATCGCTGATCTTCGTGCTGTAAACCAGATGGGTATGGACATCAAAATATTTTGCATGAATCGTCTTGGTATCCCCCAGGACAGGATGGCCGCGAGATTGGGGATGAATCAAAAGACAATTCATAACCATTTAGTAAAAATGGCAGTATTGCCAAAACTCCTAAATAGAGATTTATCCCAAGGTTTTACAGTGACACAGGTGGCGCAAAAGCACGGCTGGACAGATCCAATGGTCTGGGCATTGGCATTGGAAGGCAAAGAGGATCAAGACAGGTTCAAGGAACTTGGCTGGGGCCTTCGAACCTGGGACCAATGGGATTTCAATGATTGTGATAAAAGATTCGGTGATGACTGGCCCGGGCGCATCCCTGCACAATTGATCGCCCACCTCCTCTTTTATTTTTCCAGCCCTGACGATCTGATTCTTGACCCGATGGCCGGAGGCGGCGTGACCCCGGACACCTGCCTTGCTTTAGGCCGCAGATGCTGGGCCTTTGATATGATGGACCAATCAAATCGCCCTGAAATAGAGCCCCACACATGGACCCTATCCTCGAATGGACACCTGGCATGGCCTGTAAGTTCAAAAACAAAAGCGGACTTCATCATCTTTGACCCGCCATACTTCAATAAAAGAGCGGATGACTACGATGAAAAAAGCATATCCGGATTGTCTAAAAATAAATACCTTGAATTTCTTGAGGCTTTTTTTGTCCTGGCCAAACAGCATGCTAAAAAAACAACACGAATTGCTTTTATCAACGCAGACTGGCGGGATTTTCAGAATACCCCGGCAAGTGAAGAGGCAGGCAAAGGGGGCATCCTGATAGATGATTATCTTGATATTTTGAAAAGGGCAGGCTGGCAGCGCACTCACATTATCCAGGCCCCCATGTCTGCGCAACGCTTCAGCGCGGTTGTTGTCTCCGCAATGCAGAAAAAAAGGATACTGGGTGTTACAAGCAGATATGTGATTGTCTTAAAACAATCGGGATAAAAACTGACCTCCCCCAAAAAACTGTACCAGTTAAATTATTTTTGGGGCCAGTTGTTAAACAATTAAAACTCGTTGCAATATTCTGATGCCCGAATAGATCTGGAAATTCCCGTTCTGGCATTTCGGGCATTGAACAAAAAGTTCACCTGAATCAGGTGTGAGGCAGCGACAAACGGCATTTAATACCTTCAAATGGCTGGGCAGTTTGAATCATTCATGGGCCTGGTTAAGAGGAGTGGCGGTTGACCGCCACTCGTAACTATCTGTTATTAAAAATAATACTTTATTGTGTCTCAAGTTTTTGTGTTTTAAAACGCATCGATATTGACACCCATCAGGACAGAACCTTAAAGGAGATAAAACAATGGCAAACATAGTTATCTGCGCAGATGGCACATGGAACCGTCCGGAAGAAGATCTTGAAAAGGATTTTCCGACCAATGTCCTCAAACTTGCCCGGGCTGTCAAACCTTCTGCGAACGGCGTCAAGCAGCATGTATTTTATGACTGGGGATTGGGTTCATATCATAACAGTGTAAGTGCTGGCGCAACTGGTCGTGGTATCCATAAAAATATCCTGGATGGGTACCGCTATATCGTTCAGAACTATGACTTGGATGACCATATTTACTTGTTTGGTTTCAGTAGAGGGGCTTACACTGTAAGGGCTTTGAGTGGCTTGATAAATAATTGCGGTATATTAAAGAGAGCTAATGCCAACCTTATTCCCCAAGCTTGGAAAATATACAAAAGTCCATCTGCAAAAAACCACCCAGATGGGGAAGCCGCAATATTTTTTCGGGAGAACCACTGCCACACTTCCAGAAAGATTCATTTTGTAGGTGTTTGGGACACAGTCGGGGCTCTGGGAATCCCATTCAGCCTGATGGGGTTATTCGAGAGCCATGATGAATTTTATGACACCAAAATGGGAGCGAATATATCTATTGCACGTCATGCACTGGCAATTGATGAGCAACGAGAGGATTTCGAACCCACGGTTTGGACTTCCAGGCCGGGCGTGGATCTGAAACAAGTTTGGTTTGCAGGAGTTCATTCCGATGTCGGAGGGTCGTATCCTCCTGACAAGCAAACCGGGCTCAGGTCATCAGATGCGCCGCTGGCATGGATGTTGGACGAAGCGACACATGCAGGATTGGAAATCGAGCCTCATATAAGAACCACCTTAACAGATGGGGCAAAAGGCGATCTTCACAACTCACGTAATCATGTGTACCGTTTGAAATCTCCATTGCAACGGCCACTGATTATTGATGACAAGCCCACCAGGATTCATCCCAGTGTCAAAACCCGTTATCTGGCCGACAGCAGCTATCGCCCGCCACAACTAAAAAAACTGGTTGATCAACCAGGCTGGGACAACATAGATGTGGGGCAATGATGTCTATCTCTGGAAAAATCACTTTAAGAATTGAATGTGGATTTCAACAATCCAAGTAAACACGGACAAGCCTGTCCTTCGCATTAATCCGTCTTAGCTGAAATTATTGACAATTCCAGTAGGGCCTGATAGAGCCCTCAAACATTATGGAAACAATATTTTTCACATTTTTAATCATTCTTCTGATATACAAATTGAATTTTCGACTTATAATTGAAAACCTTGCCCTTCGGCAGCAACTTGCTATCATGAAGCAATCGGTCCGTCGCCCTAAAATCCGTAAAAGAGACTGCTTTTTCTGGGTTATTCTCTCCCGATTGTGGAATGGCTGGAAAAATGTATTGATCGATGTGCAACCGGAGACTGTAATACGATGGCACAGAAAGGGTTTTAAATTGTATTGGAAATCCAAATCCCAAAAAGCAGGAAGACCTCCCATAGATATAAAAGTTCAAAGGATCGTACAAAAATGATAAAAGAAAATCCTCTTTGGGGTGCACCGACACTGCATGGTGAACTCATTAAATTGGGGATTGTGATCTCTGAGCGAACGGTGTCAAATATGGTCAAGAGGTATCGGGTTGGTAATCCTCCTTCCCAGACTTGGCGGACATTTCTAAAAAATACACCGTTCGAACGTCCGGTACAATTTGAACCGAAAAATGGTATATTGATACCCCTTCTAAGGGTTGGAGGGCTTCACCACCGTTATATATGGAAAGAGGCTGCTTGATGATTGGAGAAATGCCGATTGAACAATGATAAAAAACAGAAACTGATCGACTTAGGGGCGGAACGCCTGGCTCATGCCCTATTGGAAATTGCTGTGCTGAATGATGCTGCCGATGACCTTGTTGAACACCTTATTGCAACGCCTAAGGAGAATATCCAGCGTTTCAAAAAGAAGCTGGCAGGACTGAAACGATCCAAACGCTTTATTGATTGGCGAGGCGCTTCCGGGTTTGCCCGGGATCTTACAATGCTCCTTCAGGATCTAAAGTCGGGAGTGAGTGATCCGTTGACGGGTGTGGAGATGGTTGCAGCCTTTTATGAGACAGATGAAGACATTTTCGAGCGCTGTGATGACTCTGGCGGCGCTGTGGGTGATGTTTTCCGCCATGACGCAAAAGAGGTATTCGTGGCGTATGCCTTGCGCTGTGCGGAGAAACCAAAGGTTGCTGATATCATACTGAATCTGAACCGGAAAAATGGCTATGGGGTTCGGGATGCGCTGATAGACAGTGCAGGTGACTGTCTGCCCGATCCGGTTATCCGCACGATGATTGCCAGGCTTCAGAAACTGGCGGATAAAGATAACGATGAATACGGCAGGCGCCGACATCTGATGCTGATCGAGTCTCTTGCCCGTCAGATCAAGGATGCGAAACTCTTTGAAAAGACCCGTATTGCGTCATGGGGTAAACTGTCAACGGCGGCGTTCATCGATATTGCCCGTGTGCATCTGGAAAGTGGGGATGTTGAGACAGCCCATTTATGGTTGAATCAAATCCCTGAAGATGAAACCTTTCAAGCATATGAGCGGGATCAATTGTTGCTGGATATTTTCAGACAACAGGGAGACTCTGAAAAACTGACCGACCTTCTACATCGAAAATTCAGATCCCATCGTTCAATGGATACCCTTCAAGCGCTTTTGGATGTTATCGGCCAAGAGAAACAGGATAAAATTATTGTTGATGAAATTGCTTTAATTTCTGAATGTTCCGAATTGCACGATTCAGATGCAAATTTTCTGATTGCAACCGGAAAAATTGATGAAGCCGAAGCATACATTCTTAAACGGGCGGATCAGCTGAACGGCAATTACTATGACAGCCTGCTTTCTTTGGCTGAGGCAATGGTATTGAAAAACCGTAACCTTGCAGCCAGTCTTATTTACCGCAGTCTGCTGGTTTCGATCCTGGAGCGCGGATATACAAAGGCGTATCCCCATGGTATCCGGTATCTGAAAAA
>VMSR01000192.1 GCA_013792075.1 Desulfobacula sp.
AAGCGGCAACAATGTACTGGAAATTTTGAAACATACCATAAAGGATATTAAAAAATAGTAAGGCTTAAATACGGATGGATATCCAAAATATTATACCCCCAAACAGCACCCATAAAAAGGTCATGAGGATTAATCCAGTGTAAAAATCCTGGTCAGTCTGCCTTGCAGTAACTGAAGATTCAGGTTAAACAAGTGGTGATAAATTATATTTAATTTGGGTGAATCTGATGAACATGAATAGGGACAATCAAGTTGTATTTTCCAACGAGCTGCTTAGTAATATTTTTAATTCAGTGTCTGCGCACATTGCTGTTCTTGATGAAAAGGGTGTTATTATAGAGACGAATCAGGCATGGAAATCTTTTTCCATGGCAAACGGCCTGCCTGAGGATTTCAATTTTAATCAGCTCAATTATCTGGGAGTGTGCGAAGCTGCAAGTGATGAAGGCATTAAAGATGCCCGTGCAGTCGCTTCAGGGATAAGGCAGGTGATAAACAAAGAAATAGACGAGTTTCTATATGATTATCCATGCCATTCACCGGAAAGGTCCAGATGGTTTTACATGAGGGCTGTATTGATGGCCGATGAAGGCCCGTTAAGGGTAATTATTTCCCATGAAGATATTACCCAGTTAAAATTGGCTCAGGAGGCCTTGAAAGAAAATCAGAAACAGCTTGAAGATAAAAATCAAAGCCTGAGTGAGTTAAATACCGCCTTAAAAGTTTTGATACGACAGCGGGAAGAGGACAAAGCAGAGATGGAGAAAAAATTTCTGGCAAATGTCAAAACGCTTATCCTGCCATACATCAGCAGACTTAAGGAGGGGCGATTGGGGGAAAAGGACAAAACGCTTGTTAACATCATTGATGATCATCTAAAGGATATAATCTCCCCTTTGATGCGAAATATAAAAAATGCCGATATCATGCTTACTCCCCAGGAAATTCAGGTTGCCTCACTGGTTAAGGATGGAAAAAACACATCAGAAATAGCCGATATTTTGTTTGTCTCAGAAGCGACTATCAGTTTCCACAGGAAAAATTTACGTGTAAAGCTGGGACTAAAAAACAGACAGATGAATCTTCGCTCCTTTCTATTGTCCATGTCTTGATTTGATGGTAGGTTTTACCTATTATTAAACCCATATTCATCCCGTATTGCCATGTCAAAAAAAAAACATATTTTATATCTAAGGCCGGAAAGAAAGTTTAGGCAAAATTAAGTGTACATTTTTAATTTCACTAACCTAAAACCTGGAGGAGAAGTCATGGAAGTAAAAGATTATTGCAAGGCAATGTTGGCTGAGGTTACCGCTTGGAAAGAAAAATTAGAAGCGATGAAAAAAGTTGCAGATACCTATGGTTCTTCAGAAAAAGAAAAGATGTTGCCGCTGATAGGTCAGCTGGAACAGGAAGTAACGGCTGCTCAGCTTCGTGTTGACCAGTTAAAAAATGAATGTCCATCAGACTGGTCCCCCCTGAAAAATGAACTGGATGATCTTTTCGGGACGGTAGGCAGCAGCGTTGACAGGGCATGGAAAGATTTGGAAGCCGGGAATGTCGGAGGCTGATGTCTATTTCTTATAGGGAATATCAAAGGCCCCTGTCATTTATTTGAAGGGGCCTTATTTAATATTGAACTGAGAAGGAAATGAAAATGGAATTGAAAAAATATTTTGAAACCACACCCGGAACAGGGGTTTTATCAACAGCAGACGACAATGGTCATGTTGATGCAGCTATTTATTCACGTCCTCATTTTTTAGAAGATAAAATTGCATTTATAATGCGGGACCGGTTGTCGCATAAAAACCTTGGGTCCAACCCCCATGCGGTTTATCTGTTTATTGAAGATGGAGAGGGGTATAAAGGAAAGCGTCTTTACATGACCATGGTAAATGAAGAAAAAAACTCGGAACGGATTCATACCTTGAAGCGTCGGAAAAGCGACTCAAACCCTGGTGAAAACTTGTTCCTTGTATTCTTCGAATTGAATCATGAAAGACCGCTTATTGGTGGTGATGTTAAGATTTGAGATCCAAAAAGTAAAGGTAACCCAATGGAAGATTTAAATTTTTCAATCGATGATCTCGGTGATCTAAGTGTTTTGAATGAACAAAAAGTGCAGGTAAGACTATCATCTCTGTGGGATAAAAAAACAGCCGTTCTTGTGTTTGTCAGACATTTTGGCTGAGTTTTCTGTCGTCAGCAGGTTGCTGATCTTGCCCGGAATGCGGATCTTTTCAGTAACAAAAATGCCGATCTTGTCGTCATTGGATCGGGTGATCCCGGGCACTTTCCGGAATTTCGCGTAAAAACAGGATATAATGGCCTTCTTTTTTCCGACCCTTCATTAAAGGCCTTCTCTGCATTTGGTTTTTCAAATGGACTGATGGGATTTATGAGTATCGGGTCTGTTTTTAAAGCAGCCGCAGCATTGAAGCAAGGCCATCGGCAGGGTTCAATTCAGGGGAGCACATTGCAGCTGGGCGGGGCGGTTGTAATAGATGATTCTGGCGCTGTCCGTTATTATTTTTCCGGATCTAAAGCCGGAGATCATCCAGACGTTGAGCAATTGTTAAAGGCCGTTGAGGAATAACCTTCTTTTTGATGGAATCAAAGAGATGGTGCCGCCCAAACTTGAATTTTTGTTTGTGCTTTCCGGAAGAAAGCCTTATCTCTGCCAAAGAAACGCACAACATTTCTTGTTCAGTACATAGTCGTTAAAGACCATCTTGGCAGGCGTTTCGGTTATACCATAACAGACATGCAGGGGAAGAAGATGATCTTCGATCGGGTGGCAGTAACGGGCATGGGGGGCTTCTTCCCAGTGAATCAATTTGTCTTCCCGATCTGAAGGAGATATTTCAGGATCGGTCATTGTTTCTGATAACCAGTTATCAAACTCGATATTTTTAGGATCCACTGTTGTTTGGCCGAATGTCTTCATATTGTGGAAAGAAAAACCTGAGCCAAGTACTAAAATTTTTTCAGTTGCTATTTCTTTTAATGCCCTTCCTAAATTAATATGCTGCAACGGGTCCAGGCCGTTAATCATTGACAGCTGGACGCATGGTATTCGGGCGTCAGGGTACATCAGTTTGAGGGGAACATACATGCCATGATCGAAACCCCATTTTTTTTCAAGCTGGCTGGGGATGCCATTTTTTTCAAATATGGAAAGCAGTTTTCCTGCAAGTCCGGGGTCGCCGGGAGCCGGATAGTCAATTTCATAGGCCTCGGGTGCAAAACCATAATAATCATAGATCAGGGGGGGAGATTCACTTGCAATCAGGGTGGGAATTGATTGTTCCCAATGGGCGCTAATGACAACAATAGCATCTGGCGGTTGAATCTGCTCTGGAACATTTTTTAAAAATTGAATGAGCTCTCCATGTCCTTTATGATTGAGTAGCGGTAATGGACCTCCGCCATGAGGAATGTATAGGACCGTCATGTTGAAAGCTTCTTTATTCTCATCCATTTTTCCTCCGTTAGATTTTTAAGTTTCTTGATAGTATGAAGAAACCATAAGGAGTATAAACAATTTATCATTTCAGTTGAAGTCTTTTAAATCATGATCATTTTTAATATTAACAATGGCAATTGGTAAAAGGAGTCTGATGATAAGATTAACAGAGACCATTCACGTTGACAGACCCTTGGCATCCGTCTTTGATTATACCAGTGATTTCAGTCATATCCAGGAGTGGGATCCCGGTGTTGTCTCTTCGACTAAGATCCAGTCAGGTAAAACCGGTGTTGGATCGGAGTATGAGTTGACTTTGAAATTTGGTTTCTTCCGTCCAAAAATGAAATACAGAATCATTGAATATGAACCTTTTTCAACGGTTGTATTAAAAGGTGAGGGCGACGCTTTCAGTGCAATGGATACGATTTTTTTTAGAAAAACAGCCACGGGAACTCAAATTGACTATCAGGTGGATATCCGGTTTTCTGGTTTTGGCAGATCTCTTGAGGGATTTCTGTCTCCCCTGATGAAACGAATTGGCAGAAAAGCCATGTTGGGCCTTAAACAGACACTGGGTGAAACAAAAGCGTTTACGGCCCCAAAAGGCTGGTTTAAATCCGGTTCCAACCTGGCGGATTATCTGGCCGATCATACCATTTTACCCGGGATGCTGATGTTCAGCCAGTTCGGGTGTGAGTTGAGTAAAAGATTCTGGACAGAACCGAAAGATACCTTATATGGGAAAAAGGTGGTGTTGACAGGTGGAACCTCTGGGATCGGGAAGGCTGCAGCATTTCAACTGGCAGAAAGAAAAGCCTTTTTGACAATTATTGCAAGGAACCGGGAAAAGGCAGAACAGGTTCAGCAGGAAATTATTCAAAAGACCGGTAACCCTCACGTTGATTTTCTGATTGCTGACTTAAGCTTGATGACGGACATCCGGTCTGTAGCTAAAAAGCTTAAGGCGACCCAGAAATCCATCCATATCCTCATTAACAATGCCGGCGCCCTGTTCAATGAACGCAAGCAGACTTCGGAAGGGTTGGAACAGACATTTGCGACGGATTTTCTGGGGGTTTTTTATCTGACCATGCTGTTAAAAGATGCGCTTGCCGAATCAAGTGGGTCAAGGATTATCAATGTGTCGTCCGGCGGCATGTATACCCAGAAAATTGATGTGGATGACCTTCAAAACGAACAGGGGCCGTATAATGGTGCAAAGGCCTATGCCCGGGCTAAAAGAGGCGTTGTTATACTGACGCAAATCTGGGCTGAGCAGTTCAAAAAAGGTGGCATAGCTGTGAATTCCATGCATCCCGGGTGGGTTGATACGCCGGGGATAGAAACGTCCCTGCCAAAATTTCATCAGCTGGTAAACAGGATTTTGAGAACACCTGAACAGGGTGCGGATACCATTGTCTGGCTTGCTGTATCAAGAGAAGCGGGACAGCGAACCGGTCTGTTCTGGCTGGATCGGCGTCCCCATGAAACAATGGTCCTCCCGAAAACAGGTGAATCAATACATGAAAGACAGGCGCTATGGAAAAAATTAAACGGTCTGATATCAAAGAAGTTATGGTGAAGGCAAAAAATTATAGTGTCAGTGTCATCTGAATATCGTCAATACCGCCAACGGTAAAGCCTGCTTCACATATCGAAAAATAATACATCCATTTTCTGCAAAAGATCTCGTCAAACCCCATTTTTGAGATCGCTTCTTTGTTGTCCATAAATCGGTCCCGCCAGTGTGCAAGGGTTGTGGCATAGTGGGCGCCCATGTGATGGACATCTGATATCTCAAACTGGGTATGTTCTGATATGGTTTGTTCGAGGATTTTCAGGCATGGCAGATGACCGCCCGGGAAAATATGTTTTTGAATCCAGTCCCGCTCCCTGCAATACTTTTCATAACGATCGTTTTCGATGATAATGGCCTGAAACACCATTTTACCGCCAGGCGTTAAAAGATTCTGCCCCTGCTTGAAATAGGTGGGAAAAAACTGCGGACCCACCGCCTCGATCATTTCGATCGAGACAATCCGGTCATATGCGCCGGTGGTGTGGCGGTAATCCTGAAGCCGGATAGTGACCCTGTCTTCAAGACCTTCGTCTTTTACCCGCTGACATGCCCTTTCATATTGTGCTTTGGATACGGTAATGCCGGTCACTTTGCATCCGGTCTGCTTTGCTGCAAATACGGCAAACCCTCCCCAACCGCAGCCGATTTCAAGAATGTGGTGGTCCGCCCGGATATCCGCCTGGGTCAGGATACGCGTCATTTTTTGTTCCTGGGCCATTTCCAGTGTGTCATGGTTTTGTTTGAAAATTCCGCATGAATACAGCATCTGATCATCAAGGAAAAGAGCATAAAACGCATTGCTCAGATCATAGTGCGCCCTGATGTTTTTGGGTGTGTTTTTGATGGTGTTCCGGCGCTTTTCATGGGCGATTTTCTCTTTTAAGCGTGTTAGAATGGAAAGCATCAGATTGCCGTCCGAAAGGTGGTCCCGGTTCTTAATCAGGAGCTTTAGCAGGTCAACAAGGTTTGGCGTATCCCATTCTGAACGCATATACGCCTCACCCAATCCGATCTCTCCATCAAAAACAACGCTTGTAAAAAAGTTAAAGTCTTTTATCTGGATGACAGCGGTTTGATGCTCTGGGGTTTTAAGATCGCCCAAGCGCAGGATCGCCTGATTGGGCATCTCAATCTTCAAACAACCGATTGCGATCCTCTTCAGTGCCATGAAAACAATCCTTTTACAAAGGGATTCCATTAAACCGGGTTTCTGTTTTTTCAATGTCATGGGGCTCATGGGTACAGGTTTATCATTAAAGATTAATTTTTTCTGGAAAAAAAGCTTAAATGCGTGGGCATATATTCTGGGAACACTTAAGTGGGGGGCAAATGGATATTTTAATATTGTTTTCAAATGATTTGCATGGGTCAGTGGCATACCATCCGCCTTAAAAACAGCCGCCATTACCTTTTTATTATTATTGATCAGCTCAAGTTTAATTTCCAGGCGGTCTTTGGGTTCTGAGAAATAAAAATGGTAAATGCCTTCGACTTTATTGAACGGGGAGACATGGAATACCTTTGGCGTTTGAAAGGTTGCAAACCATTTGCCCGTGTTCGAGGTGTTTTTTGTCAGTACATAGGGGTGGCGTTCTCCATAGGTATTGTTTACTTCTGCAATGATGGCAGAAAGTTTCTGATCTGCAGTCAAACAATAATAGAAACTGACCGGGTTAAATACATAATTAAAGTACCGGGCGGATGTGATCATGATGACCGTTTCAACAGGTTTGTCGATTTGATGCTGTGCCAGCAGTTTAACTATTTTCTGCTCAATGGGGATATCGCCCGGTTCAAGGTAATCCCTGTCATGGATGGATGTGACAGCGGATCGGTTATACCCGAAAAAAGGATATCTTTGGTTGAGATCCACAAGGTCCTTAAGATCAAATGCATACATATATACCGGATAGGATAGATCATGGGTTACCGGCCAATACCGGTGATGGGCGATTGTGCCTTTATAGATTTTTGATTTCATAAGGCGACTCCGAATTTTTTCCCCACGCCCAAAGCCGCTTTGACACCGTCTTCATGGAATCCAAACCCGAAATATGCCCCGCAGAAAAAAGTGTTTTGCTCACCGTTTAATAAAGGCAGATCTTTTTGAGAGGCAAATGCGTCAAACGAATACTGGGGATGGGTGTAGTTAAGTTCTTTGATTACATGTGCATCTGGTATGGGTTTTTGTGGATTCAGCGTGACAAAATACGGCCGCTGTGTTTCAAGCTTTTGAAGGCGCGCCATGTCATAACTGACGGTTACCGGAGAGTCTGCATTAGACTGTGCGTGGCGTGTGTAATTCCAGCTGGCCCAGGCTCTTTTGCTGGGAGGCATGACACTTGTATCGGTATGCAGAAAGGTCTTATTTTGTGAATAGGACCAGGCTCCCAGCAACTCTTTTTCCTTATGGCTTGGTGTCTCAAGCAGTTTTAGCGCCTGGTCTGCATGGGTCGCTATGACCACTGCATCAAAAACCTGGGGGTCACCATTTTTGAAATGCAGGGTGACGCAATCTTCTGCCCGGGATACACGCAGGATGGTGCTGTTTTTTTCAGCGGTACCTTTGAACGATTTTAAAAAGGCATTCACATATGTATGGCTGCCGCCTTTGACAAAGTACCACGGCGGATGACCGGTGACACCTAAAAGACCGTGGTTTTCATAAAACTGGGCAAATGTCCGGATGGGAAATCGACTCATCTGGAAATCAGAACCCGACCAGATGGCTGCTGCCATGGGAATGATGAACTGGTCAACAACTTCACGGTGAAGGCCCTTTTGCCGGGCATACTCCGAAAGTGTGATATCCGCCAGACGACCGGCAAGATATTCTTTTCTCAGCACCTGAAGATAACGTATCATCTCGTAGACGAAGCGCAGGAACTTGGGTCTAAAGATGTTGGAACGCTGGGCAAACAATGAATCCAGGTTCTGGCTGGCATAAAAAAACCCGGTTTGTTCACAATAGTAAGAAAATGACATGTTGGTTCTGCATGTTTCAACGCCAAGCTGGGACAGAAATTTTATGAAATTGGGATACGTCCGCTCATTGAGGACGATGAACCCCGTGTCCACGGGTGTATTTTCATCCAGACCATCGGGAATCAAAACCGTATGGGTATGGCCACCGAAATAGTCATTTTTTTCAAACAATGTCACCCTGTGCCGGTTCTGGAGAAGATATGCAGCACAAATTCCGGAAATGCCTGAGCCGACAACGGCAAGGTTTAAATTTTTTCTTTTTTTATGGTTTATCACAGTCACCTCAAGTTAAGTTCAGTAAAACACACATTTATGCTGAATTCCATAAAATTCCTGAGATTAAATATAAAGATCCCCTCTGGGT
>VMSR01000139.1 GCA_013792075.1 Desulfobacula sp.
ACGTCTCTTCCTGAAAAATAAAGGCACTGGCAACGCCAAATATCTTCTCCCTTATTTTAAGCGGAACCACCATAAAGGAATTAACCGGTTCATCCAAATGATTGTTTTTTCCGGACTTTGACATCAGAAAAGGATTTTCGTCTGATTTAAGGGAGTCGAGAATATAGGCTTTGGCCCTTTCTGAAATATCTTTTCCAAACCGCGCTGAAATATCGCCATTCTCAAAGTCTGAGCTGGCCTTTGCGACCAGAACCAGGGACGCCTCTTCTTCGGAGTATATATGGAAAAAGACCTTGTCTGCCTTGAGCACTTCCACCCCAAGATCAACCACCTTATTAAAAATTCCGTGGCTTGAGTCAGTCGCAGCGAAATCCTCCATGACCCGGTTCAGGGTGTTCACTTCTTCAACCCTGTCAAGCAGCTCATTATTCAATTCCTTGAGACGCTCTTGCCTGCCGACCTCTTCTTTTAAAATGAGGTTTTCCACAAACAACTCACGTTCTCTTAGGATACGTTTTAAAGTCAACTCCATCTGTTCTAAATTGACAGGCTTTATAAGGTAATCCACCACCCCGTTTTTCAGGGTTTGGATCGAATTTTCCAGGGAGGGATATCCGGTCATTACAACAACGGGAAGGGTGCTCTCAATCTGTCTGACCCTTTCTGCAAGCTCAAGCCCATCCATGATCGGCATGTTGATATCAGTAAAAATACATCCTATTTTTATCCGGTTAAGAATCTCAAGCGCCTCGACACCATTGCTGGCAGTGTATACTTCATAGCCCTTCCTCTGGAAATAGCCTTCGGTCACATCCAGAATGCCCTCTTCATCATCCACCACCAAGATCTTAATCCTGTCTTGTTTCATCTTAATCAATACCAACCTGTGTATACTTTATATTTTAACAGCCCTATCCTGCAAATGTATACGAAACCATCCATTTTATCAACAAAAATCAAAACCACTGACTTATTGGGATTCTCAAGAACATAATTCTTAAAAATTGGCCAAATCCTTGTATATTATTCTTGACAAAGCAATATAACATGAATATCATGCTTGCAATGGACCATGACAGCTACAATTATAAGGATATAGTCACGATATGGACAACACGGATCTTCAAATTCTTCAGATCCTCCAAAAAAAAGCCCGAATTCCCAATGTGGAAGTTGCCAGAACCATCGGGATGGCCCCATCTGCAGTACTTGAACGGATAAAAAAGCTAGAAGCCCGAGGGGTAATAGAAGGGTATGAAGTCCGGCTCAATCCGGAAATGTTCAATTGTGCCATGATCGCCTTTATCCACATGAAGGTGATTGATCCGTCCCAGGTTTTTGAAACCGGCACTGCCCTGGCTGCCATTGAGCAGGTTCAGGAAGTTCACTACCTGGCCGGAGATGACTGCCTCATGGCGAAACTCAAGGTTTCCAACAACAAGGAACTTGAGACTATTTTAAGAACCCGGATTGCCCCGATCACCTCCATTAAGGATACCAAAACTTTTATCGCCCTTTCCACCTTCAAAGAAAGCGCAAAAATCAAACTGCCGGATCAGCCAGAATAAACTGACTGGCCACAAGATTAAGGAAAACCTAAGACCATGCCAATGTCATCCCACTTTAAAAACAGATTAGCCCCTCTCCTGCACGAAATCGTTCATACCTTTGGAACCCCCTTCCATATTTACGATGAAACAGGCATAAACCAAACCTGCGATGAACTCAATCTTGCCTTTGAAAAAATCAAAGGATTTAAGGAATATTTTGCTGTAAAAGCACTGCCCAATCCATCGATCATGGCCCTTTTAAAGAAAAAAGGCTTTGGATTTGACTGCAGTTCCATACCCGAGATAACCCTGTCCCGGAACATCGGCAGCCGGGGTGAGGAAATCATGTTCACCTCCAACAATACCAGCCGTGAACAATTTCTGGGTGCCCTGGATCAAGAGGGGTGCATTATCAACCTGGATGATATCTCCCTGATTTCAAAGCTGCCGAAAATACCGAAACTGATCTGTTTCCGATACAACCCCGGCGCCAGGAGAACCGGCAATAAAATCATCGGAAATCCCATGGAATCGAAATATGGGCTCACCCATGATCAGATCCTTGACGCCTATAAAAAATCCATGGATCTGGGCATCAAGCACTTTGGCATCCATACCATGCTGGCATCCAATGAACTGGACTATACCTATATGGTGGAAACCACAGACATGCTGCTTTCCATCATCCAAAAAATCCATGAAACCCTTGGCATCCAATTTGATTTCATCAACATCGGCGGTGGCCTGGGAATCCCCTACACCCCGAATACCCCTAAATTTGATTTGTCGGCAATGGCCGTGGGCATTACCCGCTCCTTTGAAGCCTTTCAACAGAAAAATGGCTGGGTCCCGAAATTGTATATGGAAAGCGGCCGTTACATCACAGGCCCCCACGGAGCCCTGGTGACATCGGTTATCAATCACAAGGAAATCTATAGAAACTATGTAGGGGTGGACGCATCCATGTCAGCCCTCATGCGGCCGGGCATGTACGAAGCCTATCACCATATCCACATCCACGGCAAAGAGGATGCAACGCCGCAAAAAAAAGTGGATGTGGTGGGGGCCCTGTGCGAGAACAATGATAAATTTGCCATCCAGAGGGATTTACCGGCAACCAGTGAGGGAGATATTCTGGTCATCCATGATACCGGTGCCCACGGCCATTCCATGGGATTTAATTATAATGGACATTTACGCCCCAAGGAACTTTTGCTGGGAAAAGAAGGGAACGTTGAACTGATCCGGCGTGCGGAAACCATGGACGACTATTTTTCCACCCTGAAATTTGAGCCAAAATCCATGGGACATGCTTAAGAAAGGAAGCATCATGAAATATTGTATGGTCATTGTCACCTGCGCCAATGAGACCTCTGCCCGGATTTTGGCAAGGGAGGTGGTGGAAAACAGGCTGGCGGCCTGTGTTCAACTGAACCCCATCACCAGTATCTATCGCTGGAAGGGGAAAGTGCACACGGAACCGGAAATACGACTGGTCATTAAAACAAAAACCGTAGGCTATGATGATTTGGAAAAATTCATCCTGGCTCGCCATGGGTATGAACTGCCCCAAATCATACAGATTCCCTTTGAAAAAGGCCTGCCCGCATATCTGGACTGGATTGATAAAACCACTGAACCCTGAAGCCGAATTCAGGGAGAATCTGCAAATCTTTTATCCACAAAGGCCCTGGCCTTTTCCAGATCCCCGCCCCGGCAGCCGGCCTTTGCCAGGGCATAGTGAACAGCCTTTTCCCGGTTGTTGGCACAAAGGGCGCACCACATCATTCCCGACAGGGCGCCGATACCGGCAGGATTGTGCTCAAGGGCCGATGTAAACGCAGTTTCTGCCTTTGTAAATTCCCCATTTTTATACAGACCCCATCCCAAAAGATCCTGGGTAAGATAAGAGTCTTTTGACGTTTCACTTGCCCTGTAAAACCATGTAAGATCAATTTTATCCGTTTCTGTTCCGCCCTTTTGTATATAACTTAAATAGAGGGTTTCAAGGGCACGCCCAAGATAATCCAGTCCCTTGACACTGATCTGCTCCGGCCAGTTCGCATTTTCACTGTCAACAAAGGCAAGTCTGCAGGATGCGAGCCAGTCAAAGAATACGGCCCGAACCCCCAGCAATTTGTCATTTACTCCCATGGAAAGTTGTATCTGTGATCCCGGCATCCCTTCCCGGGTGTCATGGAGAACCATGGAAAGCAGGATTTCTTCTCCTTTTTGCCGGTATTGCCCTTCAAGCCAGAACCGGACCTGTTCCTGCCTGCCCAGTTCCTGAATATCAGAAAACGGCCCATTCCCCCTGCAATAGTTTTTTAACAAATGGATCTCTGGAAATATTTTTTTCACCCGCCATCCAAACCAGCACTCGGTAAGCTTGCCGTGGACACCGAATAAATTGCCCAAAAAAAAATGGAGTCCCAGGCCGGTCCCGTCAAAGGACTGGCCGTCAGACGGCTGAAACGGCATAACAATGAGCTTGGGCTGCTGAATACAAGGGGTACGTTTTTTATCGGGTGTCATTGTGGCTTCCTTTTTTTAGGGGGGCAATAAAAATCGCATTTTAGCATTATCCCGGGTCTTCCGGCAAACCAAAAAATCAAGCAAAACGGCATGAATTCGATCTTGCTCCATTTGTATTTCCTATATATACTGGGAACAATATAATCTCCAATAAGAGCGTATATCAGACAAAGGCTGCATATGAAACGACACCCCACACCCATTAAATTAAAAGATATCGGTGACAAAATTGTGCAGCACCTGGGGCACCGGGACAATATCAATTGCTATGTCGGATCCAATGCAGCAACTCCCACAGCCAGCATTGAGGCATTGACGGACTTCATCAAAGAAGACCCAGGAAAACTCCCGTTTATGAAAATGCTCCATATCCTCCTCCATGGAAATGTGCCCTATGTGGAAGAGGGACTCCAGGACAGGATAAAAGCCTATTCCATTTTTTCAGGAGGAGATGTCAGAAAAGCGGCAGATGAAGGCCGGGCCTATTACCTGCCCTGCACCCTGGGAAATATGGACCGGCTCATGGGAAAAGGATGCGGATATGAAATAGACCTGGTGATCATGAAGGTCAAAAAAAATGAACACACCGGGGAATACAGCCTGGGGTTGTCCGTTGACGCCATCCATTCGGCCCTTGAAACCGCCACCCTTGTGATTGCGGAACTGGACCCGTCCATGCCCTTCACCCAGGGCCAGAGTGTCATTTCAGGCCAGGATATTGATTATATAATTCAAGACGGTGTCAAACCGATTTATACCTTTGATGCCCCGGATTTTGAAAATCTTCCCGATGAAGAAAGGCGCATAGGAGAGTTGATCTGCGAGTACTTTCTGGCCGATGGCATGACCCTCCAGGTCGGCCTTGGCAAAATCCCGGATGCGGTTGTCGGAATTATTGCCACTTCAGGCCACAAGGACCTGGGGGTCCAGACGGAACTCTATGGGGACGGCCTGATGTACCTGCAAAAAAAAGGGATCATCACCAACAAGGCCAAAAAAATCAATACAGGCTACAGCACCACCAGTCTGATCATGGGGTCCCAGGATCTGTATGACTATGTGGACATGAGGTCCCAGGTACAGATGCGCCCATGCGTGTATACCAATTCCGCCATAAAGGTTCAGGCCTGCGGCCCCTTTCTTTCCGTCAACACTGCCATTGGCGTGGATTTAAACGGTAATATCTGGGCAGATTTTATCGACCCCCTCAGGTATTACGGCGGTGTGGGCGGACAACCCGACTTTGTCAGAGCCCTTAGCCATAAACGATACGGCACCCCCATCATTGCCATGAAAAGCCTCACCCATAAAGGGAAATCAAAAATTGTTCCCGCCTGCCCCTCTGGCATCACCCTTACAGCCTCTGCCTATGACGGCGTGGTCATCGTGACCGAATACGGCATCGCCGATTTGAGAGATCTGCCCACAGGCTTCAAGGGACTGGCCATTGCCAGCATCTCCCACCCAAATTACAGGGAGCAGCTCTTAAAAACCATCTATGATGACCCCAGGATGACCAAACCCAAAGGATTTTCCCTGGACAAGATTCCTCCGGGTGTCACCATGTACCGAAGGAAACTTCCGGCTTAACCCGCAAAATGGGGGGATGAAAATGAATAAGCTCACAAAAAAATGTCTTTTCTTCTCCTTGATATGGTTCTGGATGGCATTCGCCAGCCTCTTCCCAATTCCCCTTGGGGCGGCGGAAATGACAGCCAATGATCTTGTTTACTTCACCGAAAAATTCCCCCCCCACAATTACCTGAAAAACGGCCCCCTGCAAGGGGTTTCTGTGGAGATCCTCCAATTGATCTGGCAAAAACTCGGGGTTTCCAAAAACAGAGAGGATATCGCCGTTGTTCCCTGGGCAAGGGCCATCAAACAGCTGGAAACAGAACCCAACATGGTCTTGTTTGGAATGGGGTTTACCTCTGAACGGGCAAAAAAATTCCATTGGGTGGGACCCTATTACACCCATGAACTGTGTCTTATTTCAAAAAAAAATCGGGGCATTACAATTTCAAATCTTGAACAGGCAAAGAACTTTTCCATTGGAGTGGTCCGACAGGATATCGGTCACCAAACCTTAAAAAGCCTGGGATTTAAAGAAAAAACGCTGGACTTATCCAGTGATCTGGATCAATTGCATAAAAAATTCATCCGAAACCGATTTGAACTCATTTGCTATGCCAAAGACACATATTTTAAATATCTTGGGCATTCGGGCCATAATCCAGATGAATTTAAGGTAAATTACGTGATTTCAGTGATGAAATCCGGTTTCGGTTTCAGCAAACAGATCCCCTTCCCCCTCATCCAAAATTTCCAGGCGGCGTTGGATGAATTGCTGGCGGACCAGTCTGTTGAACGGATATTAAAAAAATACGATCTTCGGTGAACACAAACCAATTGCCACGCATATCCTGACCTGGGCGAATCAAATAATCGGAATCAAATTCGCCTTTAAATTTTATCCCTTCTTTTCCCTGTACATTCGTAAAAATATATTTAATAATTGGCCCACTTTCGGCCCCTTTTAAAAACGGCATACGGTAGATCAGGAGAAATATTCATGAACTTAAAGGAGACATGCCCGGCGAAACTGCTTACCCCCGAGGAAAGTGTCAAAAAAATCAACAACGGCAGCAGGGTATTTATCGGAACCGGATGCGGGGAACCCCAGCGCCTTATCAAAGCCATGGTTGAAAACCTGTCCATCCAGGATATTATTATTTATCAGATGCTCTCCTCAACCTTGTCCAAGTATGTCAATGATAAGAATTTTTTGTCCCGGTTTTCCATTAAGCTGTTTTTTATCTCCGTTCTCATGCGCCAATCTGCCTTTGAAGGAAAAATTGATTATATCCCGGTCTACCTGTCCCAGATTCCTGAAATATTTGAAACCCACCAGATCGGCCTGGACGTGGCCCTGATCCAGGTATGCCCCCCGGATGAACATGGGTACTGCTCTTTGGGTATTTCCGTGGATATCACCCTTTCCGGGATGAAAAACGCCGACATTGTCATTGCCCAGATCAATCCCCAAATGCCGAGAACATGGGGAGACTCCGTGGTACACATTGACGAGATCGATTTTCTGGTCGAATTTGATGAACCTCTTTTGGAATCCCTGCCTGAAATCAAAAATCAGCAGGTTGTCGAACGGATCGGCCACTATGTGAATATGCTGGTGGATGATGGATCCACCCTCCAGATAGGGTTCGGGCATCTGCCCGATGCCGTGCTGCCCTATCTTGCCGATAAAAAAGATCTGGGAATCCACACCCAGGTCATCACAGACGGGCTATTGCCGTTGTTTAAAAAAAAGGTGATTACCAACCGAAGGAAAAACTACCTGCCGGACCGGGTGGTGGCCAGCCTGTGCATGGGATCCAAAGCCTTATACGAATATGTGGACAACAATCCCATGTTCTATTTTAAATCTTCGGATTTTGTCAATGACCCCAATGTGATTGCCAAAAACGACAATTTCATTTCCATCAGTTCTGCCCTGGAAGTGGATCTCACAGGCCAGGTCTGTTCCGACTCCAAGGGCTACCTCTTTTACAGCGGTATCGGAGATCAGGTAGATTTTATCCGGGGGTCCTCCATGTCAAAGGGGGGGTTTTCCATCATTATCATTCCCTCAACAGCACAGAACGGCAGCATTTCCCGCATTGTTCCCCATTTAAGTGAAGGCGCCGGTGTGGCAACCACCCGGGGGGATATTGATATCATCGTCACAGAGTACGGCATTGCTGAAATGGGGCGGAAAAGCATTTTCCAGCGGGTAATGGAACTCGCCCAGATCGCCCACCCCAAGTTTCGCAAGGAACTGATCCGCCAGGCAAAAAAACGCCATTACATTTTCCCTGACCAGCTGCCCCCCACCAGTAAGGACTTGTTGTTCCTGGATTCCTACCATTATTCAATGAAGCTTGGCAATGGAAAGAGTATTGAATTCAGACCACTCCTGCCTTCCGATGAATTCGAGTCCCGCCATTTTTTCTATTCCCTCCAGGAAGATTCCATTTATTATCGGTTTTTTAACAAACGAAAGGTATTTTCCAGAAAAATGCTCCAACAGCAATGGGCGGAAGTGGATTATCGGCGGAACATGACCCTTATCGGGCTGATGCAGCTTGGCAAGCGAAAACAGATCGTGGCCATCGGCTCCTACGCCGATGTGGGAACAGATGCGGCTGAAGTGGCTTTTCTGGTTAAGGAAACCCTCCATGGAATGGGAATTGGCAGCCTCCTGCTGGAATTTTTGGAAACCATTGCAAAGGAAAACAATTACAAAAAATTTCTTGCCACGGTTCTGGCGGAAAACCGGAAGATGCTCAATGTCTTCCAAAAAAGATACCCCCAGGCCAAATTTATCAGAACCGGCAGCGGTGAAGTGGAAGTGGAAATGACCTTTCCCTGATCCTGCCCGGTCAGAAACAAAAAATCAGGGAAGCGGCTCAGATAGCGTCTTATTTTTTGTTTTTTGAACTCAATTCCGGAAAATCCCAATAAAAATATTCTTTCATCTCGTCCATGACATCTGCTTCCTTCTTGTTTATGGTCATTTCACGCAGTTCAATCCGTCGTATTTTCCCACTGATGGTCTTGGGCACTTCCGTGACAAATTCAATGATTCTGGGAATCTTGAACTTGGCCAGGATGTTCATGGTATGCTTGAACAGCTCAAGGGCCAGGTCCCTGTTGCCCTCATAGGTGGGATTCAGGATCACATAGGCTTTTACCAGCTGGTACCGATTGGGATCAGGGGCGCCCACAACCGCGGCCTCGGCAACAGCAGGGTGCTCCACCAAAGCGCTTTCCACTTCAAAGGGCCCGATGCGATAGTCCGATGACTTGATCACATCATCGGCCCGGCCCACAAACCACCAATAGCCGTCGCTATCAAAGGAAGCCCTGTCCCCTGTATAATAAAAATTGTCCACAAACACCGAACTCATTTTTTCCGGGTTACCGATGTATTCGCTAAAAAGGCCAATGGGCCGCCACTGGTCCAGTTTTAAAACAATATGCCCCACCTGGTCAGGTGTCGTGATCTGGTTGCCTTCATCATCGGCCAGGGCCACATCATACATGGGAGACGGCATACCAAAGGAACCGGACCGCATCTTGCCCGCCATCCAGGGCGGATTTCCAATCATGGCCGTGGATTCGGTCTGACCGTAAAAATCCCTTATTTCCGTGCCCGTATGTTTTTTCCACCGGGTAATCACTTCGGGATTCAACGGTTCTCCGGCACTGATGGACTGCCGCAGATGGGTCAGGTCAAAGGAATCCAGATTCATGTTCACAAACATCCGCCAGGCCGTGGGCGGACCGCAAAAGGTTGTGACGCAGTTCCGGGAAAGGGCGTCCAGGTATTGTTCGCCGTCCAATACAGAAAACCTGAACCCCGTGGCTGTTGCGCCCACGTTAAAGGGGACAAAAAAGCTGGACCATGACCATTTTGCCCACCCGGGCGCGCTCAGATTGTGGTGGATGTCATCGGGTTTTACCCCGGCCATGATGGTGGTGGACAGATGCCCCACAGGATAGGAGACAGCCGTATGACCCACCCGTTTGGGCAGCCCTGTGGTGCCCGAAGTAAAAAAACAGAACAGGGTTTCATCGGCAGCCGTATCCGCAGCACCTGCTTCCATGGATTCGTTTTGAATCTGATCAAAGGAAATCCATCCCTGCTTTTTCCCCAGGACCAGTTTAACCCTGGGCTCAATCCCGGTTTCCTTTGCTGCCTGGTCCATTAAATCGGCAGATGCTTCGTCGGCCATGACCACATCCGGCCGATAGGTTTCAAATCTGAATTCCAGCTCCCTGGGTGTCATGGTGGTGGCGGTGGGAACGGCAACCATCCCGGCCTTGATGCAGGCAAGACTTGAAATCCAGGTTTCCGGAAGAATCGGACACATCATATAGTAATTGTTCCCATGCCCCATTCCCTGTTTTGCCAGAAAATTGATCAGTTGGTTTGCCTTTTGTAAAAGCCCAAGATAGGAATAGGAACGGGTTTCAAGGGTATGGATATCATACCATACCAGGGCTGTCTTATCCGGTGTTTCCTTTACATGGAGGTCTTCAAAAATTTCTTTGGCCCAGTTAAACCGTGACGGAAGCACCATGGCATTCAAGCGTTCAAAAAAAATCCTTGCCGTTTCTTCCTTGTCGAAATTGTCTTCCATCTGATTGATCCGGATGACTTCTCTGTAAAGCTCTTTCATGCCGTTAAAACACTCCTTGCAATCCACATTAATGTTATGTATAGCTGGGACCTGAAAAATATTGACTCTATAATTTATCGCCCTTATCTTTGTCAAACTGTTTTACTTTTTTTAAGAACCGCCATTACCGGTACAGGCAAAACACCCCCATGAAAAATACAGATATCACGATTATAATGGCACCCTTACAGGGATTTACCGATGTTACGTTCAGAAATGTCTGGGCCCGGCATTTTTCCGGCATTGACGAGGCCATCGCCCCTTTTATCTCCACCATGGGCCAGCAGCGGCTCAAACCAATCCGATTAAAGGATGTGGCACCTGAAGACAACCGGCACCTGCTTGTGGTGCCCCAAATTCTGGGCAATGTGGCAGAAGACTTTATCTTCCTTGCCCAACGTCTGTATGAAATGGGCCACAAACGGATCAACTGGAACCTGGGATGCCCCCATTCCAAAATAGCAAAAAAACACCGGGGAAGCGGACTCTTGCTCTATCCGGCCAAAATTGACGACCTGCTGGCCCGGATCATCCCCAACATCTCCGCAACCCTTTCCGTTAAAATCCGCCTAGGCCGGCGGGCCAAGGATGAAATTTTTGACCTGCTGGCCATGTTTGACCGGCATCCTCTGGAAGAAATCATCCTCCACCCCAGGACCGGCATCCAGATGTACGAAGGCACCTCAGACCACGATGCCTTTGAAAAAGCCATTCACAGCAGCCGGCACAGTTTTACCTATAACGGGGATATCATTGATATTCCTTCCTTTGAGCGTGTCCGGGACCGCTTTCCGGGTATCAAAAGGTTCATGATCGGCCGGGGAATCCTGTCCAACCCCTTTCTGGCAGAAGAAATAAAAGGAACTTCCCAAAATACCGGCTCCAGACTCACCCGATTAAGAGCCTTCCATGACGAGCTGTTTGTCGAATATGAAAAATTGTTTTCCGGCCCCGCCCATCTGGCCGGACGGATGAAAGGCTTTTGGGGCTATCTGGGTCCCTCGTTCAAGGATAGCAAAAAGCCCCTGAAACACATCCTGAAAACCACCAGCCTCCCGGCCTATACAGACCGGGTGGCGGCGTTTTTCGATCAAAACCCTGAGTTTTATCCAGAACCTTAAACCGGGGCGGCCTTAAACAGCCCTCCCCCCTAAATATCCATGGCAGCCCTGTATCCCCCATGGACCGCATCAAAGGCTGTTGCCACTTTTTTTGCATCCCCGATCACCCGGCAGGCCACGCCCATTTGACCCAGCACGGCTTCCAGGGGGTTATGGGAAGCTGAGCCTGCGGCCACCACCACGGTATCGGCATCCATGGGCCGGATCATCTCTCCTTCTGGCCCGGAAAAAGCAAGTTCAATCCCTGTTTGGGTAATTTTTGTCACCCTTGCTCCGGTAAGGGTCTCAACCCCGAAGCGGCCCAGATCCTGCATCATACCCCATTTTGTTGATTTGCCGATGTCCTTTCCCACCCGGTCCGTCATTTCAACCAGCGTTATCTGTTTGCTGCCCCTGGTGGCCATCTCAAAAAGGATTTCAGGTGTCTCGGCCCTGTTCACAAATAAAAATTTTAAGGCATCGGCAGACAATGTCCCTTTTTCCGCAAGGAAAAGGGCTGTCTCAACCCCCACAGCCCCGCCGCCGATGATGATCACCCGGGTCCCGGTTACAGCCTTATCCGCCAATACCTCCCAGGCATCTGCCACATGGGGCAGATCCAGACCCGGAATAGGGGGAACCAAAGGCTTGGCTCCCGTGGCAAGGAGAACCACATCCGGCGCCAGGGTTTCAATCAACTTTTTATCAACCACTGTGTTCAGGACCACGGGAATTTTCAGCGCACTTATCTGATTTTCAAGATCCAAGGCAAACTGGGCAAATTCTTGCCTGCCCGGAGGGGCTGCAGCCAGGTGAAGCTGACCTCCCAGACGATGGCCGCTTTCATAAAGCGAGACCGAATGTCCCCTTCTAAAAGCCGTCAGGGCCGCCGTCATACCGGCTGCCCCTCCTCCGACCACCAGTACTTTTTTAGCAGTGGCCGCCGGGGCGGTCTCATCGGCCTGTTCATAGCCAGCCAGAGGATTGCACAGGCATTCAACAGATTTAAGCTTAAACAGGTTGTCAAAACATCCCTGGGCACAGGCAATACAATGAACGATTTCCTTCTCCCTGCCCTGTTGGGCTTTTTGGGGCAGCAGGGGATCGGCAATGAGGCTGCGGCCCATGGCCACCATATCGCAATACCCCTCCTGGATCACTTCCCGGGCCGTCTCGGGATCATTGATCCTGTGGCTTGCGATCACCGGCACATCCACCACCTCTTTGATGGCCCGGGCCAGATAGGCAAAGGTACCCCTGGGCACCTGGGCCACAATCTGGGGCACCCGGGCCTCATGCCATCCCACATTGATGCACAGGGCATCCACAGGCCCTGCGGCCAAGGCCTTTGCATACTCTATCAGCTCCGTCCGGGGATTGCCACCGGGCATGAAATCATTGCCATTCATGCGGACCATCAGGGGAAAATCCTTGCCCACCGCTGCCCGCACAGCCGCTGCCACCTCCAGGCCGAACCGCATCCTGTTTTCCAGGCTGCCGCCGTATGCATCGGTTCGCTGGTTGGTCAAAGGAGACAAAAACTCACTGATCAGATAACCGGTGCCGCTGAGTATCTCCACCGCATCAAACCCTGCCTTTTTCACCCGGACGGCGGCCGCGGCAAAGGAGGCGATGGTCTGGCTGATCTCGTCAAGGCTCATGGCCTTCGGGATCTCTTTGGTCATGCGGGAGGCAATGGCAGAAGGGGCCACCGGCTGTTTGCCATCCAGAAAAAATGAAAAATTATACCGGCCGGCATGGTTGATCTGGACGGCGGACAAGGACCCGTTGTCC
Source organism: Desulfobacula sp. (assembly GCA_013792075.1). Lineage (GTDB taxonomy): Bacteria > Desulfobacterota > Desulfobacteria > Desulfobacterales > Desulfobacteraceae > NBML01. Next base: position 13,222 of record VMSR01000139.1, read on the forward strand.
CGGATGGCCGAAGCCAGGCGTGTCAATCCCGGAATAAACCGATCCTCATGGGCCCCGATATTCTGGGTATTACCGGACAACGCATCAATGGTGGCATAGCCCACACAGATAAGCCCTGCCCCCCCCTTTGCCCGTTGGGCATAGAAATTGACAATCTGGTCGGTCACCTCAAAGTTGTTTGCCATGCCCAGGTGCATGGCCGGCATATAAATTCTGTTGGCAAGTTCCAGGGTGTTGATCTTAATCGGGGTAAAAAGGGGATCGGTCATGGGGCCTCCATATTAAATTTTGTTTAATCCTTTAAATTCCAATAAACTTTTTGTAAGGGTCCGGTCGATGATATAGGGACGAAGCCCCCGGGCAAGGCGGGTCAACTCCACGGTCAGCCCTGCGTTGGCCCTGAAATCCAAGTGTTGGGTATACTTTTCCCGCAGCCGGATCTCATTGTCCACGATCTGCTTTGCAGCCCTTGGATAAAAATCCAGGTCCCGGGAGTCCACCCCCAGGTCCAGGCATTCTTTTAAAAGCTTTGCCACGGCCAGGTCCTGGTCATCAAAACACTCCTTTTCAAGGGGTGCCAGAAGTTTTTGCCGGCACAGGGCGGTTACCTGTGAAAGGGTCAGGCCCGCGGCCGAACAAAAGTGTTTTTTATCCATTTTTTCCCCGGCCGCCCCAAAGAGCAGGGTCTGAAGCTCCAGCAAAGGGGCAATATCCCGGCCCTGGTCCATTTCCCGGATCAACCCCTTAATGGCGGCAAGGGGAAGCCTGTGGGTTGTCTGAACCTTTTTTATAAAGGCGATCCTGTCGATACAGACAGGATGGTAATAGGCCATATTGGGACTGGTTTTTACAGGCTCAGGCAACAGCCCTTTTTTCACGTACAAAAGGATGGTGGATTTGGCCACCCCCGTGGCATCTGCCAGCTGTTTCATCTTCAGCAGGGGCTGGGTATTTTTTGGGGTAGGTTCTGCCATAGAGTCCCTGTAAAAAAATATCACAAAAGTGTAAACTGCAGCGTTGCACTTTACATATAGAACAGGCAGATTCAGACTGTCAAGTATAAGATTTTTCGGAGAGGGTGGGAATCGGGGACAAATGCCTTTTTTCAGCGGCCCGGTTTTTTATATCATGAAGCACATGGAGAAAGGTTTCCCGATCCCCATCTGCCCCATGATTTTTGATTCAGTCCTTTTTGTGGGACATCAGATCTGATTTTTGTGTCTTGTCTGTCACCTGACAGGCATTGCGCATTCATGTGGATATGCCCATCTTCGGCAGCAGATACATCTGCAAAAACAAATATATTCCCACAAATCCGCCGATATACAATAAAGTTTTCATGGATCCCCTCTTCTATAAAAATTTTTCCCCGGCCCTGCCCTGGATATGGTGCTAAAAAAAAGCTCAGTGGCCGGACCGATTTGTTCCATTCTATCAAACAATTACGACCATTGCAATCCTGGTAGCGTAAAGACCGAAAACAAAGACTTCACGAATATTTCCGGCAAAACCCACAAAGACCCAAAAACACCAAATTTATGATCTTTTGAGTCAGTTCTTCCATTCAAGACTTATTATCCCTCTTCAGAGTATTTGAAATCCAAAATTATCAAGGTTACTCAAATAATAACTTCAGCCATGCTGATAGCGCAGAATCATTGAAAGTATTATAAAAGAGGTTTTAATCTGAAAGGTCCAGACACCATGTCGCCTTGGAGGTTCACCTTTTTTAAAATCACAGCGAGTCAGGATGCATTCTGATCCTATTAAACTTTAAAAAATTGTCCCACAAAGATTGCCATTAAAGCTTGTTAAAAATCAGAAATCAGGGCATATCCCTGACGTTGATAACCAATAGACGATATCCATCCATTCTGAACTTGTTCAATTCCTGGAAGAATTGAATCTGCTTTAACACCATAAGATCCAGCTGCAAACATGCAGACTTGCAGTTTAATTCCGTTTTCAGCAAGTGCCGGTATCATTGCAGCAATTGCATCAAGATGAATAGCCAAAGCTTGGGAAGTTTTTACCCGAATATCAAAAACGACTTTAACTGATTCAACACCATTTAATGCTTTGTAAGGTTCCGAAGAAACACTGCCTATAGTTAAAGCCATCATACAACAGCTAACAATAACGCTAAAAATTAAAAAACGATTCATTAGAATATTCATTTTCCCCGCCTGTTTGTGAAGCTATTTTTTGCAAGTGGAAATTCCTAAAAGCTGATAAGGAGGGCACCATCCACTTAGGCCGGTGAGAATTGGTAAGATACCTATTAAACCCCACCAAGATTTTGGACCTACAAAAATAAGTGCTAAAATCATAATTCCTAATAAGACACGAATAATTCTTTCAATATTATGTATGTTTTGTTTCATATTAATTTCTCTCAATTAGTAAAGTGAATTTCATAAAATCACAAAGAAAAGATAAGCACTTTTATCCACATGGGAAGAAGAGTTGGATGAAATAGTTTGTTGTGTCAAACTTTTTAAATTTTATAGACAACCGTATTTGACATATTAATTCCTGCCCAGAATTTTTTGAAATTGACAGCCCAAGGTTATCTGGGGCCACTAGGTTGGGTTGTGGGGCAAACGATCCTTCAAATTTTATGACCGATTGTTAAGAATGCCTGGAAGTTTTTTAAAAAAACCTGAAGTTTCTAAGGTCGCTTGCAAAATTATCTAAAATCGTCTGCTGCTACCTGTTGAAATCGTCTGAACCCATTGTGCAGGGAACACAAATTTGGTATAAGACATACTCAAGACCCATTAAATTTAAGGAAGTCTCTATGCCGATTTTCGAATACAACTGCAACCATTGCAAAAAAGAATTTGAGCGCCTTGTCTTTGCCGGGGAAGAAGGAAACGTCCTTTGCCCGGAATGCACCAGCGCCGACATCACCAAAAAAATGAGCGCCACAAGTTTTATGGGAGCCAGCATCGGCACCTGTGCCTCTGATGCGCCCAGACAATTTTCCTGAGCCGGTTAAAACAACTGTGCCGGCCGGCCCAGCAGAAAAAGAGTGAAAGCCATCATGACAACAATCAAAAAGGAATCGCCCATGCACTGGTCTGACGCGGTGAACTCAAGTCTTGCCTGTATTGTAAAAATCGAAACCCCCACAGGCCACGGTACCGGGTTCCTGTGTTTTGACAACCCCAAAAAATCCATGGTTGCCATTGCCACGGCAGGACATGTGATTTTCCATGCAGACAAATGGATGGAACCCATCCGAATCTATACCCACGACGGATCAAAATCCCTGCTCCTCAAGGCCAATGAACGCCACATTACCATGGGCAATCTTTCGGATTCAGCGGTGATTCTTTTTTCAAAAGCCCAGACCCTGTTCGAAAAAACCAAACCTTTGCCCCTGCTGGACCAGGAATATGTCCTCAGGGTCGGCACCCAGGTCGGGTGGATCGGATTTCCCACCCTTGAACCCGACACCCCCTGTTTTTTTTCAGGCACAATCTCTGCCCGCAAAGACAACGCCTATTTGATTGACGGGGTTGCCATCAACGGTGTCAGCGGGGGACCGGTCCTGTATATTGATGAAGAGGAGCAGACCCGTGTTGTGGGAACCGTGTCTGCCTATCGAATGAACAAAACCACGCAAGACACCCTTCCGGGACTTCTCATTGCCCAGGATCTGTCCTTGTTCCACGATGTGCTCACCCATATCCGCACCGTAGAGGAAAATCTGCCCCCGTCGGACGGATAAGCAATCACTTTTATTTAAAATTTAACAAATATGCCCTTGCACATCACTGATTTTGATTTACTATATGAACCATATTTACACAACAACACATAGATGGAGACACCAGAATGATACAGCCCCCTAAACGAATTTTATTTGCATCCGATCTGTCCACGGATATGAAACCGGTGTTTGAACATGCCGCCACCATAGCCGCCTATTCAAAATCAGATATCATCGTCCTTCATGTTATGGAGGAAGCCAGCAAAAGTTCTGAAAAGCTTGTCAGGATGGCATTCGGAGAAAAACTTTACCAGGACATCAAAAATGAACATAGGGATGGAGCAAAAAATCTGCTCATCGGTAAAAACGTGGATGCCCTTAGAATCCGCCAGGCCATTGCCGGCTTTTTCCAAGAAGGCGAAAAGCCTGTAAGCCAGCCCGACCATGGGTCCCCCATTGAAAAAATTCTGGTGACAGAAGGCAGCTCCATTGCCGATGAAATCACCCTCACCGCTACCGAAGAAAAATGCGACCTCATCGTCATGGGATGCAAGCAGCAGGGAATGCTGGCCGGTGCATTTGGGAATCACCTGGTCCGGAAAGTATTAAAAAGAAGCCATATACCGGTGTTTGTCGTCCCGTTCAGCGAGTGATCATGCCGGAAAACTAAATTTTTTCACCTGTTCAAGATAGGGGGTCAATCCATGGAAAAAAATATCATTGTGATTGGCCCCTTTTAGTTCCAGTAAAAATTTTGTATCGGACGGACAGGCATCATACAGGGCTTTGCCTTCTGAAAACGGGATGATATGATCAAACTGGGCATGGATGATCAGGCAGGGACGGGTAATGCCTTTGATCTTGTCCAGGTTTTCAAATCCCGGCTCCCGCTTGAAGCCCAGTGAATCCGGATCCATTCCCAGGGTCCGCAGCAGGGGCGCTGCCACGGCAAAGCCGCTTTCAATGATCAGGCTGTGAATATCATGGCCCCCGCAGGCCACAAGCTCTATGGCCGGTGCACTGCCAAGAGAGCGCCCCATTACGCAGACAGGGCCTGTCATCTGTTTTTGTTGCATATAAGAGACCAGAAAATCCAAGACACTGTGACTGTCCGCCATCATGGAAGAGAAGGTCGGAACACCCGAAGATCTGCCATATCCCCGATAATCCGCTACAAAAAAATTCACTCCTGTTTCAAGAAAATAGTCTCCCAGGTCATCGTAGTCTGACACAATCTCGCCATTCCCATGGAAAAAAAGAATCACAGGGGCATCCTTGTGCCTGAAATGAAGAGAGGCACCCACCGACACGTTTGGGGCCAGGGAAATCATTACATCCTCCCTGCCCTTGTCTGCAACCCGGCCCGGCATTTCCTTCCTGGGATGGAACAAAGACCGCAGAACCTCGGGTTGATCCAGTATTGCATAATTGTCAAATTGCGCCATGGATACGCTCCTTTCTGTGGGTGTTATTGGGATTATTCCTTTCCCCTGGCAAGGGTAATGGCCGCGCCAAAAAAGGCGATCAGGGCGCCGGCAGCCATCACCCGCTGGAAACTTATCATAAAATAAGGGGCCATGGCCGGGGTATAATGGTCCAGACCCGCCCCTTGGGTCAGCTGGGTAAATGATGTGGTAAAGAGTGTGCCGGCAAGGGCCACCCCCATGACCATGCCCAGGTTTCGCGCAGTGGCACTGGCACCCGAGGCCGTCCCCCGGCTGTTCATGGGAACCGCTCCCATGATGGCCGTATTGTTGGGCGAGACAAACAATGCCGTCCCCATACCGGCAAGGGCCACCCGCCACAGGATGGCCTTGGTCTCCATTTCAGGGGAAACCGACATGAGAGATAATAGGGAAATCCCCATCAGCAGCATCCCTGAAAAACACAGGACTCGTGAGCCGAAACGGTCCGACATGGCCCCGGATACAGGAGAAACAAACAACAAAAATAAAAACGGCACAATCATAACGCCCCCGGTGCGGGCAGGGGAAAAGCCGCAGGGATAGGTCAAATAAAAGGGCATCATAAAGACGATGATAAAAAGAGCTGCAAAAAGAAGAGCGGATGCCGCAAGGGGCAGGGCAAAGAGCCTTATTCTCAAAAGACCTGGATCAAACAGGGGGTGGGCAGACCGCCCGGCATTGGCCGCAAACCCCATGCCGGCAAAACAGCATACCAACAGGCAGCCGACAAACTTCAGAGAAAAAATCCCCCATATCGTCACCTGGGTCAGACACAAAATCAGGCTGGAAAGTCCGATGATCATCATCAGACTTCCCAAAAGGTCCAGGGGTTCGCCGGACCCTCTGCCTCCGGGAATGGTTTTCAGCATACGGATACCGGCAAAGGTGGCCGCAATGCCAATGGGAATGTTGATATAAAAGACAGTCCGCCAGGAAGCGTATTCCAGAATCAACCCGCCGGCCACAGGCCCCAGGGTAAGACCGGCAGCCACCACCGCCCCCATCATCCCCAGGGCACGACCCCGCTGTTCTTTTTCAAACACATCCACAATCAGGGCCGGAGAACAGGCCATGAGCATGGAAGCGCCCACACCCTGGATTACCCGGGCCATTACCAGAAAAATGGCCGAGGGGGCCATTCCGCAGAAAAAAGACCCCAGGGTAAACACCATGAACCCTGCCACATATATGGGCCGACGCCCTTTGATATCCGAAAGGCGTCCAAAGGTTAACAAGAGTGAGGATACCGTCAGCAGATAGATGAGCACCACCCATTGGATGGTTGAAATATCGGTTGCCATGTCCTGCATGATAAAGGGAAGGGCAACATTTACGATGCTCGAATCCAGGGTTGACATGAAAATCGAGACCGCAACCAGGGAGAAAATCTGCCATTTTTTATCATACATCGTCATATATAAAGACCCTAGCCCATTCCATATCTTTCGATATTCAGAAGATTATGTTATAATTATCGGGTTGACAAGAAAAAACATATGAACGAGGGGGCCATGGCCACAATCAAAGATGTTATATTGATCTATCTTGAAGATTCACCGGTTTCATTTGCCAGGGTTGAAAGTATTTTACCCGATGCCAAAAAAGACTGGTATCAGATTAAACTGCTCATGCTTCAAATTCCAATGCAGACCGTGACCTGGATTTTAAAAGACGCATACATCAACGGGGAGCAGTTTCATATGAACGGCAAAAAAATGAAATTGGAAGTTGTTGAATGCCCCAATGAAGATCCGTCCCTTTCTTTTCCAGGGGATACCCGGGAAAAAAAGCCCCCATTACAGGAAACAAAAGAAAAAAATACCGGGCAAATCATTTCTTTTTCCGACCTGAAAAACAGACAAAAAGACCATGGACAGGACCGGGAATAAAATAATCTCTGCATCCAGGAGAACCGATATCCCCGGGTGGTATACCCCCTGGTTCTTAGAACAGGTCCGCTTGGGATTTTTTACCATCAAAAATCCCTATAACAAGGTGGAAAAAAGAGTGGATGTCCTGCCCGAAAACATCCATTCCATTGTTTTCTGGTCAAAAAATTTTGGTCCTTTTCTGGATCTTTCTGCAGACCGAATCCTTTCGGATATGGGGTATCACCTGTATTTTAATGCCACGGTCAACTCCCGGAATACGCTTTTGGAACCAGGGCTGCCGGCGCTATCGGAAAGACTCGGACAGGTGAAGCTTTTGTGCGAAAGATTCGGACCGGATAAAATCTCCTGGCGGTTTGATCCCCTTTGTTTTTATCGAACAGATAACGGACACCTTGAAAATAACCTGGGCGATTTTACCCTGATTGCCGATGCCATGGCCGGGATGGGGATCACCCGGTGTGTCTCAAGTTTCTACGATGATTATCAAAAAATTTTGACCCGGGCCCGCTATTTATCCTTACAGGGCAACCCCCTTGTCACTTTTGTTGACCCGGAAAAAAAGGACAGACAAAAAATCGTTCGGAGAATGGCCGATTATCTGGAAACAAAAAATATTGCCCTGTATCTGTGCTGTGAGACGGCTTTGATTTCAGACCCCGGGGCCAAGACTTGTATTCGCCCGAATGCCTGCATAGACGGCCGGCAGCTTAAAGGTCTTTATGGGGGAGACCCCGAGATTCAAAGGGACTACGGGCAACGCTCCAAACAAGGATGCAGGTGCACCCGATCCGTAGATATCGGCACCTATGAAGACCACCCCTGTTTCCACAATTGCTTGTTCTGCTATGCCAACACCGGCACTGACACTCAACTCCGACAAAGACATTAAAATGAAAATAAAAGAACTTGAAATCAAGGGGAAAACCGTTTTGGCCCCTTTGGCCGGCATCACCAACCTGCCCTTCAGACAATTGGTAAAAGAAATCGGTTGCGCTGTGGTTTGCTCTGAGATGGTCAGTGCCAAGGGACTGTTTTATAATTCGGAGAAAACCGAGACCCTGCTGACCTCCATGGAAGCTGAACGCCCCTTGTCCGTTCAGCTGTTCGGGTCAGATCCGGACTGTCTGGCCCAGGCAGCCGCCTTTGTGGAGCAATTGGGGGTGGCTGACATCATTGATCTCAATTTTGGCTGTAGCGTAAAAAAAGTGGTCAAACAAGGGGCTGGCGTTGCCTTGATGAAAGAACCCAAAGCCAGCGAAATTATTTTAAAGGCGGTCCGGAAAGCCACCACACTTCCCTTTACCATCAAGATCAGATCCGGCTGGGATGGGTCCGGGCAACAGGCCATTGACCTTGCCGCCATTGCCCAGGATGCCGGGGTGGATGCCATCACCCTCCATCCCAGAACCGCAGGCCAGGGATTTAAAGGCATTGCGAACTGGGACCTGATACAACAATTAAAAGAAGGGCTTGCGATTCCCGTGATCGGCAACGGAGATATCACCTGTGTGGCAGATGCAACAAGAATGCTCGCACAAACCAAATGCGACGCGGTCATGGTGGGACGTGCTGCCATGTCCAACCCCTATCTTCTCGCCCAGATAGAGGATGCGGTGACCAGCGGAACTTATAAAACCCCCGAACCCAGGGAAATATTCAGGGCAATGGAACGCCTGACAGACTTGTATGTGGCCTATTTTGGTGAAAACATTGCCGTAAGGATGCTCAGGGGAAGACTTGCCTGGTTTGTCAAAGGGCTGCCCGGGTGTGCTGCCTTCAGAAAAGACCTGGCCCGGATAGAAACATCCGGCCAGGCCCTGGCCCTCATCCGGGCATATGAAGGGGTGGATGCTGGTTAATCTTTTACATACTCGGCACTTGCAATGGAACTGACCCCGCCCCTGGGGGTGAATTCTCCGGTAACCGTCATGCGCAGGGGCGCAAGGACCCCAACCAGGTCATCTAAAATTTTATTGATGACATGCTCGTAAAACATGCCCACATTTCTGTACTGCAGCAAATAATACTTCAGAGACTTGAGTTCAATAATCTGGGAATCCGGCCTGTAATCAATGGTGATGCACCCGTTGTCCGGCAACCCTGTCATGGGGCATACCGAGGTGTACTCGGGTTGTTTGATCCGGATATCAATGCTTCTTTTGGATTTATAGGCATATTCAATGGGTTCCAGCAGGTCTGTTTTGATCACATCGGGTGTGTCCACTTTAAACGGGGTTTTGTAGTGTTTATTTTCAATCATCATTGTGTCCTTAAATTTTGGTTGCACCGGTGGGCTGTCATTTTTTAATCAGACATGGTATCATAAAGAAAAAATTGTTTCAATTTAATTTGAATGAACTGCCCCAAAGGGGCTCTTATCAGGCTTGGCAATGAAATTATCGTAATTGGTATCAATCGCAAAAAAAGCTTGACAAAGGATTTTAAAAACAGGATAACTACCGAAATTTCAAAAAATATTGACAGATAAAAATCCCTCAAACTCGCTTTTGATTCGCAGGGTTGAAATTCTAAGCACGAACTAAGCATTAACATTGTCAGGCACTAAATTCAGCCGACATTACATACACCGTCCCAAGGAGGATATTAACCAAATGAACGATTTTCTACAGAGCCTTCGTAATGGTCAGGCTGAGAAACCCCGCACACCCAAAACCCGTAAAAATGTTGACAATTCCTATCAATACAACAGCAACCCCAGATTTAATTCTTACGGAGGCGGCGGATACCCCAACCCCCGAAACCACCAGATGAAACGGCCCCCTTCCCAGGGCATGCCCCACCAGGGCGGCAACCAGATGCCGGCAGAAGATGCAAGCATGACCCTTCTTGCCGATATTCTGGACAATCTTTCCTGTCACGTTGAAACCCTGGTAAAAAATCAGGAATACATGGTCAATGTCCAGGAAAGGACCGCAGACATTCTGGAGCGACAGGCCATTGCCATTGAACGTATCGTACGCCATTTAAACCTTTCTCCGGATATGGAAACGGAAGCGGATATGGATATGGAAACAGAAATGGATATGGATGCCCAGCCCCCATTCGAAAACCACTATGTAACCTCCCGGAAACTGGAAGATCCCTCTCTGGACGACGACAACCTGGGAAATACATGGGAAGCGCCCGTTAAAGTCCCTGTTGTAAAAGAAACAAAAAAAATAAAGGTCAAATCGCCGGTCAAAAAAACCACCGCGCCCAAACCGGTGTTAAGAAAACGTCGGAAAATAGTTGAAAAAGAAACGATTGCACCCAAGACTGAACCGATTGCACCCAAGACTGAACCGATCACACAGGTATCTTCAGTATCTTCCGATGCGAAATTAATGCCCCGTGATGCCATCATGGATATTATCCAGAGCATGCGGGAAGAAGGCGCCACCTTTGATCAGATTGCCACACGATTGGTCGACCTTGGCCAGCCGACTTTTTCAGGCCGGGGCGAATGGCATGCCCAGACCATCCACAGGCTCTGCAGCAAAAAATAAGCTTTCAATTTCATTGAATGCAAACAGCGAAAAAGGCTATTCAACGCTTTTTTCGCTGTTTGTATTAACGGATCCAGGTTTTCTTTATTGCATTATTTTCTCAGGGTTTCCATATAGGCATCCCATTCATAGGGCAACAGATGACTTTTCTGGGTGTTGCAGTTTTTGCAGCAGGGAACCAGGTTAAATTTTTCAGACTTCCCCCCCCGGCCGACCGGAATAATATGATCCATGGTCAATTGGGCAGGGGGAAAATGCGCCTTACAATAATAACAAATACCCCTATCTTTTTTCCGCTTCCACCACTGGCTTGCCCGTATTGTTCTGGCGCGTGCCCGTTCTTTTTTTAAAACAGACTCGTCTGCAAAACCAAGATAGGGATCCATGGATCTCTAGTACCCGAACTCGTTCAAGGCTTTTGCATTGCTGATCCAGTCCTTTGTCACCTTGACAAACAGCTTGAGCAACACCTTGGAGCCCGTCATCTTTTCAATATCAATTCTGGCCTTGGTACCGATCTGGGTGAGCATGGCCCCTTTTTTCCCGATGATAATGCCCTTTTGGGAATCCCTTACCACATGGATGCTGGCATGGATGACAATGAGTTTTTTTTCAACATCAAAGGCATCCACGGTGACGGCAGAGGAATAGGGAATCTCCATGCCGGTCAGGCGGAACACCTTTTCCCGTATGATCTCTTTGACCATGAATTTTTCAGACACATCTGTAAAGGTTTCTTCGGGATACAGCATGGGACCCATCTCCAGGGAAGATTCTACTTCTGCCAGCAACTGGTCCACCTGGATATTGTTTTTGGCCGATATGGGGACGACCGCCCTAAATTCAAACAACTGCTTAAATTCCTCAACCAGGGAAAAAAGCTGGGCCTTTTTTGCAATGTCAATCTTATTTAAGCCCAGGATGACAGGTTTGCCCGTCTTGTTTAATTGGGAAATTATCAGTTTTTCTGCTGAAAAATTTCTTGCGGACGCATCCACCATGAACAATACCACATCCACATCTGCCATGGCCAGCATGGCCTGGTCTACGATTCGCTTGTTCAGCAGAGTGGTGCTTTTGTGGATACCCGGGGTGTCCATAAACACAATCTGGGAATTCGGCCTGTTCACAATACCCAGAATCCTGTCCCGGGTGGTCTGGGGTTTTTTGGAGGTAATGGAAATTTTTTGCCCCAGCAACTGGTTGAGCAGAGTGGATTTCCCTGCATTGGGAGCCCCGATAATACCGACAAACCCGGAACGGAATTCTTCTTTCATAAAATCACCTTTATTCATTTTGCCAGCCGATCAAACGATTGATTTCATCCAGGACCGTCTCTCTTCCCTGACGGGTTTTGGTTGAAAAAAGGATAATGCCCCCAGGGTCCCGGTTCATTTGGGAACTAATGGCGGCAAGCCGTTTGGCCTGCTGTGTTTTGGACAATTTGTCCGCTTTGGTCAATACGATGAGATAGGGCATTCCATGGGACTCCAGCCATTTGACCAGATCAGACTCCTCTTTTCCCGGGTCCCGCCGGATGTCGATGAGCAGGACCAGGCCGAAAAGACTCGCCCGACTGGAAAGATACAGCTCCACCATGGGCTGCCACTGGGCCCTGAGCACTTTGGACACCTTGGCATACCCATAACCGGGCAGATCCACAAAAGACACATCTCCATTGACCAGAAAAAAATTGATCAATTGGGTGCACCCCGGCTTGGAACTGGTCTTGACCATGTCTCTCCGCTGGATCAATGTGTTGATCAAAGATGATTTTCCCACATTGGAACGGCCTGCAAAACAAATCTCCGGAAAATCATATTCCGGATACTGGTCCGGCTTAACAGCACTCTTTACAAACGCAACCTCTTTTATTTTCATGGATATTGTTAACCTGCGTATTCTTTTAAATAGGTTTCCATCCGGTCCATCCCGATGGTCAGATTTTCCATGGAATTGGCATAGGAAAATCGTAAATACCCTTCCCCGTTGGCACCAAAATCAATGCCCGGCGTCACCCCGATATGGGCTTTGTCCAGGATATCAAAGGCAAGGGAATAGGAATCATTGGAAATATGACGGGCATTGGCAAACACATAAAAAGCACCGGTGGGCTCCACCTTTATGCCAAGCCCCATTGCTTTTAAGCGCTTGATCACATATTTTCTGCGGGTATTGTAAATTTGCCGCATCTGATCGGTTTCGGCCTTGGCGCCTGTCAGGGCCGCAGCCCCTGCCAGCTGGACCACGGAATTGGCACAGATGAAAAAATTTTGTTGCAGCACCTGCAATGCCCTTACAAATTTAGGCGGTGCAATCAGATACCCCAGACGCAGGCCGGTCATGGCAAAAAGTTTTGAAAACCCGTTGAGGACAAAGGCCTTGTCGGTAAATTCCAGGATGGAATGTTCCTGGCCCTCGTATACCAGGCCATGGTAGATCTCATCGGAAATAATATACAGGCCATGGGCACTTGCCACTTCTACGATCTCCTTCATCCGGTCCTTGGGGATAACCGTTCCCGTAGGGTTGGATGGGGAATTGATAAAAATGGCCTTTGTCCTTGGGGTAATTTTCTTCTGGATGGCCTCGGGGGTATAGACAAATCCCTCATCTTCAAACACCTTTACCGGAACAGGAACCCCCTGGACATAATTGATAAAATTGGCATAACAGGCATAGTGGGGATCCGAGATAATGATCTCGTCCCCGGGATCCACCAGGGCTGAAAAAAGCAAAAGCATTGCAGGAGAGGTGCCGGAGGTCACAAGGACCTGCCCCGGATCCACCGTGGTGTTGTAGGTGTCCTTGTGATAGCGACTGATGGCATCCCTTAAACGGATATCCCCCAAACTGTGGGTATAGCAGGTTTCATTCCGGGCAAAAGCCTCGATACTCACCTGGTTGACACAGGCAGGCACATTAAAATCAGGCTCCCCGATTTCCATGTGCACCACATCAATCCCCTGGGCCTCCATTTTATGAATTTTTTCCAGAATATCCATCACGATAAAGGGGGTGATGTGTTCACATCTCTTTGCAATTGTCATTTTACAGCACCTTGTTCAGGGAATATTCAATAATCCCTTCAGCCCCATCCTTGAGCAGCCTGGGAATCAAATCCCTGACAATGCCTATCTCAACGATGGTTTCCACGGAAAACCAGTCCGACTGATACAAGGGGGCAATGGTCGGGCCGTTGAGACTGGGCAAAAGAGAAACAATCCCGGCAATTTTGCTTTCCGGTACATTCATCTTAATCCCCACCAGCTTATCTGCTACCAGAGCTGCCTGGAGCAGGAGGGCAATCTGTTCGATCTTCTCTCTTTTTTTGGGATCTTCCCAGGATTTTTTATTGGCAATAAGCTGGGTGTTGGTTTCCATTACCACATGGATCACCCGCAGGTTATGGGCCCGGATGGTGCTTTCGGTCTCTGTAATTTCAACAATGGCATCGGCAAGCCCTGATACAATCTTGGTCTCGGTGGTGGCCGAAGCAATTATCACATTAAAATCTATGTTGCGTTCCGCAAAAAACCGGCGGGTGAACTGGACCAATTCCGTGGAAATGGTTTTTCCTGCCAGATCCTCCAGGGTTTTGATGGAAGAATCATTGGCCACGGCAATCACCCAGCGGGCCGAGCGGGCACTGACCTTTGAATAAATCAGGTCTGCCACCACATGGACATCGGATTCATGTTCCGCCACCCAGTCAAGCCCGGTTAACCCCGCATCAATAACACCTGTTTCAACATTGATGGACATTTCCTGGGCACGGCAGAGGGCACATTCAATGGTTTCATCGTTAATATCCGGAAAATAACTTCTGCCTTCCACATTGATCTTCCATCCCGAACGCCTGAACAGGTCAATGGTCGCATTCTGGAGACTCCCTTTGGGGATGCCGAGTTTAATTATTTTGTCCATTATTTATACACCTTTTTGGGGTCAAAGACCCTTTTTTCCACAATTTTAAATTCATTGTTTTCAACAATCTTGAAAAAGCAGCTTTTATAGCCTTCATGGCAGGCGGCACCGCCCGCCTGCTCCACCTTCAATAAAATCGTATCATGGTCACAGTCCACTCGGATTTCTTTTACATGCTGGACATGCCCCGATGTTTCCCCTTTTTTCCACAGGCTCTGCCGGGAACGGCTGTAATAGGTGGCATTGCCCGAAGACAGGGTTTCATCAAATGCCGCCTGGTTCATATAGGCAAGCATCAGGACTTCACCGGTATTGCAATCCTGGGCAATGGCTGGAATCAACCCCTTGCCCTTATTAAAATCAAGTTCAACCATGACGATTTATTATCCCTTTGTATTCATAGCATTAAAACCTTTTTTCATACCCTTTTTTCTTTAAAAAGTCAATTTATATATCCGCGCAAAACCGGACAATACCAAACAACTTAAAGCCCTTTAACCAGGATTTATGGCGGTTCTGGCTGCCCATGCTATTTTTTTGCAAGTCGGAAGACCCCCAAGTCTTCCGGGTACCGGCTGCCATTCTTATTGCCATTGTGAAAGGAATCTGGTAATAAGCAATACGATTCATCAATTCTAAATAAAATTCCAGGTTGTTATGACAAATCAAAAAACAAAATCCGAAATCCTGAAAAACAGAGAAAGAAAAAAAGAAAGGCATCTGATTCTCACTTTTTTTAAATGGGGCCTTATCGGATTGATCATACTCCTATTCCTTGGGAGTGGCGGAATCGCGGGACTCTTTTTCTACATCAAACAGGATCTGCCCCAAATTTCCAGCTTAGATGATTACCGCCCGGCAACGGTTACCAGTGTTTTCTCCGATGACGGGCGGAAAATTGGAGAGTTCTATAAGGAAAGACGCATTGTCATCCCCCTTTCCGATATGCCCCCAAATCTTATCAATGCCTTTGTTGCGGCAGAAGACTCACGATTTAGGACGCACCCGGGAATTGACCTCCAGTCTATTCTCAGGGCATCTATTAAAAATTTCAGGGCCGGTGAGGTTGTTCAGGGCGGCAGCACCATCACCCAGCAGGTGACCAAATCCTTCTTGTTGACACCGGAAAGGACCTATGAACGAAAAATCAAAGAAGCCCTGCTGGCCTACCAGATTGAAAAAAGGTTTACCAAGGATGAAATCCTCTACCTCTACCTGAATCAAATTTATCTGGGACACGGGGCCTACGGCGTGGAGGCTGCCGCTGAAAATTATTTCGGAAAGCATGCCAAGGAGTTAAGCCTTCCAGAGTGTGCAATGCTGGCAGGGCTTCCCCAGGCCCCGAGCCGGTATTCCCCCTTCAGGTTCCCCGACCGGGCCAAACAGCGGCAGATCTACACCCTGAACCGGATGAAAGAAGAGGGAATGATCACCAACCTTTCGGTCACAGAAGCCATTGATACAAAGCTGGATATCAAACCCAGGGTAAACTGGTTCATCGAACGGGTTCCCTGCTACACCGAACATGTACGCCGGTATGTGGAAAAAAAATATGGAGAGGATGCCCTTTACAACCAGGGGCTTAATATCCACACAGCCGTCAACATCGAATTGCAGAAAATGGGCCAAAATGCTGTGGAAAAAGGGTTGATAGAACTCGACCATCGGACCGGATACAGGGGGCCTGTCAAAAATATTTCCGCTCTCCAGGTGGAAAGTTTTTCCCAAGAGGTGGCAGAACAGATCAGCGGCAATCTTCTGGATCGGGAGAGTATCTACCAGGGGGTTGTTCTTTCCGTGGATGATGAGAACAAGGTAACCCGGGTCAGGGTTGGAAACTTTCACGGCCTCATCCGCCTCAAAACCATGACCTGGGCAAGGAAACCAAATCCAGAGGTAGCCTATTACGAGGCAGCGGTTAAAAATCCGTCCCAGGTCTTTGAACTGGGGGATATCATCCTTGTTCGATTGGTCAGTGAAGGGGTGGAAAATGATGAACATGAATTCGCCCTGTACCAGGAACCCATTGCCCAATCGGCACTCTTGAGTATTGAAGCGGAAACCGGGCATGTAAAAACCATGATCGGCGGCCGGGATTACAGAAACAGCCAGTTTAACCGGGCATACCAGTCCCGGCGGCAGCCGGGCTCGGCGTTTAAACCCATCATCTATGCCGCCGCCCTGGACAAAGGCTACACCGCTGCCAGTGTCATCATTGATTCACCGGTTGTTTTTGAAGATACTGCACGGGATTCTGTGTGGAAGCCCCGGAACTATAAAGAACAATTTTATGGTGAAACCCTTTTCAGGGAGGCCCTTGCCAAGTCCCGGAATGTGGTCACCATCAAAATTCTCCAGGATATCGGTATTGAGTATGTGATCAATTACGCCCGGAAACTGGGGATCACCTCGGAGATCAGCCACGATTTGTCCATTGCCCTGGGCTCCTCAGGCGTATCCCTCCTTGAACTTGTCAATGCCTATTCTGTTTTTTCAAACCTGGGGTATTTGATTGAACCGGTATTCATTACCAAAATATATGATCGAAACGGAACACTGCTGGAATCTTCCAAGCTCGTCCGGACAAAAGTCATTGATATGGGCACGGCCTATATCATGACCAGTCTCATGGAAAGCGTGGTACAATCGGGAACCGGACAACGGATAAGGGCCCTGAAACGGCCTGTGGCCGGAAAAACCGGCACCACCAACAATTTGTATGACGCCTGGTTCCTTGGGTATACGCCCCGGTACACCACAGGGGTCTGGGTGGGCCTGGACCAGGAAGGGTCCCTTGGCAATGGAGAAACCGGCTCCAGGACAGCCAGCCCCATTTGGCTGGACTATATGCAAAACGCATTGGAGGGCAAGCCCGTCCGTAGCTTTAATGTTCCAGAAGGCATCGTCTTTGCCAAAATAGATGCCAAAACCGGACTTTTGCCCATTGAAGAATCCAAAGAAACCATTTTTGAATGTTTCAAAGAAGGTACGATTCCCA
This sequence comes from Desulfobacula sp., assembly GCA_013792075.1. Classification (GTDB taxonomy): domain Bacteria; phylum Desulfobacterota; class Desulfobacteria; order Desulfobacterales; family Desulfobacteraceae; genus NBML01. The sequence goes on from VMSR01000139.1 coordinate 30,729, forward strand.
CGGAATACACACCCAAACCCAATGCGATCTCCGGGTCAGAGGATCTGTTCAAACAGGGCATGTAGGCTACCGCCGGCCAATTATCCCCCGTCAGGGCCCTGGCTTATGCTCACCTCTGCCGGCAAAAGGGTATCATCCCGCCCAATGGTAAAACATATCCCGGGATGGGCTTTCTCCAATCTGGCCAGGGTGTGATTTTTATCCCCCCTGAGGCGAGACTCAAACCGGGGGTGAACCCTGATCAGAATCTTGCTTGCCCCGGCTGTGGCTTGAAATGCGCAAAGCTTTTCGCACACCTGGTCATAGACCAGCTC
>VMSR01000176.1 GCA_013792075.1 Desulfobacula sp.
CGTTTTTCTCATAGGTTTTTGCCGATAAAGCACAACTGCTGAAATATACAAATCTTTTGGCATTATTTTCAACCAAGGTTTTTTCAAGCAGTTCTTTTTCTCGGTTGAACTCTCGATCATCCCTGCAATCGGAGTTGGTAACACCACTTGCAAAAATCACCACATCATCAAAAAAGCACCCGTCTTCTTGGCATATTTTTGCCAATTGTCCATTTCCTATGATCATGAATATACCTTTTTGTCCACTCATTTGTCCAATTTGGAACCCATTAATATCTTTTTTGCCAGAAATCACAAGAGAAAATAATCCCCCCATAATCCATAATCCCATAAAAAAAGACACAAGAACGTGTTGAAAGAACTTCTATAATTGGATTTTCATTGCTATTTAAAAGGAATTTTTGTATAAAATCCATTTTGGTTGGGTTTGGTATTTCCCATCAAAATGTACAAAGGAGTATCACGTATGACAGAATCCTCGGACCCGGGCTGTGACCCCCATTCCCCCGAGCCAACGTCCCTTTCAGCCCTGGGTAAAAGTCTTTTGCAAAACCGTGGGCTTATCCTGCAGATGGCCACCCGGGAGGTCATTGGCCGTTACAAAGGCTCAGTATTGGGGGCGGCATGGTCTTTTATCATCCCGGTGTTTATGCTGACAATTTATACCTTTGTTTTTTCCGAGATATTCAAGGCCCGGTGGGGCGGAATGGGCGGGAATGAGAGCAAAACCCAGTTCGCAGTGCTATTGTTTGCAGGCCTGATTGTGCTGAATCTTTTTAATGAAGTCATTAACCGCTCGCCAGGGTTGATTGTCGCCAATGTTAATTATGTTAAAAAAGTACGGTTTCCCATTGAGATACTGCCGGTGGTGGCCATGTGTGCAGCCCTTTTTCACTGCATTATCAGCGTGGGGGTCCTCTTGATTGCCTTTGGTGTCTTCAACGGACACCTTCAGTGGACCCTTGTCTTCATTCCTCTGGTATTGCTGCCCCTTGTTATCCTGACCATTGGGTTTTCCTGGATTCTGGCATCTTTGGGGGTGTTTTTAAGGGACGTGGGCCAGAGCATCGGTCTCATTACAACAATGATGCTGTTTTTATCCCCTGTATTTTATCCCCTGACAGCGGTTCCTGAAAAATTTCGGTTTATTATCATGCTCAACCCCCTTACCTTTATCATTGAACAGGCAAGGGCGGTATTGATCTGGGGGAAACTGCCGGACTTGATTGGACTTACGGGGTATACGGTCGGGGCCGTCCTGGTGCTGTGGGCGGGCTATGCCTGGTTTCAGAAAACCCGGAAAGGATTTGCCGATGTCCTCTGAATTCGCCATTGAGGTTGAAAGCTTAAGCAAATGCTATCACATTTATGCCACCCCCCATGACCGGCTCAAACAATTTATTCTGCCCCGGCTGAGCCGTTTGATTGGCAGGCCGCCCAAAACATATTGCAGTGAATTCTGGGCCCTTAATAATGTCTCTTTCCGGGTGAGAAAAGGTGAAACAGTGGGGATCATCGGCCGCAACGGCAGCGGTAAATCCACATTGCTGCAAATGATCTGCGGCACCTTAAGTCCCACCAGCGGAAGGGTTAAAACCCGGGGCCGGGTGGCGGCACTGCTGGAGCTGGGCTCAGGGTTCAACCCGGAGTTCACCGGCCGGGAAAATGTTTACATGAATGCCGCAGTGTTGGGCTTAAGCAAAAATGAGATTGACCAGCGCTTTGATCAGATTATTGATTTCGCAGATATCGGCGAATACATTGAGCAGCCGGTACAAACCTATTCCTCCGGCATGATGGTCCGTCTGGCATTTGCCGTTATCGCCCATGTGGATGCAGATATTCTTGTGGTGGATGAAGCCCTCTCCGTGGGAGACGCTTTTTTTACCCAGAAATGTATGCGGTTTTTACGCAGGTTTATGAGAAACGGTACTGTTCTCTTTGTCAGCCATGACACCGCCAGTGTAAAAGGCCTTTGCAACCATGCCCTTTGGCTGGAGAAGGGCGAGGTGTTCAAGGAGGGAGAGCCCAAGGAGGTGTGCGAACTTTACCTGGAGGCCTTTTTTGAAGCCCAGCAGGGCAAAAGCAGTACCACCCGGCTCAAGCCTTTAAAAAAGCCTGATGCAATGCTGCCGGACAAGGACCAGCGGATGGCGTTCATCAACAACAGCAACCTGCGCAATGACCTTGAAGTGTTTAAGTTTGATCCTGATGCCCAGTCATTTGGAAAGGGGGATGCCCGCATCGACCAGGTTTATCTTCTAGATGAACATCAGCACCCCCTGTCCTGGGTTGTGGGGGGGGAAACCGTTCTACTCCGGGTGATGGTCAGCACAGACAGAGATCTGGAGTCTCCCATCATCGGATTTTTTGTCAAAGACCGCCTGGGGCAGACCCTGTTTGGAGACAATACCTACCTGACCTACATGGACAACCCGGTCTACTGCCGGAAAAAAAGAGGCCTTGAGGCGGATTTTGTGTTTCAAATGCCCCTGCTTCCCACGGGCCAATACAGTATCACCGTTGCCATTGCCAGCGGCACCCAGGAAGAGCATGAGCAGCATCACTGGATACATGATGCCATTATATTTAAATCTGAATCAAGCAGTGTTACAGGGGGCCTGGTGGGTATTCCCATGCTTGAGATCAATTTACGGACACAAGAGACCCTATCATGAGCTTACACAATATCATAGCGGCTGCATCCTTTACCCCCAGATCCCTTTTACCGCCCAATGCCTGGGTTGGGCACCTGCCCTTTGCAGCCTGGGTCATCCAACAGGTTTGCCCTGAGATCTTTGTTGAACTGGGTACACACAGCGGCAATTCTTATTTTTCATTCTGCCAGTCTGTGGCCCAAAACAACATACCCACCCGATGTTATGCCGTGGATACCTGGCAGGGAGACGAGCATGCAGGGGAATACGAAGAACGGATTTTTAAGGGGGTTGATGCCCATAACCAGGCGCTTTATGCCCGGTTCTCCCGGCTGATGCGCATGACCTTTAATGAGGCCGTTTCCTTTTTTTCAGATGAATCCATCGGCCTTTTGCATATTGACGGATTGCACACCTATGATGCGGTGCGGCATGATTTTGAAACATGGCTGCCCAAACTGGCCCCTGGTGCCATTGTCATGTTTCACGATACCAATGTTCGGGAACTGAATTTCGGTGTGTGGCAGTTATGGGAAGAACTGAAGCAGGAATATCCCAACCATATGGAATTTACCCATTCCAACGGGCTGGGGGTGCTGCAGTTGAACCATGCACCTGAAGAGAGAAAACAGGCATGGCTTGAACCCGGGTGCGGGGAAAAACAAGAGTTGAGACGATATTTTGCTGCGCTGGGAACTTTTCAATTAGGCCGGTTTGAGCAGCAGGAATTAGAAAAGACTGTGGCAGACCGGGGGGCTGGTATCGTTGCCCTTCAGAAAATGGTGCTGGAGATGGAGAATCAGACTCAAAAACGCATTGCCCGGCACAATGCCCAGATCCTGGAGTATCATAACGAGATTGCTGAAAAAGAGGAACAGATCTCCCAGATCCTTAACTCAAGCAGCTGGAAGGCTACCCGTCTGTTGCGTCAAATGGGCCGACTGAAAGCCGGCATGACAGACCGGGCTGAAAATATCCCTGACCGCCCCGATCAGGAAGCCGGGGAAGCTGTGATTTGTGAACAACCCCTTAAAATTGACCTTGACATGGCCCGGCCCATGGAGACCGATTATTCCGCCTGTGTGCCCTTTGGGTTTGAGATACCGCCCCAGGAGACCTATGGCAGGGTGGCCGCAGTGATTCATCTATTTTATGAAGATCTGGCCGTGGAAATCCGGTCTTATCTGGCCAATGTTCCTGTGGACATGGATATTTTTATATCCACAACAGATGATTTTAAAGCCGCTGCCATAGAATGCGTATTCAACGGCTGGGATAAAGGCCGTGTTGAGGTCCGCACTGCCCCCAACCGGGGCCGGGATATTGCCCCAAAGCTTTTGACATTTAAGGATGTCTATGCTGAGTATGATTATGTATTGTGCCTCCATGGAAAACAATCCCCCCATGAAAGTTTTCTCTTCCACTGGCGGCATTTTCTGCTGGAAAGCCTTTTGGGAAGCCCCGGGATCGTTAAAAACATTTTGCATACCTTTTCCCTTTGTCCGGATCTTGGGATGATTGCTGCCCAGCATTTTGAGCCGGTGCGCAATGCCATCAACTGGGGGGGGAATTTTGAGGCGGCACAGAACCTGGCAGGAAAAATGGGGATTACCCTGAATCCGGAAGATCCATTGGATTTCCCCTCGGGTTCCATGTTCTGGGCCCGCACGTCTGCCTTAAAACCCCTGCTGGACCTGAACCTGACCCACCAGGACTTTGAGGTTGAATCCAATCAGATCAACGGTACCCTGGCCCATGCCTGCGAACGGCTGTTTTTCTTTGTTTGTGAACGTCAGAACCTGAAATGGATGAAAATCGCACATCCCCCCCTCTACACGTCCACCCCCATGATTGTGGAGATCAAGTACGGGGCCGATCTGACAACTTTTTTGAACCAGCACCTGTTCAGCCTGCTGGATCCCAAAGGGGTTACCCCCCGCACCTTTACCCCGGAGGCGATTAAACATCCGGCCCCTGATCTACCGGGCCATATCCAGAATCGGATTCTGGGCACCCATCTTATGCCGGGGTCCGGAACAAGGGTGGCCATAGGCATTGTGGCCGAGGACAACAGCCTCGCCGAACTGACCGGTGCCATCCACGCAGCTAAGATCGCATTATCGTCCGCAGGGTTTAAAACCGATAATGCCCTCTTTTTATTGGATATCAATGCTGAGAACAGGGAAGGGATGGACTGTGTCACTTCTATTACGGCAGAGGGCATAAACGGGTATGGGGCCGGGCATAATCTTTTAATGAAAACAGCCTTTGCAGCGGGAAATGAGATTTATATCGCCATAGATCCCCGGGGCCATCTGCATCCAGGGGCGGCTCAAGCCCTGGTCCAGATGGTGCAGGCAGCCCAGGGTAAAGCCCTTGTGGACGCATTGCAGTTCCCCAGGCCACATGTCAAATCCCATGATCCCCAGGCCTTTGACACCCCCTGGGTGTGTGGCCGGTGTGTTGCAATATCAAAAGAAGCCTTTAATGACCTGGGCGGGTTTGACGAGCAGTTTCCCCTGTATTGGGAAGATGTGGATCTTTCATGGAGAGCCCGGGCCCATGGATATCAGGTTAAAACCTGTTCCAGGGCCCTGTTTTTGGACCAGCCAGTTAAGAGCACACCCAAACAAGAGCGGATGAGGCTGACCCAGGGGATTCTGCTGGCCAGGAAATGGGGATCTTCAGAATGGGAGAACCGGCTGACAAAAGCCCTGACAGATGCGGACAGCCCTGTTCCGGGACAGAGACCAGATCCGGTTCCCCAATCATGGCAACACCTTGGGAAATTTTCCAAACTGGAATTCTAAATCCATAGGAGAGGTATCGTGGACCCAAGCTCGGCTCCAAAGGTGAATATTGTCATCCCCAACTGGAATGGGTTGCGCTTCTTGCCCGCCTGTCTGAACTCCATAGAACGGCAGACATATTCATCCGTTGAAATCACTATAGTGGATAATGGTTCCAATGACGGATCTGAAGGTTATTTGCGCAAACACTATCCACAGGTCCGCCTCATTACCCTTCCTGAAAATCTGGGCTTCAGTTCTGCAGTGAATGCAGGAATCAAAAGTTGTGAAGCGCCCTATGTTTTTCTTCTTAATAATGATACTGAACTGCACAAGGACTGCCTGCAACATCTTCTGACAGCAGCAGAAGAGTTCCCGGAATACGATTTTTTTTCTCCAAAAATGTTGAGTTTTCACCATCGTACAATAATAGACGGAGCAGGTGATAGCTACCTGCGTGGCGGGGGAGGGTATAGACTCGGTGCAATGGAAGAAGACTGTGCTGTCTACAATCGTCCCGGACCGGTTTTCGGGGCCTGCGCCGGGGCTGGTCTTTATCGGCGTGCCCTGTTTGACAAGATCGGTTTCTTTGACGAAGATTTTTTTGCTTACCTGGAAGATGTGGATCTGAACCTGCGGATCAACCGGTTCGGCAGTACGGGATATTATCTGCCTGCTGCCCGGGTGTACCATATCGGCAGCGCAACCAGCGGTTCCAAGATCAATCCCTTTACCGTCAGGCTGACAGCTCGAAATTCCTTATTTCTTTTGTTGAAAAATTATCCTGTTTCACTGTTTGTTCGCTTTCTGCCAGTGATTTTTATCTACCAGTTTTTCTGGTTTCTGTTTGCCGTAAAAAAACAACAGGCGCTTGCATATTCCCGCGGCATTTGGCAAGGGCTGACAGCCTGGAAGCGCATGCGTAAAAAATATCATGAGCAGCTGGCTTGCCAGAAGGTTATATCAATAGAAGAATTTGCAGCCAGGCTGCGGGATGCAGAGATATCAACCATCACCTCACTGATGCACAGGAGACAGGCAGCAGGGAAGAAGAACGGTATGCTTCAACTTTATCTCACGTTTTTTTGCAGATGATGCAAGGCTGGGGGTTTTTTTTCGGTCACATATTTTGTGCGAAGCTTTAGGAAAGGGGTTTCAATAAAGGTGTAGCTGAGATATCCAATGGGAACCATGACAAAAAAAGTCAAAAAAGAAAACCCCATTGCAAGGTAGCTGTTGGACAGGTCAACCAGGCGGGTATGAATAAAGTCAGAGATCTGGAAAACAATAAAAAAATGAAACAGATAGATGGAGTATGAATAGGTTCCGATCAAGGCGATAAATCGGGAGATTTTTCCTTTGGAATGGGAGAATGAAATGTCATACCATGCAATTGACAAGGCATAGGCCAGACCCTCAATGGTGGGCATATAAATCCAGATAGGGCTGGGAGACGGGTATGAAGGATTCATGTAAAACCCGCCAAGAGAATCAAAATACCGGTAAAACAGGGCAAATAAAACCAGCACAAGGATGACCCAAAGATGCTTTCCTAAAATAGCCTTTCTGAACCGGAAGCATAGAATGCCCAGTATGAATTGATCCACCCGCCCGATGATGGTCCAGTATGACAATGTTTGTATCTGTCCAAGCTCCTGGTATAAGATGATCCTTAAGGCAACAGCGGCCATGAGAACCATAATAAGGGCGTATTTCCATTTTTTGCCCAGAAACAATAGAAGGGGAAGTAATAGATAAAAATGGAATTCCACTGTGATGGACCATCCCCCGTTGGGAAGGGTAGGCTTTATAAGTCCTTCCAGAATGCTTTTCCCCCAAAAAAACATATCCCGGCCTGCGGCAAATTCTCTGATTCCGATAATGGCAATGACAAGCATCAGAATCGGTGCCAGGCGCAATACACGGTTCCATAAGAACTGCCGGTACAGGATCTGCCGGCCGTCCAGAATCTTTGCAAAAAGATAGCCGCTCAAAACCATGAACAGGCCGACACCTGTATGCCCTTCCATTAAAATTGAGAACGGAAAAATGGGGGGCAGGGCCTGGTGTCCGTTCCCCACATGTATAAAATGCCAGGTATACACAATAAATATGGCAACGGCCCTGACATGATCCAGCCCGATATAGTATTGCCCTGTGGATGATTTCAACTGACTGTTTCCCTTTTCTGTGTCACTATTTGAGCCCCGAAAGCGGGGTTTCCGGAATCATGGTTACCATTTGTGAATGAATCCCTATCAGATTCCCGGTTATTTATCCAGCTTGGATTGAGCCGGGACTTTATTGACGATACCCGGAGTGAAGCTGGTAAATTGTGCCGGGACAGTTTTACGAGCCTAAAAAAGACCTGCCGGAAATTGGGAATATCATTTTGGGATTATTTGATCGATCGAATACACCGTCAAAGAAAAATTCCTCCGTTATGGGAAATATTGGCTTTGAAAATAAGTGAGGGTCATGCCTGACAAGCTAATTTTCTAACCCCTGACTTTTTGAGCTCTTACGTTTTTTCAATACAAATAATTGAATTTATTAACTTTACTGACATATTTTAACTGTCGATTTCAACACTCTTTAATAATTGGAGCTGTTGACAAAAAGCATCTTCCTATCCTATAAAATGCGGGATCAGTGGTTCCATATAATCCAGAGGGCAGGGTTTATGGATTCTTAGATATAATGTGTTGCAAGAAAACAGGACTGAGCATTTTATGGTATTGAAATTCATCAATCATATGCCAGGTATAGCAAGGAACTTTTAAAAAAGGAAAAACATGCCACAACCTCAGCAGTTAACGATTAACCAAGCTATATCCCGGGCGAAAAAGGCGACTAAGCATGGGAATACTGCTGTTGCACTGCAGCTTTACAATGCTGTCTTGCAGCACCAGCCAAACCACCCTGTGGCAAAAAAGGGTCTACGCAAATTACAAAAAGGATTGCCAAACGATCAATCAGTACAAGTGGAGACAGCGAATCCTTCCCAGGACCAGATTAATACCTTGGTTAATCTATATCACTCAGGGCAGATGATAAAGGCAGAGCAAGGTTGTAAAGAATTGTTGCAAACCTACCCGCAATCGATAATTGTGATCAATATATTAGGAGTAGCACTCCAAGGACAAGGCAAATTACAGGATGCGGTGGAGAGTTATGAGAAGGCAATCCAGCTCAAACCCGATTGTGCAGAAGCTTACAGTAACCGTGGCAGTGCACTCAAAGACTTAGGGCAGCTGGAGAAAGCTGTGGAGAGTTATGAGAAGGCAATCCAGCTCAAACCCGATTATGCAGAAGCTTACAGTAACCGTGGCAGTGCACTCAAAGACTTAGGGCAGCTGGAGAAAGCAATTGAAAGCCAGCAGAAAGCTGTCTCCATTAGTCCTCAGAACAGTATGTTTTGGGGTGGCTTTGCGGATATTTTACAAGCGATGAAATTGACATTCTATAATGATGATTTAGGTTGTTACTTGCTCCATATTATAGAACAGCCGACTATCCGTCCTAGAGATATATCGAAAGCTATAGTCAATGCATTGCACTATCACCCAATAGTCATACCTATCCTTGAACTATCCAAGTCTGATTATATTGATGAAGATATAGATCATCTAACAGAGCAACTCTCGACTGTTCCCCTTCTGCTACGAGTGATGGAGTTGAGTCCTCTTGCAGATTTGGATGTAGAGAAAATGCTCACGAAGATCAGAAAGGCCATGCTCCATATGGCATCCAGTGGAGGTAGCGAAGCTCAAGGTCTTCCATTCTATGCGGCATTGGCCATTCACTGTTTTGTTAATGAGTACGTCTTTACAGAGAGTGAGACAGAAAAACAGGAGATCGAACTTCTTCAAGAAAAAGTTAAGGTAACTATAAGAAAAGGGGGTACTGTCTCACCAACTCGAATTGCTGTGTTAGGGTCATACCGGCCTCTCTGCAGCTTTTCATGGGCTGAAGATTTGCTGAAATGTGAATGGGCAGACGAGATCAAGAAGGTGATTGTGAGGCAGGTAGATGATATTAGAGAAGAACAAACTCTACGTTCTAAGATTCCCCGTCTTACTTCAATAGAGGACAAAGTCTCTCAATTAGTTCGTAACCAGTATGAGGAGAATCCTTATCCTCGTTGGATTAATACTGGATTAAGTGACAAACCAAGGAGAATCAAACAGGTATTGCCATCGATCAAACTTTATCTGAATTTTGATGTACAACAATTCTCAAATAAGCCGGAGATCCTTGTCGCAGGTTGTGGTACAGGACAGCATGCATTACATACGGCATCAAGATTTCTAAACTGTAATGTTCTGGCTGTGGACTTAAGCTTGAGCAGTTTATCCTATGCGATAAGAAAAACACAGGAATTAGGGGTTACAAATATTGAATATATGCAGGGGGATATTCTACAGCTTGACCAGCTTGAAAGACAATTCGATATTATTGAAAGTGTTGGAGTCCTGCATCATATGGATGACCCGTTAGCTGGATGGAAAGTTCTGGTGGCTAAATTACATGCTGGCGGACTCATGAAGATTGGTCTGTACAGCAATATTGCCCGCCAAGGTATTGTGGAGGCTATAAGGCAAATCACAAAAAAAGAATATACTTCTTCTCCAGGAGACATTCGTCGATATCGTGAAGAACTCATTAACATGGATCTTAATCCCGATTCAGAAATCTCTAAGATTATAGGCTATAGTGACTTTTATAGTCTAAGTGAATGTCGTGATTTACTTTTTCATGTTCAGGAGCATCGTTTTACATTGCCGCAAATTGAAGAGGCTTTGAGCGGTCTTGGTCTTAATTTCCTTGGCTTTGAGATGAAACAAAGCTTGGTCAGGAGTAAATTTATTGAACGTTATCCAGAAAAGGATGCCCTATTATCATTGCCTCTATGGCATCAGTTTGAACTCGAGAACCCGGATACATTCCTGGAGATGTATCAGTTCTGGGTGCAAAAAGCATAAATCACGGAGGCTTACCATAATAGATCGGGTCACATGAGCTGGAACAATAATGAAATATCGGATTCAGGTTAGATATTATGGTTGACACATAGAAAATGACCTGCCTTTTTTGCAGACATGGATTAAAATGCAACAAGGTTGCAATTCAGAGCCATAACCAAAAGGGAGGCACACCATGGAAAAAATTGTAAAGTATATTGGATTAGATGTCCACAAAAATTCTATGGCTATTGCAATTGCAGAATATGGGCAAAAAAGGGATGTTAACTTTTACGGTGCAATCAACAACAACATGGATCAATTACACAAATTCTTACGAAAACAGATTTCACAAGGAGTAGAGCCCAGGTGTGTGTATGAAGCAGGTCCTTGCGGGTATAATATTTACCGTAGTTTGAAAGATAAAGGCATAGATTGTGTTGTTACAAGCCTTAAAAGTGAGGCTTCATTTGGGAAAAGCGTGGCAACTCGGGTTCTGCGTTTAATTTCCCTACTCAGCCTTTCAACCATATTTGTGGAACGTAATTTCTTCCTCTGATTTTTCGGCAAAGAAAATAGATTAAATGTACAAAAAAAGGAAAAAAGATGCCTCAAACGCAGCAATTAACAATTAAACAAGCATTATCTCGGGCAAAGAAGGCTACCCAAAAGGGTAATGTTGATGTTGCACTACAGCTCTACAATGCTGTTTTGCAAAACCAACCCAGTCACCCTGTTGCAAAAAAGGGTCTGCGTAAGCTGCAAAAAGGCTTACCACGCAATCAATCCGTGCAAACACAATCAACAAACCCTTCACAGGATCAGATGAATGCCTTGATCAACCTATATAACTCAGGGCAGCTGAAAGAGGCAGAGCAGGCTTGTAAAAAATTACTGCAAACCTATCCGCAATCATTAATTGTTTACAATGTATTAGGTGCAGCATTCCAAGGACAAGGCAAGTTACAAAATGCAGTGCAAGCATTTGACAAAGCCATACAGTTCATGCCTGACTATGTAGAGGCTCACAGTAACCGTGGTGTTGCACTTAGAGACCTTGGTCAGCTGGAAGAGGCTGTAAGAAGCTATGATAAAGCCATACAGTTCAAGCCTGACTATGTAGAGGCTCACAGTAACCGTGGTGTTGCACTTAGAGCCCTTGGCCAGCTGGAAGAAGCGGTAAGAAGTTATGATAAAGCCATACAGTTCAAGCCTGACTATGCAGAGGCTTACAGAAACCGTGGTACTGCACTTAGTGATCTTGGTCAGCTGGAAGAGGCCGTGAGAAGTTATGATAAAGCCATACAGTTCAAGCCGGATTATGCAGAGGCTCACAGTAACCGTGGTACTACACTTAGTGGCCTTGGCCAGCTGGAAGAGGCCGTGAGAAGTTATGATAAAGCCATACAGTTCAAGCCTGACTATGCAGAGGCTCATTACAATCTTAGTTCTTTAAAAAAATACGAATCAAATGATGCTCAGATAGGCGTAATGGAGAGTTTGTTTACGAACATAGAATGCAGAGAATCTGATCGTATGCATCTTTGCTTTGCCCTTGCCAAGGCCTATGAAGATTTAGGTGAATATGATAAAAGTTTTAATTATCTTAAAGAGGGCAACTATCTTCGAAAAAAGGAACTAAAATACAATATTGATAATGATAGAAGATTGGTCACTAAAATCATCGGACTTTTCAGTACAGGAAGCTTGCCCTTTGATGTTTCACCAGAGGGTTCCTCATCAATACAACCAGTCTTTATCGTTGGTATGCCTCGCTCAGGTACATCGCTTGTAGAACAGATTTTAGCCAGTCACACTAAGGTTTATGGTGCGGGAGAATTGGAAACCATAAACAAACTTGTAATTCCAATTCTATCGAATCTGCCTGATCAGAACATTAACAAAAATGGAGATAAATTATCTCAGAATGCTATCCAAACACTCCATGATAGCTATATAAAGGTACTGTCTGCACTAAAAGTTCCCGAAAAGATAATAACAGACAAAATGCCACTTAATTTCAGGTTTCTTGGGTTTATCCTATCCGCATTCCCTGAGGCAAAAATCATCAACTTAAATAGGGACCCAAGGGCAACGTGCTGGTCAATTTACAAGCATTACTTTTCAAGTAAAGGTAATGAATATGCATATGATATAGTTGATTTGGTGGAATTTCACAAAATCTACATTGATATGATGTCATTTTGGCGTCAACGATTCCCATATAATATTTATGACCTTTGCTATGAGGATTTGACCGAGAATCAGGAAGAAGAGACCCGTAGCCTTCTGATGTTTTGTGACCTGGAATGGGAGGAAAGATGCCTCAATTTTCATAAGACGAAAAGGGTTGTGAAAACAGCGAGTGCTGTCCAGGTTCGGAAAAAGTTGTACAAGGGCAGTTCTGAGGCTTGGAGAAAATATGAAAAGCACCTACAACCTTTGATAAAGGCACTGGGCTATTAATTTAAGGGGCAACTTTTTAAATATCTCGTAATATGGGTTGAGGTGATTTTAAATCCACGAGGAAAAGATTATGATTGTGGATAGCCGAAGATGAATTTTTTGCAACCCAGACACATTGTAAAGAAATTAATGCCATGAAAAACTGAAAATACATACAAATTAGCACAGCAACGCCTTTGAAAATATTTCACGCGTCAGCCGTGTGAAAAGTGTATAATATTTGATTTTTTGATGTTATCTGTGCTATTTAAGTCCATTATAAATTTTTAACCCAACCAAAAGGCATGATGCATTATGTTTAAAAAACTTGAACCATTAGAAAATTCCAAACACCAGGAACTTCGACTCTCAAAAAATCAAAATTTCGGCTTTGCCTATAGGACCAATGCTGTGCAGCTATCCTTTTCAGAGATCTCCCAGGCATCCCAGTATTACCCCATTGTATTTCCTGCTGATGGGTCCTGTATTCCAACAGCCATCATGGGGATTACAGAAAATAAGAATGCCTATGTTGACCCCAAAGGACAATGGAAAGTTCCCTATGTTCCGTTTTCTGTTCGCATGTATCCCTTTGTCCTTGTCCCCATTGACGGCCAGGAAGATAAGTTAGCCCTTTGCATTGATTCGGATGCCGAGCATTTTGCCGGGGGTATGGGAGACCCCATGTTCACGGCAGATGGTGAGCCCAATGAGTTTGTTCAGGGGGTGCTAAATTCCCTTCAGGCGTATCATAAGGAACTTGCCACCACCCAAGCCTTATTTACAGGCCTTGCTGAGAAAGAACTGATTGTGGACCGGATAATTGAGCTTTCCATCAACAATGAGCCTAAACGCATTGACGGCTTTAAAGGGATTAATATGGAGAAATTAATGACCATGGATGATGCCTTTATTGCAGGCCTGGTGAAAAACGGGAGCCTGCCCCTGGTCTACAGCCATCTTCAGTCGTTTTCAAAATTTAGTTTTCTATATTCAGCAGACAGCAATAAACCCGCATAACACAAGGATACCTTACCCCATGTCAACACCCAATCAACTGCCTGAGCAGTTTGAACCCCTGGAGGTGTCAAAACACCAGGAATTAAAGCGTATCAAATCACCTGGCTTTGCCTTTGCCAAAAACCTTGCATCTGTTCCCCTTGCCTTTTCAGAGATGCAGGCCGCAGCAAGGTTTTTCCCCATAGTCCTGCCCCAGCAGGGACTGCTATCCCCCATGGCCCTGTTTTCCTTAAAAGAGGACAGCCCCAATCCCTATGTGGATGAAACAGGCAATTGGAAGGTAGGTTATATCCCCATCTGCCTGCGCCTGTATCCTTTTATCCTGGCCAGGGTTGAAGACAAGGAGACAAAAAAAGACAAGTTTGTTCTCTGTATCGACAGGGAATCTGATCATCTGTCAAAGGACGAGGGGGAGCCATTGTTTACGGAGAAAGGAGACTTAAGCGATCTGACCCTGAAGACGTTTGAGATGCTCAAGATCTATCAGCAGGAATTGTCCACCACCCAGGCCATATTCACCCAATTGGCAGAGAAAGCGCTGGTGGTTGATCAGGAGGGGTTTAAAGCCGTGGACCTTGAAAAGATTATTACCTTAGATGATGCTGTTATTGCAGGATTTGTTAAAAACGGTACCATGCCCTTGATCTACTGCCATCTGCAGTCTCTGACCCACCTTCACCAGGCAGCGTCCTGATTTATCGGCCTTTTTTGGCTGTCCGGAGTCATTGATCCGGACCCGGACAGCCAAAAAATTACTCCCGCAGGGCCATATCCACATTTTTAAGCAAAGGTCCTAATAAATAACTGATCACGGTTCGTTCATCCGTCGTGATATAGCAGGATACCGGCATGCCGGGGGAGAGATAGGCATTTTTGGCAGCCAGGTCCTCCTTATCGATTTCCACATGGGCCTCATAAAAGGAGATCACTCCCTGGCCTGACTGCTGGGTAAGCAGATCAGGGGAAACATAGGTAACCTTTCCCTTAACCGGGGGAGTGGCTTTTCTATGAAACGCTGCCAGCTGCACCTTGGTGGGCTGGCCAGCCTTAACGCTGACAATATCCTGGGGCCGGACCTGCACCTTGATGACATTTATCATATTATCCGGCACAATTTCAAGCAGGGGCATACCAGGCCGCACCACCCCGGACTCTTCGGAATGGATCTGCATATTGATCACGGTTCCTGAAACAGGCGCCCTGATTTCAAGGCGTTCTTTGGCATCCACCTGGGGCTTGATCTGCTTCTGGATCTCAAATATAGTATCTGTGACCTGCCCGAGATTGGAGACCGCAGTCTCTCTATACTGATTTTCAATATCCACAATGCGCAGCTTTGTCTCCTGAATCATCTGGTTAAACTGGGCAATATCCTGCTTCAGTTTGCCCTGCCGTCCCTTCTGCTCAGACAGAATCCGTTCCAGTTCCAGCACCCCGGTTTTCCCCATGTATTTTTCCTTGACCAGGGGACGTTTGCTTTTCAGATCTTCTTCCAGGTTCAAGATGATTTCCCCAAGGCTTTTCAACTCTTCTTTCGCCCCGTCAATACGGTTGCCCAGCTGTTTTATCTGGGAAATATAGAGGTTGGTCTTGCCTTCAATATCAGACCTTCTGGATAAGAAGATCTGCTTTTCAGTTCTAAGAACTTCATCAAGTTCCGGGTCATTTTTTACTTTTTCAAATTCTTGGGGCCAGATGATTTTTGATTCCATGCCTGCTTCAGCCTTGTATCTGGCCGCCTCAGCCTGCTTGGCCCATAGCCGTCCCTGGAGGAGGTCCACATTGGAATTGACCTGGGAGCTTTGAAGTTCTATCAGCACATCCCCTGCCGTTACCTTGTCCCCGTCCTGGACAAAAATCTTATTGATCATACCCCCTTCAAGGTGCTGGACCACTTTCTTTTCCCCTGACACTGTGACCACGCCTGATGCAATCACCGCTCCCTGAAAGGGAAAAAATACCGACCAGGCCCAAAGCCCCCCGAAAAACAGGGCAATCACCAAAAGTCCTGCAATAATATACCGGGTGGGATCTGTATTTAACGCTTCTATTTTTTTTTCCATACTTATACTCCTGCTGCCTGCTGCTGGTTGCCGGCCAGCTGGTTTAATACCTCTTTGGCAGGGCCGAACATGGCAACCTGACCGTCCTTTAGCACTATGATTTTGTCCATACTGACCAATATATTGGGCCTGTCCGTAACAACAATTGTCGTGGTTTTTTTATTTTTAAGCTGCACCAGCGCATGGGCAAGCATCCTGAAACCCTGATCATCCAGGTGGGTATGGGGCTCGTCCAGCACTGCAACTTTGGGGTCTGTGTAAAAGATCCTGGCAAGGGATATGAGCTGGCGCTGGCCTGCTGACAGATTTTTCCCGGTTGCATCAATCTTTGTGTCATAGCCCTGGGGCAGTTTTACAATCATGTTGTGGACCCCGGCTTTTCCTGCTGCCTCAATCACCTTGTCCGAGTCCACCTTCCCCAGCCGTGCAATATTTTCCGCAACACTGCCTTCAAAGAGTTCTGTTTCCTGGGGCAGGTATCCAAGATACCCCCCAAATTCATCCTTTGGCCATTGGGCAATTTCCGCCCCGTCCAGCCGGATTTTTCCGGATGCTGCCGGCCAGATGCCGGTGATGAGTTTGCAAAGGGAGGTTTTTCCGGCGGATGAGGGGCCGAATACCCCAAGGCTTTCCCCTGGTTCCAGGGAAAAGGAGATATTGTGCAAAATCGTTTTACCGGCAGCTGCCAGTCCCACCCCTTCGGCTTCCAGACGTCCCTCAGGCGAAGGAAGGGATAACCGTTCTTTGGGCGGGTCTGTATTTACAAAGGTTTTTATTCGGTCATAGGCTGCCCTGGCTTCAATGGATATCCGCATCTCCTTAAGGCTTTTCTCCAGAGGGCCAAACAAACGGACGAGGATGATCACACAGGCAAAAACCGCTCCCACCGTGATTTTTTCAGAAAAGAACACAACTACCCCTGTTGCAAACACCAGGGTGGGAACCAGGCTATACAGCACCGTTAACGCGGCATCTGTGATGCCCTGAAACTGCTCTGCCTTGACTCTAAGTTCCATTACCCGATCATCAATATGGATATATTTTTTTATCACCCCTGGATACAGTCCCATAGCTGAAACAAGGTCCCTGTGAGCCATGGCCTTTTGAAGCCGGTCCCGGTTGGCTTTAAAGGCCAGCTCCGCTGCAATATACCGCTTTTTTGCCAGAATTTTGATCAGCCCAAGGGCGATTGCGGCAATGATTACACCTGCCGCACTCATCCCGCCCATAATGGGATGAATCAGATACAAAAGAATAAGATAGATCACCATCCAGGGCAGATCCAGAAACCTGATCAGATGCCCTCCTGCCACTGCCGTTCTGAGGGTTTCCAGATCCTCAAGCCCTCTGGGAAAACCCGGCAGACTGTTTAAGACAAAAGGCCGCATTTTCAGAGCCAGGCGGCTGGCTGCCTTTCCCATGATCTGTTTTTGGGCATAGTCAATCACGCCCATGGTCAAAAGGCAGATCAGCACTCCCACCCCCAGGGTATAGAGGGTAGCAAGGCTGGCGCTGAACAGCACCCTGTCATAGATGATCAGCATATAAATGGGTATGCTGAGATATATCAAGTTGATGCAGCCCCTGAAAAACGCTGCACTGATTAAAAATTTAAATCCGGATTTAATAATGTCCTGCATTTACATTCCCCTCTGGTCGATTATTCTGGCTGCATCAATTGTTTAAATACCTCATTTTTATTGCCGAACCGCTTCATCTCCCCTTTTTCCATAACCAGGATCTTATCTGCACAGGAGAGCAGGGACGGCTTGTGGGTTATAATAATAGTGGTGGCCCCCATCTCCTTCAGCTGCTGCATGGTTCCTGCCAGGGCATGCTCCCCTGCCTCATCCAGATTGGAGTTGGGCTCATCTAAAATGACCAGCCTGGGATTGCCGTAAATGGCCCGGGCAAGGCCCACCCGCTGCCGTTGACCGCCGGACAGGCTTTGCCCTGCTTCTCCAATATCTGTATCATACCCCAAGGGGAATTTTGTGATCACATCATGGGCCCCGGCTTTTTTTGCAGCCTCAATGACCTTGTCATCATCCACTGTTCCCATTCTGGCGATATTGTCCCGTACTGTCCCTGCAAAAAGCTCCACATTCTGGGGCAGATACCCGAAGAACCTGGCCTTTGATTCATTATCCAGGTCAAAAACATTGTGCCCGTCCAGGGTCACCTGACCGGAACTGGGTGCCCACATCCCTAAGATCATTCGGCAAAGGCAGGTTTTCCCAGCGCCATTGGGCCCAACAAGCCCCATGATCTCCCCTGGGTTTAATTCAAAATTAATGCCTTTTAATATTCTTGCATCCTTGATTTTAATGCCGGCATTGTCAACCTGGAGGGCTGCTGTCAATGTCTCAATTGCAATGCTTTTTTCATTTTCATGGGCCTGCAGCAGTTTCTTTAGATTAGTATAGGCTGTCTTGGCATCAGAGGTTTGCTTCCATGCTCCAATGCCCTGGTTCACCGGGGCCAGGGCCAGGCCCATGATAATGGAAGCGGCAATAATCACACCTGGATCAGCCTTGTTTCCCACCACCAGGGCAGCGCCTGCCCCAAATATAATCACCTGCATCAACGCACCGAAACTTTGACTTACAGCTGACAGCAGATGGCTTTTCGTGCCTGCCTGGTTCTTGGATAAAAGTTCTTTGTCATGGACCCTGCAGAATCCTTTGCCTGCATTCTGGATCATGGCCATGCTCTGAAGCTCGGGTGCCGTTCTGAAACTTGTCAGCAGCCATTGCCTGCCCTGGCTGTTATATTTTTCTGCCATTGCCAGTTTTTTTCGGGTCAGCCTGTCCTGGAGCAGTCCTAAAACTAAAATGACGATGGCCCCTGCCGTTGCTGTCATGCCCAGCACCGGATGGACAAGAAAGATGATACCAAGGTAGATAAAGATCCAGGGCACATCAAAAAAGGCAAAGATGGAATTTGCCCCGAGATAATTTCTCAGGGTATTAATATCTTTTAACCCGGTTGAATAGTTCATGCTCTCTGCCCGCCCCAGGTCTTTGAGCATATCGGTCAGCACTTTGGGGGTTAAAAGGGCATCAATTTTTATTCCGGCTCGGATCAGCAGAACAGAGCGGCAGTATTCAAGGCAGCCTTTACTGCCAAGGGCAAGGAGTGCAATCAGGGTGATGACAGATAAAGTTGCCATGCTGCCCGAGCTTAAAACCTTGTCATAGACCGCCAGCATATAGATGGAAAAGGTCAGGGCAAGGGTGTTGAGAAACAGGGAAAACAGTCCTGCATATGCAAAATATTTCCTACAGGATTTTAAAAATTGAATCATGCTGCCCCTGCCAGTTTTGAAAAGACCTCATCCCTGGGGCCGAGCATGGCGACACTGCCGTTCTGCAGCACCATGATCCGGTCCATGGACTGGAGCAATGCGGGTTTATGGGTCACCATGATGCAGGTGCAGGCCTTGTCGGTTTTTAATTTGTTTAATGCTTCCAGAAGCTGACTTTCCCCTGCCTCATCCAGATTGGATGTGGGCTCATCCAGAACCAGCAGCTTAGGGTTTCCATACAAGGCCCGTGCAAGACCTATTTTCTGGCGCTGCCCCCCTGAAAGACGAAGACCATTCTCTCCTTCAAGCTGGGTGTCCAGGCCTTCAGGGAAGCTCTCCACCATTTCCTTTATTCCGGCCAGGGCAACCGCAGTCTCAAGCAACTCAGCATCAATTTTTCCAAGCCGGGCAATATTTTCGCCCACGCTTCCCGGAAACAATTCAATGACCTGGGGCAGATAGCCAATATGCTGCCCGATTTCTTCCTTGTCCCAGGCAAAGATATCATTGTTGTCCAGGCTCACCCGCCCCCCTGAGGGCGACCAGATTCCCAACAGCAGTCGGCACAGACTTGTTTTGCCTGCCCCGGATGGGCCGATGAGCCCTAAAAACTCCCCTTGGGCCATGTCAAAGGAGACGCCCCTTATCAAAATCTGATTGGCTTTTATCAATACCGCATTTTCAACACTGATATTGCCCTCAGGCGGCGGCAGACTTATTTTTTCATCCTGATCTACAGCTAACTGTGAAAAGGCCTTTACCTTCTCATAAGCGCCCCTTGCCTGGACTGTCATACGCCAGGATGAGACCACCTGCATTAACGGCCCAAGTCCCCTGCCCATGATAATGGAGGCCGCCACCATAAGGCCCACATCAAAGCCGTGCTTTACAGCGTGGTAAGCCCCTGCGCAGTAGATCATCACCTGGATCAGATTCTGCATGGGTTTGATTGCAGCCTGAATCGCCGCAGCCACCATACTGGACTGGGTCTGATTTTTCATCACCCGGGTATTGCCCCGGGCAAACCGGGTTTGTATGGCCTTGATCATGCCCATGCCGTTAATAACCTCAACATTTCTCATAAAAGAATCAATGAACCGGAAATTTTTTGTATTAAGGGTATTGGCCTCTGCCATGCTTTGCTTTATCAATACCTCCTGAAGGATGCTTAGCCCCACCACAATCATAGCGCCTACCACGGCCACAAGTCCCAGCACCGGGTGGATTAAAAAAATCAGGGCCATGTAGAAAGGGGACCAGGGCGCATCAAACAGGGCATAGACAGCAGGGGATGAAAAATAGTTTTGAAGGGTGGCCAGATCATTGAGCCCTCCCTGGTAGGCCCGCTGATTATCCATGACATTGCCCTTAATCATCAGGCTGTAGATGTCCTGCCGCAATTCAAGGGTTAGATTTTCTCCAGCCTTTGCCAGCAGCCTGGATCTGACATAGATAAAAAAACCCATAACAATAAGGGCAAAAAAAGCAATGGTTGTGATATTGGCAAGGGAGGCACTGCTGTAGGAGATGACCACATTCCGGTAGATGGCGAACATATAAAAGGAAAAGGTCAGATGAAGCATGTTCACAAACATGCTCAGGAATGCAGCAAAGGTAAAATACTTATTCCACTTTTTTAAGAAATTAACCATGAATCACAGGCTCATATCCGGTCCAGAAAGGAGTGGACGTCTTCTGGGGTCCACAATGCCGCATTTTGTGGGTGTTTAGGGGGGGCAGGCTTTTTTTCAGCCTTTCCGGCCAGATGATCAAGCAGCACATACACACCAAACAGAACCACCGGTCCCAGGACGGCATATAATAGTATCACAGAAACCGCAATCAGCGTGCCCGGATCATTCATCGTCTCTCCTTAATCGCCCAGATGCCGTGCAGGGCCATTCCCTGCCGGTTCAAACAGCTGCTTAAACCTAATCAGATTCAGGGGATTGTCAATAGATAATATCAGGATTAATTCAGGCCAGGGAGCGGCCTTCGACAAAACCATGGACCAAATAGTGAACCAGGGGGTTGATACCGGCCAGTTGAACATCCGGGTTGGCCGTAAGATAAGCGCTGGTGCTAAAGCTGTCAGACGGGTTGCGCCCCTCTGTCCAGCCGAATTCAAGGTAATGGGACAAGGGGTTGATACCGGCATCATTGACATCAGGGTTGGTACCAAAATAGAATTCTACATCAAAAAAATAATTGGGATTTCTACCTTCTGTCCAGCCATAGGTATTGAAATGCACCACCGGATCAATGTCTGCAGCTGCCACATCTGTATTGGCTGCCAGATACATCTCAGGGTCAATGCCCTTTTCAAGGGAAGGCAGGTCCTTTGGGTTTTGGGATACGGTCAGGGCCTGGGTCTGGCCGTAGAGGGCTGTAATGGCATTAATATCATCATCAACCGGAGCCACCACACCCGTTGCCTGGGCATACATCAGGGCTTTAGATGAAGCGGCATGGCCCAGTCCCAGGGTATGGCCTATTTCATGTGTAACAGTTCCCAGAAAAGACCATTTGCCTGAATCAGGACTGTTAGTTGAAAAATCAGCAGACGGCAGGTCAGCCAGGTCAATTTGAATGCTTGCCTTGGTGATTCTATCACTGGCAGTCCATACAGTAGCCTGCCCAAGTGTTGTTCCATAAATTGAACTGCTGCCGTCAATGGAGTCCCAGCCGATCCTGATATTGACGGCAGTAGAATCATCTGTCTCCTTCAAATCAATATCAGCCACATTTTCCCAGACTTGGAAGGCTTTTCTTATCAAATTCTTCTGGGTATCGGAGAAATTGTCCTCAAACTGGGGATAGCCTGAATAGCTCACCCCTAAGGTGGTGTCAAAACCCTGATTTCCCGCAAAGCTCCAGGTGATGACAGGGGAACTTCCTGCCCATTTGCCTCCGGTCAGGGTATATTGAAAGGTCTGAACTGTTGTGTTGGATGAAATATTCATACTTGTAAAATAAATAAGACACCTGTTTTTGTCAAGATAAGATATCAAGGCAAAACCAGAATGCCCAACAATGAATTGAAGTATGGCTGTTGACTTGGTATGCATATTATGGGCAATATTACTCAATACAGAAAACGGCACATAAATTGCAAAGATTAAAGTAATCGATACTTTCGATTGCCCATAACTAAGCCTGGAGAGCAAAATGGAACTTTTGGATGACACCTATTATGTAAATCAATACCCAGACGCCGTATCCAGCGGCCTTACGCCCTGGGATCATTATAATACCATTGGCTGGAAGCAGGGTTGTAATCCAAGTCCCTATTTTAATACCTTTTATTATCTTCACCAGAATTCAGACATCGCCGAGGCAGATGTCAATCCTTTGACCCATTATCAGAATTTTGGCGTTTTTGAACTCAGAAACCCCAGCTGCTTTTTCAATACAACCTTTTACCTGACCCAGAATATGGACGTGGCTTTGATAAACATGAATCCCCTTGAGCATTTCATGAAGTATGGGGCAAATGAAGGCAGGATTTCCATAGAATATTTTGACCAAAGTTATTATTTGTCTCAGAATCCTGATGTGGCCGCCTCTGGACAGCCAGCCTATCAGCACTTTGTCCTCTACGGTGTAAAAGAGGGCAGAGACCCATCTGCTGAGTTTAATACCAGCTATTATCTGCAACTCTATCCAGATGTGGCAGCAAGTTATATCTCCCCTTTTGAGCATTATTATACCTTTGGCAAGAATGAGGGCCGAAGGCCATCCTCCCAGATCAAAATACCGGACGGCAGCACTGATACCGTTAACGGAAGTGAATTGGCTGACACTATCACCGGTAACACAGACGACAATACCATTAACGGCCTTGGCGGCAATGACACTATCTATGGAAAGGGCGGGGCTGACACCATAGATGGCGGTACCGGAAACGACACCATTGCAGGGGGGACAGGAAATGATACCCTAACTGGGGGTACCGGAGCCGATAGCATTAAAGGTGATGCCGGTGATGATACCATCAACGGCGGTACCGGGGATGATACCCTGGAGGGCGGAAACGGCAGTGATACCATAGAAGGAAAAGAGGGGGCAGATATTATCTCTGGAGGGTTGGGTGATGATACCATTGATGGTGGCGATGATGACGATGTGATTACCGGTGGAGAGGGAACAGATACCCTGATCGGTGGAGATGGATTTGATCGGTTTTTGTTTACTGCTATGAATGAGGGCTCCACAACTCCGGGAGAGGGAGATAGTCTCAGTTGTGACGATTTTACCAGCAGCCAGGATACCCTTGGGTTTGCAGCCGCTGTCTTTGGAGACGACGGTCTTTCCGGGACCATAGCTTTGACCAGTGTTGTTTTTAATACAGATGAAGCAACAACACTTGCAGACCTGACCACAGCAGCCAATACAGACCAGGAAGGATATGCTGTTCAGTTGGACGGCAGCACATTGGATGCCACTTTGTTTGACGCCATTGACACAGCTATTGCAGCAGGAACAGGAGCTACAGGCAAAGGTTTTGCCGTGATCTGTAATGGAACTGACACTGTGGTGCTGTTTGATAGTGAATTTGGCACAGCCACCAGCGGTTCTTTGGTGGAGATGGTTACACTGACTGGAATGGCTAACGCTTCCAGCCTGGTTTCCGATCAGGACCTCTTAATTTACTGATTGCAGAAGGGACACCAATGATTTCAAATAGGACGAATTAATACGGGGGGAACTCATAGCTTTTGCAATAAGCAATAAAAAAACCCCCAATACTGTTTCGGGTATTGAGGGTTTTTTATTATTCACTACCTTAAAGCAGGTAGCAAGGTTACTGGCTTATTTTAATAAGTTTTTGCCTTCATTTCTAAAATTAAACAATTGTAATATTGTTAGAACCGAATAGAGCATAATCAGCTGCTGTCATATCAATTGAACCAATAAGAGCAACAGCATCTCCATCATCTAATCCTGTAGCATTACTACCGCCAGCACCAGCAGTATCTGCATGCAGAATTAATGCTCTAGCATTTGTAGTATCATACATCATAACATATACATCGTTATCACCAATGCCAGTTATCTCAGCAGTTCCAATTGCTGCATCAAATGTAGCCTGCAAACTTGCACCTGCTGCTACACCAGTTGTTAACTTAGCAATATCAGCATTTGCAATACCTGCAACAAGACCAGAGTTTTGTGCAATGTTTTGAATTACTACACTACCAAGTACTTTAGCAGCCGCAACAGTAGCATCAAGCTGTGATAAAACACCTCCAGAAGCCGTAGCGAAATCAGCATCAGTAGAAGATAATTGAAGGATATCACCAGCTGTTAGAGTCGTTCCAACTGTAAAATCAGTAATTTGAGCTGATCCAACATAAGATGCAGCAGATGCACTTGAACCATAAAGAATTACAGTATCATTACCGGCACCAGTTGTAATAATATCACCAGCAGCTGCTACTGTGGCTGCTAACGCTACAGAAACTGTATCATTACCGGCACCCAGGTTAAAAATATCACCAGCGGTACTACCGATGATAACATCGGCATTTGCTGTACCAGTAATTGTTGTTGCTACTGTTCCTGCTCCACCATTTACTTGTAACGTAGCTGTTCCAGTCATACCGCCTGCATTAATGGTATCTGAAGCAACTGCACCAGTAAATATAATATTTTGGTTACCCGTAATATTAATAGCTTCTGTCGCAGCAGTTGCCGTTGATGTAAACGTACCGGCAAATGTATTAGCGCCACCTTGTGATACTATATTAATAGTTTCAAAGCCATTAAAAGTCATATTATCAGCAGCACCACCAGCATTACCCGCAGCTGCACTACCCACAACCAAATTTAAGACATCAGTAGTAGCTGTTCCTGCAGCGGTTGCTGCCAATGTATTACCAGCCATATTAAAGGTGCTTAAATTTAAAACGCTAGTGCCCGCTGTATATGCAATAGTACTTGGACCAGCACCATTAGCAGCTAACGCCGCACCAGTAGCATTAAAGTTTGTTACAGAAAGTGCCCCGTTTAAACCAGCGACAGCAATAACATCCATTCCGGTAACCAATGTTCGATTTACAGTAGCTGCAATCGCCTCAGCATTAGTTAAAACTAAAGTATCAGTTGTAGCAGTACCACCTGTAATAGTATCAGCAGCTGTAAAAGTGCCGTTCATATTAATCTGTGCAGCAGCAGCAGCAGGACCTGTAATTGTCATCGCCTGGGTATTACCAGCGGCAACGGTTAGCGCCAACGCATTTCCTGTACCTGTACCTGTCATTGTATTTGCATTAACAGTTGTTACTGTTGTATCAAGCAAAGCCAAAGTAAGGTTTTGAGCACCTGCAACATTAACAGTCGCCAATGAAGTACCTAATCCATCTGTCAATGTCGCACTATTTGCAACAAGACCGCTAGACGTAATAGAAATTGTCTCATAACCACTTGCTGCAGTTGCAGTACCAAAATTTAAAGGAGCTGCAGCTGTAACATTATTCAAAGTAACAGCTAAAGCATCAGCTGTTCCAGCTGATGCAGTATTGGCATTTGTTGTAGTAAAACCGACAGCTGAATTTGTAAGAGAAAAAGTTGTCCATAAACCTTGGTTGTTAGTAACCGCGCTAGCAGCACCAGCAGGGTTACTAACATTCAAAGTGACAGCACTGGTATCACCAGAAATTAGGTTTAATGTCAGGCCTCCTGCCATCGGTTCAAGATTTATTGTTTCAATATTTTTAATGGTTGGCGCTACACTTGCCGTCATCTGAATATTAATTGTATCTAAGCCAGCGCCACCATCAAGTACGTCTGCATTGTTGATGGTTGGTTGCACTCCTGCTGCTGAGAAGTTACGAGTCGCATCAAATGTATCGTTATTAATAGTTCCTGTAAATGCTGCACCGCTATCGGTACCAGTTGTAAGGGCGTAGCTTGTACCCGTAGCGCTTGCGATAGACGTACCATCGTCATTCACTGCGGTACGACCCTCACCGGCACCATATACCAGATAATGATTCAGGGCACCACCTACTCCAATGCCAGCAGCGTCAACATCAGGGTTTGCAGCAAGATAGGCGAGCTCATTAAAATTAGCATAGGTTGCAGACGTTGCACGGCCTTCTGCATACCCAAAAGTTTGGTAATGAGTGAACGCTTCAAGGGCAGTCATGTTCTGAATGGCAGCTTCACTGTTTGCTCTGTAATACTGAGCATTAAACCATGCGTTGGGGGTACGGCCTTCAGCAGCACCGAAACGTTCATAATGGGACAGAGCTGAACCAGACCAGTTCGCAGCTACATCTGCATTCTGAGTGATGTAATAAGTTGCATTAAAAAAAGTTCCTGATAATGCCATGATTTTTTCTCCTTTTAATTAATTAAAATTTACAGACTCAAGTCTGCATTGGCCAAAATTTATAATAGTTCCATGTCATATATAAAGTTGAGATGGAATTGTCAAGCCTGTTTCGTTAGTTTTTAAGGTGTTCCACGTTATTTTTGTATTTGTTTTCCGCGTAAATTATGTTTGCGCGGGTTCCATTTGCATTTTTATCATCCAGGATGCCCATGAGTGGATGTAGGTGTCGGTTAATTCCCGTTTTCTAAGGCCGGTCCAGGATTTTAAAATTTCATCCCATTGTCTGGACGAAATGGGCAGGATATTATCCTGAAAAGATGCGCCGGAAAAGGTGTTATTCTGTTCAAAAAGTTCATGATGGTGGCAGATTACCATATCAAATACAGATCTTATATAAAACATTCGGGCTGCAATACGCAAGGGAAAATCTGTGGTGCCAGCCCAATTTCTGAAACGCTCTAAGGATTCCCCTGGTTTGATCGCCATCTGAGCGGTATCTTCAGTGGTGCATATCCTGAAAGTATGCGCCAGAAATTTTCGTAAAGACAAGGGGACAGTATCAAACCAAATGATAAAAGCTTCCCAGGGGGTGATTATTTTTTTAGCATCATCCATCTTATTGGGCCTCCACGATCAGTTCAAGAAACTGATCTTTGGTAAGGACCAAAAGCTGTCCGGAACGCTTGCCTTTGTTTATGGTCTCAATATTGTATTCCACATTATTGGGCAGGGTCAGGGAAAACTGTCCGGCCTTGTTTGTGTAAATAGTCCTTACCTTTAATCCGGTGCGGTTGTCATAGACTGATATCAGCAGGTCTGATGCATCTTCACCTGGGGTATATGCCCCGTTTGAATCTGAATCAGTATAAACCACTCCGTAAATCCTTGAGAGTCCTGTGTCTTCTTTATAGTCATATCCTGAAACCATGGTCAGCTTAATGGAATTATAGGAGTTGTTTCCCACTGCATACAGGGCCGGGCCGATCTCGTTCCAAGCTGGATTAAAAATAGCGTCTCTTGTCGGATATGCCGCAACCTCTCTTACCATGAGAGAGGAAAAAATCCACCTGGCCAGGGTATTGGAGTCAGCACTGGGAAAACGTTCAAGAACATTTGTGTATCCCACATCAGGCTGGGGAAATCCAAAGTACAGGGCATGGGCATGGACATCAACCTCATTATGTAGAACTGTCTGGGAGGCAGAAATCAGGGCGTCGTTAAAAAAGAGCGGGGTATATCCCCCTGGCAGAAAATCTAAATTGAAAGACAGGTAGGTTTCAGCCTGGTCAGGATAGGCCCGGACCTGGTTGAGCATATTTATCACCTGAACCTCTGATTTCAGCAGAGAGGATGAGAAACAGGTGTAAACAAAAAACGCATTGTTATGCCTTGAGTCCACCTGAAGCTGACCTGCCCTGATGGCCGTTCCCATCTGTCTGAATTGAGGAGAAAGTAGAATACGTTTACCTTCGTAGGAAGCATCCAGTTCGTTTTTAAACTGATTATTAATCACCAGGCCAATGGCAGTCTGGGCGTCCATTAGATTGTAAAAAGAGACTATGCCTGAAACGGTTCCCTCAGCCGCATATTCTATATTCATTGTGGTAACCGCTTTGGATACAGCTGTGCCCGCATCATCAAGATAGAGGATTTCACTGCCGCTTGCTGAATAGTCTTCTGCGTTTTGAATTGAGGCCTGGGTGGTTAAAGAATATGAGTATGCAACTACCCCCAGTCCCTGGGTAATCCCGGACAGCCATGGCTGCTGTTCTAGTAATAGTGCACGGTTATAGCCCAATTGCTCAGCATAGGCCAGGGGGTTGTTGCGCATTCGGTTGACCATATCAAGGGCATAGGCTTCGTTGCTCAGGCTTGTTTTTGCCCTGGCAATCTCCTGTGTTGAACAGAGAATGCTGGTCACCAAAGCAAAAACAAAACAAGTTTTCCATATTTTTAAAATCATATGTGAGACTATAGCAAAAGACATGCCAGGCTGAAAAGCCTGTAATGGCAGCGTGCTGGTTCTTTGTGCTGTCTGTTGTTGGCCAGAATCGGTCAGATCTGGCCAGTGATCTGTTCAGGAAATCAAATAGGGTGTGTTGATGGCACATAGGATTGCCATTGAGGCAGTTTCCGACTATCATCCAAATAGCGATGAATTTGTCTTGCGCATTCCCGGTATAATGTTTTATATAAGGGATTCGTTTTAGATATGGTGATATCTCACCTCCTGGAAGGCCTATTACCAGGAAGACCTTTATTATGCGCTGTCATCTGTTTGGGGGCCTAATCGGATGACCTATGTGTTATTGGAGATGGTTTGAAAAATAAATTATTACACGGTTTAATTGTTTTGTTTGTACTGGGTGTTTTGCCGGTGTGCCATGCCCGGACCACTCTGACTTTGAAGCAATGCCTGGACTATGGTCTTGTCAACAGTCCTTCTATTAAAGCGGCTGATTATGCCGTGGCGGCATTGGAAGAAAACAGGAAATCTGCCCGTGCAGATTTTTTACCCTCCCTGTCCACCTCCTATTCATATAATCGCCTTGAGAACATCAGTTCCAAAGGGGTTTCAGATACGGATTATCTTAATCAGGACATGAGAACCTTTGCCCTTAGATTGTCACAGGTCCTTTACGCGGGCAACCGACTTGTCAATTCGTATGACAAAGCAAAACTTGACATGGAGAGAAAGGCTGCGGACCGGAGACTGGCAGAACTGGAGTTGTCCTATAATATCCAGGCAACTTTTTTCCAGCTCATGGGGGCAGAGCTGAATGTCAAGATTTTAAAAGAATCTGTGGCTCGTCTTGAGGAGGGGGTGAAGTCTGCCAACGCCTATCTGGAAAAATCTTTGATTTCCTATTCGGAAGTGTTGAGCGCCCAGGTGGACCTGGCAGATGCCGAGCAGCGGCTGAGCAAGGCAAAAAATGATGTTAATCGGAAACGGGTGGCGCTCTTTTCATTGATGAACCATCCGATCTCAGAGGAGGTGGTCTTTGAAGGAGGGCTTGAGTTCTTTGCCGGAGACTATCCGTCGGATTTTGAGGCGTGCTGGCACATCGCAAAATCAAACCGTCCTGATCTTGAAAGCCTGGCCAAGCAGGTGGCCATGTCAGAAAAAGATGCCGATATTGCGATGGGTTCATATTTGCCTCTGGTAAAGCTGGATCTGGGGTATAATGACCAGAATAGAGATTATGAATCTTTAGCGGCGTATAACTATGATCGGGATCAGCGGAACAGATACTGGTCGGCCGGGGTCAATGCCTCCTGGGAACTGTTTGACGGCGGACGGGCCTGGTATCAAAATCAGAAAAGTTCCCTGGATGCGGCCCAGATTAAAGAAAATATCAAAAAAGTCCAGCTGTCTATCCAGGAAGGCATCCGCCAGGCATTGTTTTCCATTTCTGAAGCCGAGCATCGGACCCGGGGGGCTCTGGGGGCAGTTGGGGCTGCCGAAGAAAATTACAAAGTTGAAAGCCGCAGGCTGGAAGCGGGGTTGACGACCGTTCCGCTTTTGCTGGATGCCCAGATCCGGCTCACCCGGGCGCAGGGCAACTACACCCAGGCGTTGTTGGATTATCAGCTGAGCCGTTCTGAGCTTGAGTTTATGATCGGTGAAAAGGATAAATAAAGCACCCATGGGTTCCCAAGAAATAGGCATTTTGCTGGGGGTTTACAATGGTGCGGATTTTCTGGACGAACAGATTCAAAGCTATCTGGATCAGGGCCATGGTGCCTGGCGGGTTCTGGCACGGGATGATGCCTCAACCGATGCGTCCCTTGAGATTTTGAACCGGTATTCTCAAACGGACAGCAGAATTCATCTCATCTCAGATCAGGAGTCAAATCTTGGGGTTGTCGGTAATTTTTCCGCATTGATGAAGGCTGCTTTGGAAACGGATATGCCCTATTTCGCTTTTTCAGATCAGGATGATGTCTGGCATCCGGACAAATTGTCTGCTCTGTTGGGGGTCATGAAGGAGGCAGAAGTCGCCTGTCCGGGAAAGCCGGTACTGGTCCATTCGGATGCAGAGGTTGTGGACACCCACTTAAATACTGTTTGCCCTTCGTTTATGGCGTATCAGGGGATCTGTCATAATCGTGTAAATCCATTGAATAACCTGCTGGTTCAGAATTTTGTGACCGGGTGCACCCTGATGGTGAACCGAAAGCTTTTGGAACTGGCATATCCGGTGCCGGAAGCCGCGTTGATGCATGACTGGTGGCTTGCGCTTTGTGCGGCGGTCAGTGGCCGCATTGAATTTGCAGACCGGCCTTTAATCCGATACCGTCAGCACCGCAACAATCAGGTCGGGGCAAAATCGGTTACCCTATATCTGAACCCGTTCACCGGCAGATGGTATAGCGCCTGGGAATCCGGTCGTCAGCATTTTGCCCAGTCTGTTCGGCAGGCAGGGGCATTGGCGGATCGAATGGCGGAATATGGGGTGGCAGACAGGCATATCCGTCTGGTCAAGGCATATGCGTCATTGCTGGAGTTGACACCGGTCAACCGTGTCCGGTGCCTTTACCGTCACGGCATCCGTTCACAGACCTCTATTCGGCAGGCGCTTATGATATCCCGGCTCTTCTTCATACCCAGGCATCGCAAATAAAAAGACGGTCACCCATTGTGTTTCGATAATAGTTTGGATAAAAAAATTAAGGAGAAGCAAGACAAAGGCATGAAAACAATTCTGGTTACCGGCGGTTCCGGATTTATCGGGACCAATTTTGTTAAATACGTCATGACGCATTACCCCCAGTGGAACATCCTCAACCTGGATGCCCTGACCTATGCGGGCAACCCTGAAAACCATCGGGAGCTTTCGGATGATCCCCGGTATACATTTGTCCACGGGGACATCCTGGATGCCGGTCTGCTCAAAAAATTGTTTGATGCCCACCGGTTTGACGGTGTGTTTCATTTTGCGGCCGAGTCCCATGTGGACCGGTCCATCACAGGACCCGAGGTTTTTTTGAACACCAATATCATGGGCACCTTCAAGCTGCTGGAAGCAAGCCTCAGCCATTTTCGGAAAAACAAACCGGCTGATTTCAGATTTCTCCATGTGTCCACGGATGAGGTCTATGGCAGTCTTGGGTTTGAAGACCCGGCCTTTAGGGAAGATACTCCCTATGACCCTTCCAGCCCCTATTCCGCCTCAAAGGCCTCTTCAGACCATTTTGCCAAAGCCTATTTTAAAACCTATGGCCTGCCCGTGGTGGTGACCAATTGTTCCAACAATTACGGGCCCTATCAGTTTCCGGAAAAACTGATCCCCCTGGTGATTTTAAATATTCTGGATAAAAAACCGTTGCCGGTTTACGGGAAAGGCGAGAATATCCGGGACTGGCTGTATGTGGCAGATCACTGCGAAGCTTTGGCCAAGGTTTTTGAAAAGGGAACAGCCGGTGAAACCTATAACATCGGCGGCGGAGAGGAAAAAAACAATCTGGAGGTGGTTCAGACCCTTTGTGATCTGGTGGATCAAAAAACAGGAAAGAACGGCACCAGCCGGGATCTTATTACCTTTGTAGCGGACCGGCCCGGCCATGACATCCGGTATGCCATCAACTCGGACAAGACCCGGGATGAGATCGGTTTTACAGCAAGGTATTCTTTTGAACAGGCCTTGTCTGACACCATAGACTGGTATCTGGAAAATTTGGACTGGGTCAGATCAATTCAAACCGGTGAATACCGGCAATGGATTGAAAAACAATATGGACGGTAAACACTAAAAGAGGCATTCAATGAAAGGTATCATCCTGGCCGGCGGGTCCGGCACCCGGCTATATCCCGTGACAAAGGTTACGAGCAAGCAGCTGCTGCCCATCTATGACAAACCCATGATTTTTTATCCTTTGTCCGTGCTCATGCTGGCCGGGATCCGGGATATTCTTATCATTTCCACGCCAATGGATCTGCCAAGGTTTGAGGAATTATTGGAAGACGGCTCCCAGTGGGGACTGAACCTGTCCTATGAAGTACAAGCGGAACCAGCCGGTCTTGCCCAGGCCTTTCTTATCGGTGAAGACTTTATCGGACAGGACAATGTCTGCCTGATCCTGGGGGACAATCTCTTCCACGGGCACGGCCTTTCCAAGCGGTTTCAGCATGCGGCAGAAAGGAAAGAGGGGGCAACGGTTTTCGGCTACCAGGTCAAGGATCCGGAACGATACGGGGTGGTTTCCTTTGATGAAAAGGGGAAAGCCATTGATATTGAGGAAAAACCGGAATGTCCCAAATCCAATTTTGCCGTGACAGGGCTCTATTTTTACGATAACAAGGTGATTGAGATTGCAAAGAATTTAAAACCCTCTGCCAGAGGGGAGCTGGAAATCACCGATGTCAACCTGGAATATCTCAGAAGGGGCAACCTCCATGTGGAGCAGATGGGGCGGGGGACAGCCTGGCTGGATACCGGAACCCATTCTTCTCTTTTGGAAGCTTCTTTGTTTATAGAGACCATGGAAAAACGCCAGGGCCTGAAAGTGGCCTGTCTGGAAGAAATTGCCTATCGAATGGGATATATAGATGAGGCCCAGGTCATTGCCATGGCCCAGCAATATAAAAAAACAGATTATGGCACCTATTTGCTGGACCTGTTTAAATCAACCTGTTAGCCAGTGGAAGAGATATACGGAATATGGAGATTATAGAGACAAATTTAAGGGATGTGAAAATACTTCGGCCCCAGGTGTTTGGAGATGACCGGGGGTTTTTTATGGAAACCTTCCGGGAAAAATTTTTTAAAACCCAGGTGGCGGATTTTGATTTTGTCCAGGACAACCACAGTAGTTCCGGCCAGGGGATCTTGCGGGGATTGCATTACCAGATCAGACAGACACAGGGCAAACTGGTCCGGGTGATTTCAGGACAAGTCTTTGATGTGGCCGTTGATATCCGGAAAAATTCTCCGGACTTCGGCAAGTGGACAGGCGTTGTGCTGAGCGCGGAAAACAAAGACATGTTCTGGGTGCCGCCGGGGTTTGCCCATGGGTTTTATGTGATGAGCGGCCAGGCTGAGTTTGTTTATAAATGCACGGATTATTATGCCCCTGAATTTGAAAGGTCCATTTTCTGGAATGACCCGGCCATTGGCATAGACTGGCCCCTGGTAAACGGGCAGCCGCCCAAATTGTCTCCAAAGGATGCGGCAGGTCTGTTACTGGAAACCGCAGAGGTGTTTTGATGAAAATTTTGATAATCGGGTCCAACGGCCAGCTTGGCTGGGAACTGCAGAGAACCTGCCCCAAAGCATATGAAATGACAGCCGTGGATTTTCCGGAAATTGATATTACCAAACAAGTGTCGGTCACGGCGATACTGAATGAACAAAAGCCGGACTGGATCATCAATTGTGCGGCTTACACCAATGTGGACAAGGCTGAAACCGATACCCTTGCCGCCCTTGCCATTAATGGTGACGGGGTGGGGCATCTGGCCCGGGCGACACAGGAGATCCATGCCCGCATGGTTCATGTGTCAACGGATTTTGTGTTTAACGGGAACAATTGCCGCCCCTACCGGCCCGAAGACACGCCGGATCCTTTGTCGGTTTATGGAACCACAAAACTGGCAGGGGAACGGGCGGTCCGGGAAATTCTGAAGGAAGAGGCCCTGATCATTCGGACGGCCTGGTTGTATTCCTCCCATGGCCATAATTTTGTTCACACCATGATCCGGCTCATGAAGGAAAGGCCGTCCTTGAATGTGATAGATGATCAGATCGGAACCCCTTGCTGGGCCAACGGTCTTGCCCTTGCGGTTTGGACCGCAATCGAAAAAAATTTAAAGGGCATCTTCCACTGGACCGATGCCGGGGTTGCCTCCTGGTATGATTTTGCCGTGGCCATTCAGGAAGAAGCGGTTCTGGCAGGCTTGCTTGAACGATCCATCCCCGTGATACCGGTTCCCACAGAACAATATCCCACACCGGCCAAAAGACCGGCCATGAGTCTCCTGGACAAAAGCCGGTTTTATTCGGCCGCAGGATTGACCCCCTCCCATTGGCGGCATCAATTGCGCCGGATGATACAGGAGATTTCATGAAAGGCTTCCAAGGCTTTTTTTCCGGAAAATTATGAAATTTATTTCCATTGTCATTGTCAGTTACCATACCGGACCGGTTTTGTTTGAATCCATCTCCTCTGTTTTGGCCCAGGAAGAAACCGGCCAGCTGATCCTGGTCAATAACGGGAACCCCAATTCTGTCGTTGATGCCCTGCAGGGCAAATTTGGTTCAGACAAGCGGTTTGAGCTTATCTCCGGTCATGGAAACATTGGTTTTTCAAAGGCCTGCAACCTTGCCGCAAAAAAGGTTGCCAGTGAATTTGTTTTTTTCCTCAATCCGGATTGTATCATCCCGGACAAGGGAATTGCTAAGTTGTTCCAGGCGGCAGAATCATGTGAAGGAGACTATTGGCTGGCCCCCCGGCTGGTCAATTCCGACGGAACCGATCAACAGGGAGCCCGCCGGGAGATTCTTACGCCTTGGATCGCCTTTGTCGAGGGGGTAAAACTTTACAAAATCATACCCGGTCATCCCTATTTCAGGCGGTTTGATCACCATGATCAGCCCCTGCCCACCAAGGTTACGGAAATTCCAGTGACCAGCGGGGCCTGCATGTTTCTCAAAACCGCTTTTTATCGCAGCCTTGGCGGTATGGATGAAGGCTATTTTTTGCATGTCGAGGATATCGACTTTTGTCTGCGCCTGAGAAAGGCCGGGGGGAAAATTTATTTTTGTCCCGATGTCACCTTTGTTCACACCTTGGGAACCAGCGATGCCAGCAGGCTTTTTGTTGAGTTTCACAAGTTGAATGGATTCAGGCGGTATTTTCAGCTGCATTTTTCAAAGGTTTATCCGCCGGGGTTTGTCGGCCTGGTAAATTGTCTCCTCATGATCCGATTTGGGTGTATTGCCGTCAAAGAATCCGTAATCTCTGTGGTTCGATCCGTGCGTCATAAAAATTAAAATTTGGTTGAAAAGAAGGTGGCTGTTGAACTGGTTTGTTATATAAAGCTTGCAAATACCCCTGCTTTTTAATAATAAAAATAGTCTTAATTACGGGCGTTTATTTCAAATATACACTGCCATTTATTTTGGTTGAATTTGTTAAAGAGGGTGAGACCGCATTTGTTTATATTTAGTTTTTTATTGGGCGGATTGGGTGCGTTTATTGCAATAAAATTTGCCGGCAAGCTCGGACTGATAGATATCCCCAATCATAGAAGCTCCCATGCACATATTACCCCTAAGGGGGGAGGGATTGGTGTTCTGGCAGCCTTTCTTCTGGGAAGCCTGATGCTTCAAATCCCCATAAGCTTATGGCTGCCGTCTCTGGTCATCGCCTTGATTGGACTATGGGGAGGAGACAAACGCTGTCTGTCTGTAAAAGAAAGGCTTTTGATTCAATTCGGGTGCAGTTTGGTTTTTTTGGTCTTTTTCTTATATTCAAAACAGGTTGCCGCTGCCGGCTATCTGTTGTGTATTCCTTTATCTGTTTTTATTGTCGGGACTTCAAATTTTTATAATTTCATGGACGGAATAGACGGTATCGCCGGGGTTACGGGCGTGGTGGGATTTTCACTCCTTGGCTTCCATAATCGCATTTTTGGAACAAATGATACTTACACAACCCTAAGCCTGATCCTGGCTTTTTCGTGTCTTGGATTCCTTTGTTTTAATTTTCCCAAAGCAAAGGTGTTTTTAGGAGATCTGGGAAGTGTTCTGCTGGGGTTTGTGTTTGCCTGTTTGACCATTGTCCTGTCTGAGACGCTTGTTGATTTCATCGTAATGGTGGGATTTCTGGCCCCTTTTTATTTTGATGAATTGTTGACAATGGTTGTGAGAATAAAAAATCGAGACGATTTGACCCTGGCCCATCGAAAACACATGTATCAGCTTTTGACCAATGAGCTTGGCATCAGACACTGGAAAGTGGCTTTGGTTTATGGGGTTGCACAATTGGTGATAGGGGGGTCTGTTATTTTTCTAAAGCCCGGGGGCTTGTATTTTATACTGCCGGCTTATCTGGTTTACAGCCTGGTCTTTGTATGGGCTTCACGGCTTATCCGCAGAAAGGTTTTCGTTCAATGCAAGTAAGGGTATCCAGAAATCTGCTGATGATCGTCACAATGGATATTGTTTTATTGTGCACCTCTTTTTATCTGGCGCATTTGATCCGGTTTGACTTTGATCTTCCCCAATGGGCACAGGAAAGTTTTTTTGAGATGCTTCCATATGTACTGGCCGGGAAAATTTTTTGTTTTTATTTTTTCGATTTGTACAAAGGCATGTGGCGGTATACGAGCCTGAATGATTTGATGAATATTGTCAAGGCATCCACAGTGGCAAGCTTTGTACTCATTGTTTTTATTCTTTATAAAAACAGATTTGAAATGATTTCCAGGTCTGTTTTTATCATTGACTGGTGTTTGACGGTCATGTTTCTCATCGGTTTGCGGATTTTTACACGGTTGTGCTTTGAGCAATTCACCGAAGATGTAAAGCTTCGGGACCTGTTTCATGCGGTACAAAAAATATTTCGAAAGGTTAAAGGCAGGGG
Organism: Desulfobacula sp.; assembly: GCA_013792075.1. GTDB lineage: Bacteria > Desulfobacterota > Desulfobacteria > Desulfobacterales > Desulfobacteraceae > NBML01. Next base: position 37,172 of record VMSR01000176.1, read on the forward strand.
AAAAGGGGTTATCATTATCGGTGCCGGGGATTGTGGTGAGAAGATATGCCGGGAGTTCCGTGAAAATCCGTCTGTTCAATCCCATGTGGTTGGATTTTTGGATGATGATGTTTCTAAAATCGGCAGAAAAATACATGGGGTATCGGTATTAAATGTAATTGATGCTCTTGAGCATGCGGCCAAATCAACAGGCGTTGATGAGGTGATCATTGCCATCCCCTCTGCAAATGCCACCCGCATGAGAACAATTGTTGACCTGTGCAAAAAAGCAGAGGTGAAATTTAAGACCGTTCCCAGCATGGGGGAATTGATTGATGGAAAAATTAACATCAGCGCCATACGGAATGTTGAGTATCGAGACCTTTTGGGAAGGGAACCTGTAACCCTGGATAAAAAAGAAATCGGGAATTATCTGGGTAATAAATGTGTCCTTGTTACAGGGGCGGGCGGATCGATCGGAACAGGTCTTTGCAGGCAGATTTGCAGATAATCTCCTGAAAAAATCATAGTCTCGGGCAGTGCGGAAA
>VMSR01000186.1 GCA_013792075.1 Desulfobacula sp.
ACTCCCCCCCCAGGACCAGGAAATCGTTACCCGGATAATGACCCTGGCCTTTCATCAAATAGACCTCCAAAACCGGGAAGATGACGGCAAGGCCATTGTGGCATTAAAAAACCAGGGGATTAAATTTATTACACCGGGCAAGCCCGTTCAGGACCAATGGCTTAAAATAGCGGAAAACGCATCCCTGGAAATGATAAATTCCGGCATCCTGCCCAAGGATGCCGGGTACAGACTGGACAGCCTTTTAAAAGAATTTCGTGCCAAAGGGACACCAGGTGCCCAATAACCCCCGGGTGGGCCACACCCTTGCCCTGGCGCTTCGAAGGCTTGAAGACATGATCCTGATAAGTCTCCTGCTGATCATGATTACAATGGCTGTTCTTCAGATCTTTCTGAGAAATTTTTTTGATTCAGGCATTGTCTGGGGGGATTCCCTGGTCCGGGTCCTGGTACTCTGGATCGGTCTCATCGGCGCCATGGTCGCCAGCAGAACCGATAATCACATCAGTATCGACGTCATTTCCCGGTATCTGCCATCCCGTATTAAACGGGTCACCGGTTTTCTGGTCCATGTTTTTGCAGCAGTTGTCACGGCCCTCATGGCCTGGTTCAGCCTGCGCTTTGTACGGATGGAAATGGCGGATAACCTCATTGCCTTTGCCAATGTACCGGCCTGGGTGTGCGAATCCATCATTCCCGTAGCCTTTGGGGTGATCAGTCTCCGATATACCCTTTTTTCAATCAAGTTTTTTGTCCGGTATAATCCAAAAAAACCATGATTTATCTATTTGTCGGCATACTCATCTTTATTGCCCTTTTGGGGGCACCTTTATTTACCATCATCATTGCGGCGGCCATGGCCGGATTTTATATGGCGGAGATTGATCTGTCCGTCCTGGCCATTGAATTGTATAGAATTGCCGACACCCCTATTCTGCTGGCCCTTCCCCTGTTTACCTTTGCCGGTTATATTTTGGGGGAAAGCAAAACCTCCCATCGCCTGGTCCGGCTGACCCAGGCTTTTCTGGGATGGATGCCCGGAGGGCTGGCCATTGTGGCATTTGTGGTCTGCGCCCTTTTCACCGCATTTACCGGAGCTTCGGGTGTCACCATCGTGGCCATGGGTGCCCTGCTGTATCCGGCATTAAAACAGGCCGGATACCAGGACAATTTCAGCCTGGGGTTGGTGACCACCTCGGGAAGCCTGGGATTGCTTTTGCCCCCCTCCCTTCCCTTGATTTTATACGGAATCATTGCCCAGCAGATGAGTGCAGGGGTTAATATCTCCATTGAGGACCTGTTTATTGCCGGTATTTTTCCGGCCATTCTCATGATTTTCATGCTCTCTTTATGGAGCATCTGGGTCAACAAAAAAACCCCCATTCCTTTGATAAAATTTTCATGGGCCAATGCATTTGCTGCCATACGCGCTGCTGCCTGGGAAATCCCCCTGCCGATTTTTGTATTTACAGGGATCTATTCAGGATATTTTGCCGTGTCAGAAGCTGCTGCCGTCACAGCCATGTATGTGCTGGTGGTGGAAGTCTTTGTTTACAGGGAAATCAAATTGTCCCAGCTGGCCGATATTATCCGGGAATCCATGGTCATGGTGGGGGGGATATTGCTGATTCTCGGGGTTTCCCTGGCGTTGACCAATTTTCTCATTGATGCCCAGGTCCCCATGAAGTTATTTGCCGCATGCCAGGCCTTTGTGAGCAGCAAGCTTGTCTTTTTGATCCTGCTCAATATTTTCCTTCTCATCCTGGGTGCCATGCTGGATATTTTTTCTGCCATCATTATCATGGTGCCGCTGATGCTGCCCGTTGCCCTTGAATACGGGGTTCACCCGGTGCATCTGGGGATTATTTTTCTGGCCAATATGCAGATCGGGTATTTTACACCCCCTGTGGGCATGAACCTGTTTATTGCAAGCTATCGGTTCAACAAGCCCATTGTGGACATCTACCGGGCCACTATCCCCTTCATGCTGGTCCTTTTATTGTCTGTTCTGATCATCACCTACTGGCCGGCCCTGAGCCTGTTTCTGATCAGATAGAACGCCAATTTCGTAAGCCCAGAGTCCCAGGCACGCGGACGGGGTGAGGGGGCATAGCCCAGGGCCAACGCATGTAATTTATAGCGGTATTGTTGTCCATGATACCTGCAACCCGTCCAGGGGTGGGCAAGGGGGATTCCATTCAATCAGCGACAGAAAGGCAATCCGACCGGAACGGGTATAAGGCGGGTTATTAAAAAGATAGATGCGATTGCCCTGGGGCATAGCGGCGTCCCCTTACCCGGGTGCTCCGCCAGGAAGGTAGGCATTATAAATCCCGACAACAGCCTTAGCCGTATCTTTGAACAGATCTTCCGGAACGACCGGGGCTTTTTCCTGAAGCGTAAGCCTGTGGATCACCTGGCGCATGGCCACATAGGCCTCCTGGAGTACCTGGCTTTCATGCCCTGAAATAAGTCCTTCAACGCTCAAGCCTTCCATAAGACGGATATTATCGGTCCACACCAGGATATCGGGAAAATCATGGGCATTTTTCAAAATCAAGTATTGAACCAGAAACTCGATATCCACAATCCCCCCCTGGTCCTGTTTTAGATCAAACAGGCCGCCTTCATGGGTCAACCGCTCTTTTCTCATACGCTCCCGCATGTCAGAGACCTCTGTTTTCAGAACAGCCGGATCCCGTTTTTTCCCCAGAACTTTTTCCCGGATGCTGTCAAACCGCAGGAAAAGCCCCGGATCTCCGGTAATGGGGCGGGCCCTTATCAGGGCCTGGTGCTCCCAGGTCCATGCCTGATTTTCCAGATACTCCTCAAAGGCGTCAATGTGGGAAACAATCATGCCCGAACTGCCCCCGGGCCGAAGCCGCATATCCGCACCGTAAAGGGTGCCGGCAGAGGTGTGCATGGTCAAAAGATTAATGATTCGCTGGCCCAGGTTTGAATAAAACAATATATTGTCAACAGATCTTTTCCCACCACTTGTCATGCCGGGTTCCGCCTGAAAGAGAAATACAAGATCCAGGTCTGACTTGTACCCCATTTCCAGGCCTCCCACCTTCCCATAGGCCGCAATGGCGAATCCGCACGGACCTTTGATTTTGTCCGCCATTCCAAAGGGAATCCCGTATTTTTGGGTCACAATATCCCAGGCGATATCAAGAACCTGCCTGAGAACTGTTTCCGCGATATAGGTCAGATGGTCACTGACTTTCATGAGAGGGTAATTCCCGCTGATGTCTGCCGCCGCCACCCTCAGGGTATTGACCTGGCGAAAAATACACAGTTCTTCCAGCAGGTATTCCACATCCCTGGAAGGAATTTTTGCCATCCGGTCAGCCATTTCCTTTTCAAGCATATCTTTTTTGGGCGGAGCATACAGGGTGGCAGGATGCATGAGTTCATCCAGCAACACCGGATGCTGACTTAAAAAAGTGATGATCCAGGGACTTTTACGGGCCAGGACAATCAGTGTATCAAGGGCGCTCTTATTTTCAATGAGCAGGGAAAGATAACAGGTTCGGCGTTCAATGGTGATCACCAGATCAATGAGCTTGTTGAGCACGGACTGGGCTTGGTTTTTCTCGCCCACTTTTTTGACCAGCACCGGCATGAGCCGGGCCAGTTTTTTCCGGCCATTGGGGGTCAGGCGCTGGGTATTCGGGTGGTTGGCAAGTGTTCGTAAAACGGCCAGAACCTGATCCGGGTCCTTGTATCCAAAAACGTCAACCCCCTCCGATGCAAACTGGGGATCATTTATATTGGTCCACAATTCCATAAGATGCCGGGTTTCCGTGTCTGTGTTCTCGGCCTCTTCGGTCACCAACAATAGTGAAAAATGGCCGTGGACCCGGCCCAGAACACTTGAAAGTTTTTCATTAAAGGCATCAAAGGACTCAAAGCCCATGGACAGGGCCAGAATCAAACGCTGGTCCGCTTTTAAGGGGATATCATGGGTCTGGCGGTCCTGGTATTCCTGGAGTCTGTTTTCCACAGTCCGCAAAAAGAAATAGGCGGCCTTTAAATCCTGATGGGTATTTTCATTGATACACTTTTGGCGTTGCAACAGATCCAGCACCTTGAGAATCTGCTGCTCCTGGAGTTCGGGCTCCACTCCCCCCCGGATAAGCTGGAACAATTGTCCGAAGAACTCAATTTCCCGGATACCGCCGGCCCCAAGCTTTATATTATCTTTAAACCGTTCATGCTTTACCTGGAGGGTGATCCGGTGTTTCATTTCCCGGAAAGAATCAAAGGAACCGTAATCAAAATACCGCCGGTAAATAAACGGGTTCAACCCCTTTAACAGGGCATACCCCTCCTCAATGCTGCCGGCAATGGGACGGGCCTTTATCATGGCATACCGTTCCCATTCCCTGCCCTGGGCCTGGTAATAGTCTTCAAAGGCCGTGGCACTCATGACAAGGGGTCCGCTGTCTCCAAAGGGTCTCAGCCGGGTATCCACCCGGAAAAAATTGATGCCCCCTCCCATGGTAAACAGCTTTAAAAAATCCCGGCAGAGTTTTGTAAAAAATTCATCGTTGGAAATGGGATTTTCGCCTGTGGTAACGCCTTCCTTGGGATAGACAAAAATCAAATCAATATCCGATGAAAAATTCAATTCCCTGGCCCCGAGCTTGCCCATGCCAAGGACAATGATCTGCTGGGCATTCCCCCTGGCATCCACCGGGATGCCAAGGCGCAGACAAAGGTCATCATACACATATTTCATCCCATAGCTGACACAGGCCTGTGCAAGGTTTGACAGGTCGTTCAAGGTTTCTTCCAGACCCGCCATGCCCACAAGATCCCGCCATGCGATGCGAATGGCCTCATACAGCCTGAACTCAAGCAGGGTCTCCTTGACAAAGACGGTGTCCTGGGATTTCCCGGACATACGTTTTTCAAGTCTTGCAGAATAAGGATCATCCGAATAGGAACAGGAAAGGTCTCCGGTGTTCAAAAATTTTTGATACATCTTTGGATCCCGGGATAAATTGACAGCAATAAATTCGCTGAAAAGAAAGACCTTCATGAATTCAGGCGTCCAAACCGGATCAGCTGCCATATCACACCCATTTTTTTCAAGGCCTTCATGGAAAGAATCCAACCGGTTCTTGAGAAGGGTTAACAAAGAAGCATCCAGATTCGGAAAAATGCTGTCAATCAAATTTGGGTCCACTGCCGGGTACATGCGCCTGCCTTATTCGTTAAGGAAAAAAATATTCCGGGACAGCCACACGCTGATGCGGCTGTCCCGGCCCTAAAAAAAAAGATCTTTGGTCCTGACGAGGTTCTGGGGTGGTTTATTTTTTTACCGTGCGTTCCTCATCCCTGAGCACCCGTCTTAATACCTTGCCCACATTGGATATGGGAATTTCGTCCCTGAACTCAATGAGCTTGGGCCTTTTGTAACCCGCCATATTTTCCTTGCAAAAATCTTTGATTTCTTCAGCCGTTGCCTTCTGGCCCTGTTTCAATTTTATGAATGCCTTTACCGATTCTCCGCTTCTGTCGTCAGGGACCCCCACAACCGCCACAAGCTCCACCTTGGGGTTTGTATACAGGATATCTTCAACATCCCGGGGATAGACATTAAAGCCACCCACAATAATCATGTCCTTTTTACGGTCTGTGATGGTGATATACCCATCGCTATCAATGTGGCCGATATCACCGGTGAGAAAATAACGGTCCCCGTCAATCTGCCTGAAAACCTCTTCATTGGCATCCGGCCTTTTCCAATAGCCTTTCATGACCTGGGGTCCGCAAACGGCGATCTCGCCATCTTCTCCCTTGGGCAATTCCTGGGTGTCGTCTTCAAGGGAGACAATTTTCACCATGGTTCCGGGCAAGGGAAAACCAATGGACCCTATTTTCCTTGTTTCCCTGTTTGTCGGGTTGCTGGTGGCAACCGGAGCCGTCTCCGTCAGGCCGTATCCTTCAAAAATAATGGCCCCTGTTTTTTCTTCAAACTGCCGGCATACTTCAGGGGGCAGCGGCGCCCCGCCGGAAAAACAGGCAATCAAAGAGGACAGGTTGAAATCGTTTAAACGGGCGTGATTTGCAAAGGCCACAAAGATAGTCGGCACTGCCGGCATGATCGTGGGTTTTTGTTCCTGGACAATTTTAAGCACTTCGGTGAACGGCGGTTTGCCGGCCCGGGGATCGGGAACACAGATGAGCTTGTTCCCGGACATGGCAGCAAAAAGCAGGGCACAGGTGATACCGAAACTGTGGTACCAGGGCAGAACCCCCAGAAAGGTATGATATCCGCCTTTATACAATTTTTCCAGGCCCTTGCTTTCATTCTGGAGGAAACAGCCGCTCTCATACAATCCCATTACATCATAGGTAAAATTGGTATGGCTGAGTTCTGCCCCCTTGGGCACCCCGGTGGTGCCGCCAGTATAGAGCATGATCGCCGTATCTTTTTCCGGATCTATTTCAACAGAGGGAGGAACGGGGCTGGAAGCGGCCACAATGTTATCAAACATCAAATGGCCGGGTTCATGTTTATCTGCCTTGGGTATTTTCCCCAGAAGAGAGCCCAAGATTGCTTTGATTTTGGGCAGATAGGATTTGATGTTGCAAACGACAACATCTTTCACCTGGGTTCCCTTAATGGCATTCACCGTGTTGGCATAGAAAAGCGGATGATCCATGCAAAAAACCATTTTTGACTCTGAATCCTTGAGCTGATAATTCAGCTCTTTTGCCGTGTACACCGGATTGCAATTCACGCAGACAGCCCCTGCCTTTAAGATACCAAACAAAATTTCAGGAAAATGGGGCAAATTGGGAAGAAAAATGGCAACCTTATCTCCCTTTTTAATGCCTTTTCCCGCCAGAAAATTGGCAATTCTGTCGGCGGTATCCTTCACCTGGGCAAAAGTTTTGGTGGCCCCGTTAAAAATGGTAAAAACATTATCGGGATAGTTTTTGGCAGAATCGTCCAGAAATTTAAAAACGGGAAAATGGTAGTCAGTAACCTTGTGCGCAACATCTTTGGGCCAGAAAGGGGTTTCCCAGATTGTCTCTTTCATCTTCTTTTTCTCCTTTTTGTTCAGGCGGTCGGGCAAAAAGAATTTTTTTCTCTTTTTGTTAACTCATGGACGAGCCGAATACCGGGTTAATAGTATTTTTTTCAAACCTTAGTCTTTTGGTGCAGTCTCTTGTGGAAAAGGAGATTGGTCACATCCAGCATCCCCCTGTCAATTTTTCCCCGTTCAAGACTCTTATATATAAATTTTCTTGCTGTCAACGGACAGATGGAGAAAAAGATTTCCAGACGCCTTTGTCAATCGGTAAAGAAGCACTGACAATTGCCTTAAATACCCCTCGAAATATCCTTTAAGACGAATCCCATAACACACACCCCACATAGAAAAGTTGACGCTCTGGCTGTGATTTGATAGGGTAAGTGTGGTATGCATCTTCATACAGTGTTTTAATTCCCTGGTCACCATGACGATAACTTGAGGTCAATTAATTTGGAACTATCAGATACCCCTTCAATCCTGGTTGTAGATGACTCTGAATTTATCCGTATGACGGTGCTTAAAGCGCTGGCAGGGGAAGGGTATAAGGTGGTCACTGCCAATGACGGGGTCCAGGCCCTTGAACTGCTGCAGCACAAGGACGCCCCTGAAATTGATATTGTGCTGACCGACCTGAACATGCCCAATATGGACGGCGAAACCCTTTGCAAAAAGATCGTTTCAGATGAACGCTTAAAATCCATCCCGGTCATTTTCCTGACATCCCAGGCCAACCAGCACACAGAATCCCTTATTTTTAAGGCCGGTGCCAGCGACTTTATTGCCAAACCCTTTATTAAAGAGCTGCTCATTGCCAGAATATCGGTTCATCTGCAGCGCCAGGTCTCCCAGAAATACCTTGAAAATCAGATCGAAAAACAAACCGTTTATTTAAAACAGGCAAAGGAGGAAGCAGAAGCCGCCAATATTGCAAAAAGCGCATTCCTCGCCAATATGAGCCATGAGATCCGAACCCCCATGAACGGTGTCATCGGCATGGCCGATATCCTATGCGAAACAAAGCTCTCCCCGGAACAGACCGAATATGCAGAGGCCATCCGCCACAGTGCGGAAGCATTGCTGACCATCATCAACGACATCCTTGATTTTTCCAAGGTAGAAGCCGGAAAAATGGAAATAGAGTCCGTTGATATCGATCTGGGCAAATTGCTCCACGATCTCGGACAGATCATGGCGACCAAAGCCCGGGAAAAAAACATTGAATTTATCTGCATGATTGATGAGAATGTCCCTATTTTTTTAAAGGGTGACCCCACCCGGTTGCGCCAGATCATCATCAATCTGGCCGGCAATGCCGTTAAATTTGTAGAAAAAGGAGAGGTTCTGGTCAAAGTTTCCCTGGCATCTGAAAGTCCCAGAAAGGTCATGCTGCGGTTTGAAATCATTGACACAGGTATCGGGATTTCCAATGAGCAGACAAAACGCCTGTTTAAATCCTTTTCCCAGGTGGATGCCTCCACCACCCGGAAATACGGAGGAACCGGCCTTGGCCTGACCATTTCCAAACAACTGGCAGAGCTTATGGGCGGTGAAATCGGGGTAAAAAGTCAACAGGGAGAAGGCTCCAATTTCTGGTTCACCTCTTCTTTCCGCAAACAGTCCAATGCCCGGCAAGGCCCGGACAAGATACCGGACAAGATCAATACACTCAAATGTCTGGTGGTGGATGACACGGATTCCTGCCGGAAGACACTGACCCAGCATCTTCTTTCCTTTGGCTGTACAGCAGACAATGCCCAAAACCCTTTCATGGCCATGGAAAAACTCATGGATGCCCAGTTGGAGAAGGCCCCTTTCAACACGATTTTTATTGACATGGAGATGCCCGCCATTGATGGCATTGCCCTGGCAAAAAAGATCCTGGAAAATAAGGATATCACACCGCCCCGAATGATTTTAATGAGCTATACGGTAAAACGCCTGGAACCGGAAGCCTTTAAACGAGAAGGGTTTGAAGCCCAGATCGCAAAACCGGTCTACAAAAAACATGTGCTGGACTGTCTTCTCCAGGCCCATGGCATGGCGCCCATCCAAAAAACGGAAGGCACCCGGTTCAACCTGGAAGAACCCACGGCAGCCTCGGATCTTTCCGCCACCATTCTGAACATTCTTCTGGCCGAAGACAATAAAATGAACCAGAAAGTGGCCACCAATATGTTAAAAAAGTTGGGACACACCGTCACCATTGCCGAAAACGGAAAAGAAGCCGTTGACCTGTATCAAACAAATCAATTCCACCTGATCCTCATGGACGGGCAAATGCCGGTAATGGACGGCCTTGAAGCCACCCGGGCCATCCGGGAGATAGAAAACAAAAAACCAGCCCCCAGGCCCCATATTCCCATTGTGGCCCTGACCGCCAATGCCATGAAGGGGGATAAGGAGCTGTTTCTGGCATCGGGAATGGACGATTATATCACCAAACCCATCAAGCGAAAAGCCCTGGAAGATGCCATCATCCATTCCATGGCCAGGAATGCACCCGTTGAAACCATGCCTGAAAAAGGTCTTCCCATTGACCTGGATGAACTCATCCAGACAATGGGCGGCAATAAAAATTTGATCAAAGAATGCTTTGATACCTTTTGCGACACCCATGAAAATATGTTGGCACAGATGAAACTTTTCCTGGATGGACGCGATTTTTCTTCCATGGTCAAGGCCCTTACCGAATTCAGGGATTCTGTCAAGAACCTTTCGTGCAAACCCATTATGGACGGAGCCTTCGGTCTTGATCGAGCAATTGGCGAAAGGGATGAGGCTGCCATCGAAAAACAATTTGTTATTCTGTCCGATGCCTGTAACCGGCTTCAGAAGTTCATCGTCACCTATTCGGTAAAAAATCTATTCATGAAGTTTTTAATTGTGGATGCAACGTTTGATTCCAGAAAACAATCCCAGAAACTGCTTTCCGGATACGGGGAATGTGATGTGGCCATCAACGGTCTGGAGGCCCTGAACGCATTTGTCAGGGCTCAAAATGAAGCAGACCCCTACCATTTGATCTTCCTGGACATTGAGATGAAGGGCCTTGACGGTCTCCAGGTGATGGGGAAAATCAGGCAATGGGAGAGATCCAAAGCAATTTCTCCGGCCCAGGGAGCTAAAATCATACTCCTTTCGACGGGTCCACCTCCTGAAACCGTCACCAAAGGGCTTACTCCCGGATATGAAACCTGCATGGAAAAACCGGTCAACAGGGACCGCCTTGCCCTGGCTTTTCAGCAGATACACTATGGTTAAGGCGCCTTAATGAAAAAAATATGCTTTATTTCTCTGGTGGCAATGGTAGGACTTATCGGGGTATTGCATTATGTAACGCCCGGCCATATGATCCTCTTCCATGACACCTATCGCAGGCTTTCCTATTTTCCCATTGCCATTGGGGCAATTTTTTACGGGCTTTGGGGCGGTTTGCTCATGGCCGTTCTTTCCTGCATTTCATTTGTGCCCCATTTGTTCATGTTCTGGTTCCAGGGACGGGAGGCCTATTATTCCGAGCTGTCTGAAATTGTCTTCTACCTTTCCGCAGGACTTGTAATCGGATTGATCTCCAGCCGGGAAAGCAGGCTTAAAAAAAAATATCAGCAGCTTTCTGAAAAGCTTGCCACTTCCTATCAGCGGCTCCACAACCAGGCCGCCCGGCTGGTTCAGGCGGAAAAACAACTGGGCCAGGCCCAGAAATTGTCCAGTTTGGGCCATGTGTCCGCCGCCCTGGCCCATGAAATCAAAAACCCTTTGGCATCCATTAAGGGAGCGGCTGAAATCCTGGCCGACGAGGTGCCCGTCACCCATCCCAAGCATGAATTTATTGTGATCATGCGGTCTGAAATTTCACGGCTCAACAATTCCGTAAACGAGGTGCTCGCCTATTGCCGGGGGCAGCAAACGATTAACAAGGACCGCCTCGAACCTTTTCCTGACATCCTTGACAAGGTCATCCTGCTCCTGGCACCCCGGATCCGGGAAAAATCCATTGACCTCATCCTGGAGAAAACAGGTGATGCTGAAGAGATCCTGGTTGAGGAAGCCGCCATGATCCAGGTGTTGATGAATATACTCCTCAATGCCGTGGATGCAGTGCCCCACAAGGGGAAAATTTGCATTTGCCACTACCGGGAGCCAAAGGGATACACAATTGATGTGGCAGATAACGGACCTGGGGTGGCACCTGAAAAATATGAACAGGTCTTTGAACCCTTTGTCACCTTCAAGGAAACCGGGACAGGTCTCGGGCTTTCCATTACCAAAAAAATTATTGAACGGCTGGGCGGCACCATCAGGGTGACACCGTCGGACATGGGGGGCGCACAGTTTTCCGTGTACCTGCCGGATAAAAACGCTTTGTCAACATAGAGAAAAGAGGCACAATGGACCAGACCATCTTGCTCATTGATGATGACCCAAGTCTTCGCAGGGTAACCGAATACAATCTTTCCGCCAGGGGATTTACCGTGTTGGCTGCGGAATCAGGGTTCCAGGGCCTTGAATTTTTTAAGACGCATCATCCGGATCTGGTCGTGTCGGATGTAAAATTAGGAGACATGAACGGCCTGGATCTTCTGGAACAAATCAAACAGGAATCGCCGGACACCCCCGTGATTATCATGACAGCATTCGGCTCCATTGAAATGGCGGTCCAGGCCATGCACAAGGGCGCCTTCAATTTTATCACCAAGCCCTTTGACAGGGATACCTTAATTTTATCCTGTGAAAAAGCATTGGAACTTACGGGGCTTCGCTCCCAGGCCCGGCTGCTTGCCCATGAGGTGAACAGACTCACCGGAACCAAAGGGATCGTATCGGCCAGCTCCGCCATGAAGGAATTGCTGGAGACAGCCTCCAGGGCTGCCAACAGTGAGGCCACGGTATTGATATCCGGAGAATCGGGCACAGGCAAGGAGGTGCTGGCCCGGCTGATCCACCAGAACAGCCCCCGCCATAAGGGACCCATGGTGGCGGTCAATTGTGCTGCCATTCCCGCCACCCTCCTGGAATCCGAACTCTTCGGCCATGTGCGGGGCGCCTTTACCGGCGCGGTCAAGGACCGGAAGGGCCATTTTATGACCGCATCCCGGGGCAGCCTTTTTCTGGATGAAATAGGCGAACTGGCCGTGGAAGTACAGGTGAAACTGCTCAGGGCCATCCAGGAAAGACAGATCCAGCCCCTGGGGTCGGAAAAGGCAACAAAGGTGGACATACGAATCATTGCCGCCACCAACCTGGACCTTCAGGAGCGAATTTCAAACGGAGACTTCAGGGAAGACCTCTATTATCGGCTCAGTGTGATCCCCTTGTTCATTCCCCCCTTGCGGGAACGCATTGAAGATATCCCGGCACTGGTTTCCCATTTCTTAAAAAAATTTGATGCCCCGGCGGATGTATGTTTTTCCCGTCAAGCCCTGAACCAGATGAAAACCTATCACTGGCCCGGCAATATCCGGGAGATGCAGAATATCGTAGAGCGGTGTATCATCTTAAGGAAAACCCCCCTCATCGAAGCTGCGGACCTGAACCTGCCGGGCATGGAAACCAGGACCTCCGTGCTGGACCCCGTAATCCCGGATGAAGGCATCTCCCTGGAAGCCATTGAAAAAGCCTATGTGATCAAAGCCCTGGAAAAGGCCGGACAAAACCGCTCCGAGGCAGCCCGGCTTCTGAAAATCCCCCGGCATGTTCTTCTGTACCGCCTTGAAAAATATAATTTGTAGACTATTCTACACCCCCTGTTGAATAGTCTGCATTCTCCGAACGCCTCCATACCTGGGCCTTGTTCCAAGTGCCTTTTGTTGGACATTCAAATACCCTGCAAATTAAGTCTCTTGTGATATTTTAAACTTTTTTAACGCTGCCCTGGCACAGGACTTGAATTCCTTTCCGGGTATCGTAATTTTTGTATACCAAACGGAGGGTATCGTGAAAAAAAAACTGAGATTACTTGTGATGGCAGGTGCAGTTCTCTTTTGGACCATTGGAATCGTTACGGCCGGGGATACCAAGGACGGGGCAACCCAGCGCGCTGTTTTCAAGGTTGAAAATCTGACCTGCGGTGCTTGTTTTTCCAATATTAGAGCAGGGCTTACGCCCCTGGAAGGATTCTCCGGCATGGGAGCCAATCTGTTCAGAAAACTGGTGGCCGTTGATTTTGCAGGCCCGCTGTCTGCGGATGAGATAGGAAAAGCAATTACAGCCAAAGGATATCCAGCTACCCTGGAATCTGTGGACCCCATCATGGAAAAAGAATCCTTTGCCTATTTAAATACCCGGCAGAAGGGTCCAGGTTCTGGCGGCGGCTGCTGCAGCGGGGGCAACCCTGTGGCAGACCCGTCCCAAATACCCCAGGGCGGATTGCCCGGGGGCGGTTCCTGCTGCTCCCTGCCGACAACCAACTAAAAGATGGGGTCAGGCTTGGGTTGTTGGCTTATTTCATGATAAGCCAACAACCCAAGCCTGACCCCACCGCACAATAAGGAATAAACAGATGAAACAAATATTTTTTCTAACCCTGATTGCCCTTATCCTGGCCGGATCAACTGCCCATGCCTGGTTCGGGGGAAAGTTCACACCCCTCACCCCTGAAAACAATCAGGTTTCCATTCCCCTTGAGAAAATTTCCGATGGCCAGGCCCATTATTTTACGGTGAAATCCGAGAAAGGTGTGATGGTGGAATTTTTTGTGGTCAAAAGCCAGGATGGAGTCGTCCGGGCGGCCGTTGATGCCTGCGATGTCTGTTACAGAGCAGGAAAAGGTTATGTCCAGGAAGGGGATGTCATGGTCTGCACCAATTGCGGAATGCGCTTTGCCACGGACAGGATCAATGAGGTAAAGGGCGGGTGCAACCCGGCGCCCCTGACCCGGGTCATTGACGGCGGCAATCTTGTCATTTCCATGGCAGATATCAATGCCAATGCCTGGCTGTGCGCCTTTAAAAAATAAGGAGAGAAAACCGATGGCCTGGGATCCTGAAACATACAGGGAAAAGCGGGAAAAAGTGCTGGGTATTCGCAAACGGGGAATTTCCTTTGGCAGTCTGTCCGCCATTGTCTCTTTGGTCCTTCTTCTGGGGTTTGCCTTTGTCAGTGTGCCGAAAGCGGTTTCCTATATCCAGACCCGGCACCTGGATGACGCCATTTACAAATTGGCCGGAAACACCCTCTGGGAAGCATCACTGGTGAACCAGATACGGCAGTTGGAAGGGGTCAGGGCCGTTGAACAAGATACCCACGGCACAAGGCTTTTGGTAACCTTTGACCGAAGATCTGTGGATACAGAGACCTTTGACACCCTGTTCAGGCAAAAGAACCTGGAGGCCGCCCTGCTCAACCGGGTCAACCACCGGGCGCGCCAGGCCACCCTGAAATCGGAGGAACAATCCCATCATGAAACTTTATAATATTTCCCTGGGCAACATCCGCCGCCGCAAGGGCAAGATGCTGTTTCTGGCCCTGGGGCTTATCATCGGTGTTTCCACCATCGTGACCCTGCTGGCCATAACCGAAACCATGACCGCCGATATTGAAGAGCGCCTCAACCAATTCGGCGCCAATATTGTCATGGTCCCCAAAACGGAAAACCTCTCGTTAAATTACGGTGGAATCGATGTGGGCGGTGTCAGCTATGAAGTGATCGAATTTGATCAGGAAAACCTGGCCCGGATACATACCATTAAAAATGCCAAAAATTTAGGGGTGGTGGCGCCCAAGGTGCTGGGGCAGGTCAATATCAATGAAAAACGCATATTGCTCATGGGTGTGATCTTTGACCAAGAGCTGGCATTGAAAACCTGGTGGCAAAAAAAGGGAACCTTTCCGGCCAATCTTGATGAGGTATTGCTGGGGTCCTCAGTGGCATCGGTTCTCGGGCTTTCACCCGGAGATAAAATATCCATGGGAGACGCTGTCTTCACGGTTTCAGGTGTTCTCAATCCCACGGGCGCTTCCGAAGACAATGCCGTGATTGCCGAGCTTGGCGCTGCCCAGACGGTTCTGGGGAAAAAGGGCAAAATAACCCTTGTGGAAATTTCCGCCTTTTGCCGGGGGTGTCCCATTAGCGAAATGACCCTGCAGATTGCCGAAGCCTTTCCCAATGCAAAGGTTACAGCCATGAAACAGGCGGTGATGTCCAAAATGCAATCCATGGAGATGTTCAAGTCCTTTTCCCTCGGGGTTTCCATCCTGGTCATCGGCATTGGTGCCTTGCTGGTCATGGTGACCATGATGGGGTCTGTCAATGAGCGGACCCGGGAAATCGGCATCTTCAGGGCCATTGGATTCAGGCAGACCCACGTCATGCAGATCATTCTCCTGGAAGCCCTCGTTCTGGGGCTGTTTGGGGGAGTCTTTGGATTTGTTCTGGGCAATCTTGTTGCCTGGGGGATCATTCCTGTGGTCATAAAAGACGGGGTCTTTGTGGGGATCAATTATCAGCTGGGAGGGCTTTGTCTTGTCATGGCGGCAGCCTTAAGTCTTCTGGCCAGCCTTTATCCGGCCTTTAAAGCCGGCCGCATGGATCCCAGCGATGCCCTGAGGGCATTGTAATTTAAAAAAATAATGGAAAGCGAGCGTATCCCATGTCCCAGACCCAACATTTAATCGAAATACAAGACCTTGGTAAAACCTATACCAGCGGCAAAAACCTTGTGACGGCCATTGACCGCATGGATTTTTGCATTGATGACGGCGAATTTGTGACCATCATGGGACAATCCGGCTCTGGAAAGTCCACCCTGCTGTCCAGCAGGGGGGCCTTAAACAGGCCCACCCGGGGAAAAGTTTTCGTGGATTCCCTGGATCTGTACGCCCTTACCCATGAACAGCGGGCAGATTTCAGAAGTGAGTACCTGGGGTTTATTTTTCAGTCTTTTCAGCTGATCCCCTATCTGACGGTATTGGAAAATATCAAACTGCCCATGGCCGTTACCGGCCGGACAAAACGCGAACAACATCATATGGCCGTGGAAGTGATTGAACGGGTGGGGTTGAAAACAAAATCCGACCGGCTGCCCGACCAATTGTCCGGCGGGGAACAGGAACGGGTGGCCATTGCCCGGGCCATTGTGAACAAACCCCCCATTATTCTGGCAGATGAACCCACGGGCAACCTGGATTCTGAAACCGCCAAAGAGATTATGGGCTTGCTGAAATCCTTGAACCGTGATGGACACACCATTATCATGGTGACCCATAACACGGAAATGGAGAAGTTTGCCTCCCGGACCATCCGGGTCAGGGACGGCAATTCCCATGCCTGACAAAATTTATTGGGAAGAGAAGACTTATTGTTTTCTGTCTTTGAAAAAATTCAACACGAAATTGATGTGCTCATTCATAACGGTATAGGCTCTATACGGATCCCTGGCCTTGATGGCGGCCAGGATGCTCTTGTGCTGGCGAAGGATTTCCTGGATGTTTTTGGGATCTTCATACAGACAGGCCAGGTTTTCCCCGATACCCAGAAACAGATAATCATAGAAATTACGCATGATCAGGATGTGCAGGGGATTTTTGGCAGCATAGGCAATGGCCATGTGAAAGGCGGTGTCCGCCTCGGTACCCAGGCGGCCGGACTCAATTTCCGTCTGCATTTCGTCAATACTCTGGGTCATGGCGGTAATATCCGACTCGTCCGCCCGTTTGGACGCCAGGGCTGCGGCATTGCACTCCAGACCCATTCTGACTTCCAGCAGATCTTCCAGGGAGGCATTCTGGGCCTCCATGGCCTTGGCCAGGGGGTTTTCAAGGGCTATATCAATGGATTTGACAAAGGTTCCCTGGCCCTGCTTCTGGACGATCATTCCCATGGTCACCAGTCGCTGGATGGCATCCCGGATGGTGGTTCGGCTGACGTTCATTGCCAGGGCCAGTTCCCGTTCGGTCATCAATTTATCACCGGGTTTTAGGGTTCCCCTGAAAATAAGCTCCCGGATCTGGTCAAAGACCTGATCTGAAATACGTTTTGGCTTTATGGGCTTAATGGGTATTGTCATAATCTTAAAATTGCCGCCTGTCCTTATTCCCAAAATTTTTCATCGGTTATAAAGAATTAAAGTAAAGAATATGAACCATCCGAAAGTTTATATCAAGTTTTTTTTAATAGGTCAGGACCATCCCTCCGTCAAATAAAAGATCTCCGCCTACCAGGTATTTTGAATGCCGGGAAAAACCAAAAATAAACAAATTGGCAACTTCAATGGGGTTCATCATTTCCTTTATCCTGGATTTGCCTGTCATGACCTCACTGACCACCTGTTGGGGTGTAATTTTCCGCTGCTCGGCCTGGTCCGCTATCTGGTTCAGGGCAAGGGGGGTCTTAACAAATCCGCTGCTCAGGGTAAAAGAGCGGATGGCGCCTTCTCCCTCTGCCGAGATGGACTGGCTCAGGGCCCTGAGACCGAACTTGGTAATATTGTACACCGGTTTATTCCGGGTGCAGATATGGGCATGGACCGATGCCATATTCCCGATAACCCCGGTTCCGGTACGACTTTTTTTCATATGGGGAATGGCAAGTTTTGACAGGTAAAAGGGTGCCCTGAGCATGAGACGCTGCATGAAATCATAGGTCTCCATGGGAAAATTTTCCACAGAATCAATGTGCTGGACCCCGGCGATATTGACCAGGTATTTGATTTGTCCCATTTCGGCTGCCTGGCCCACCGCCCTTTCAATATCTTCATCCCGGGTCAGATCCGCCTGGATAAAGGTCATGGTACCACCGAGGGCCTTGACCATGTCACAGGTTTTTTGGGATTCTTTGGTGTTGATGTCAAGACCCACTGTGGTCAGATTGTTGGCTGCGGCCGCAATGGCCGTGGCACGGCCGATACCGGTGCCGCATCCCGTGACAAGACAAACGTTTTCCCTGCAAAAATCCGTATCCTTCAGGACAAGGATTTCTTCGGGTTTGATTCTGGGTTCCTGGATAAGCATTTTTTCCCCTTTTCTGTCCTAGGTGACCAATTTACATCGGCCGTTATTTGATTTTTTCCTCCAAAGCCCGGGCATACACTTCCATGGGGTGACAGACCTTAATATTTTGTTTGTTTCTGGCCAGCATGTCGGAAATCTGCATCATACATGCCGGACAGCCCGTTAACAGTGTTGTGCACCCCGTATCTGCAATATTTTTTTGTTTCAGGTTTCCGATGGATGCGGACACATCGTAATGAAAGAGGTTAAAACTTCCGCCCATGCCGCAGCATTTGTCAGAGTCTTCCATTTCAACAAGGGTCTTGCCGGCTGCCCGGATAATTTTCCGGGGCTGGGCTGCAACCCCCAATGATTTTTTCAAATGACAGGGATCATGGTAGGTGACAATTTCCCCGGAGGGGCCGGAAACTGAGGGCGCGTCTTTTCCAAAGTCCGGTTTTACCCTGTCCACCAGAAACTGGTTGATATCCATGGTCCGTTGGGACAGCGCGTCCAACTGCTCTTTAACGCCGCTTGTGGGATTCTTGTAAAGAGTGGGCCACAATTTTTTAATGGTGGAGGTACAGGTGGCACAGGCTGTGATCAGCACATCAAATTTTTCATTTTTAAACAGGTCCAGGTGATGGTCCACCAGCCGGGTAAAGGTTTCACGGTCTCCGGAGGCCAGGGCCGGAATACCGCAGCAGCCCTGACCCTGGGGGATGGAAAGTCCAACGCCATGGTGGGTGAGCACCTTAACGCTTGCATGGGCCACGTTGGGAAATATCTTATCAATAAGGCAACCGGTAAAAAACAATGCCCGAAGACCGGAATCCTTTTTGTTGCCCTTTGCAAGAGGTGTCCGGCTGAGATCCGCCAGGGATTTGTGAAAGGGATTTTTGGCCATGGGCAGAACATGGCGACCGGCCAGCAGGGGGGAGACCAGCCGTGCGCATGAGGTGCCCTGGGCATTTGCCTGATCCTTGATAAACAGATTCTGGAACCGGCCGGCCCATTGGGTAAGGGTGTCAAAAATTTTGGGGTTGGCCAGCATCCGCTTAAAAATCAGTTGCTTCACCGGGGAAAGCCCTGTGTATTCGGTAAGAATGGCCCGGGCCTTGATGAATATTTCCAGAACATTGACCCCGGAAGGGCAGTTGGCAGCACAGGACCCGCACAAAAGGCATTTGTTCAGCCGCTGGCTGACCCCGGAAGGATCTTCAAAGATATTTTCCATGAGGCCGGACAGCAGGGCCAGTTTGCCTCTGGCAACATCGGCTTCCTTCCGGGTCTGCTCAAACAGGGGGCAGACCGACTGGCACATGCCGCATCGGATACAGGTGACCAATTGCTCTTCCAGTTCTTTGACAAGAACTGCCAAATCATTCATTTGTGCCATTTTTATTTTGAGACTCCCGTTATTTTGCCCGGATTGAGGATGTTATGGGGATCCAGTGCAGATCGAAGCTGCCGGGAAAAGAGGATGGAGGAAAACCCTGTTTCCTTTTCCAGAAAAGGGGCTTTGGCAATGCCGGTACCGTGTTCCCCGGACAGGGTACCGCCCAGGGCAAGGGCTTTGTCAAAAATCGCTTCAATGGCCTCTTCCACCCGTTTGAATTCTTCTGTGTTTCTGCGGTCGGTCAGAATGGTGGGGTGGAGGTTGCCGTCCCCGGCATGACCGAAGGTGCCGATGTCGATTTGATATTTCTTGGCAATCTCTTGCAGGGCCCTGACCATTTCCGGGATTTTGCTCCTGGGAACGGTGGCGTCTTCCAGCACCAGGGTGGGTTTGAGCTTGGCCAGGGCGGACAGGGCAGATCTCCTGGCAGCCCAGATTTTGTCCCGTTCTTCATCTGTTTCTGCCCGTTTGATGTTTTTTGCCCCCATCTTCCGGCACAGGGATTCCACCTTTTCTCCTTCTTCGGCCACAACGACCGGATGGCCGTCCACCTCGATGAGCAGAAGTGCAGCTGCATCAACGGGAAGGCCCGCATGGGAGAAGTCTTCCACAGCCCGGATGGTGAAATTGTCCAGAATTTCCAGGGTGGCAGGAACAATGCGGGCGGCAATGATAGCGGCCACGGTTTCAGATGCCGCATCAATGGTATCGAAAACCGCCACCATGGACTGACGTGCAATAGGAGCAGGGATAAGCTTTAAAATGATTTCGTCAAAAATGCCCAGGGTGCCTTCGGACCCTGTCATAAGTCCCGTAATATTATATCCGGTGGCGCATTTAACGGTTCTGGAACCGGTTTTGACATACCGGCCCTGGGCATCAAAAAAATGAAGCCCCATGACATAATCCTTGGTCACCCCGTATTTGAGACCCCGCAGGCCTCCGGCATTCTCCGCCACATTGCCCCCCAGGGTGGAAACGGCCTGGCTTCCGGGATCCGGCGGATAGAACAAGCCTCTTTTCTCAACAGCTGCCGCAAGACTGGCCGTGACAACCCCTGGTTGCACCACGGCATACATATCCTGTTCATTGATTTCAATGATCTTGTTCAAGCGCCCTGTGAGCAGAACAATCCCCTTGGATTCCGGAATCGTGCCTCCGGACAGGTTGGTGCCCGATCCCCGGACCGTTATGGGAATCCGATTCTCATGACAAAGGGCAACAATCCTGCCGACTTCAGGACTTGTCCCCGGCATGACAGCAGCACAGGGCATTTGGGAATCCAGAACAGCTGCATCATATGAATAGGTGAGCATGTCCTCTCGTTCCGTAAGCAGGTGTTCGGGTCCGACAATCTTTTTGAGTTCGTTGACAACAGACTGACTGATCATATCTACCCCTTGTGTCTATGGTATTACCAATTTGTAAATCCGCTTTTGGTTTCTCTTTCCCGGTCGGTTATATCAAGGTCTGTCCTTTTGACGGCCCGGGATACTGAAAACAGAACCATCTGAATTTACTTAGTAAAATTTTATATACCAGACTTTAAAATAAAAAACAAATAATTTAATTTTTTTCTTGACAAATAGTATCCCAGGTCTTAATTAATGGTCATACCAAAGAAATAGTATAGTTTATTATACACTTTATCAAAAATTGGTTTGCTGGAAAACCTCTAATAGAAGGTCCGGGAAAGGGGGGAAAGACAGATCTAAGGCAAAGTTATCGCTGGGTTGATTTACGGCTCAGGTTTGTATCCATGATTTTACCCGTAGGCAATTTTAGAATGGAGGAAAAAATGAAAAAAAGCGTAACCTTATTGATTACCTGCCTGGTGGCATTTTTATTTATCTGCGGCAATTCCTATGCAGCGGAAAAACGCGAAAAATTTGGTGAAGATCCCCGCCATAAAGATGCAAAACGCATCTCTTTCAAGACATCAGAAGAACAAATCAAATGGAAAATGGTCATGCCCTGGTCCAAGGGACTCTTGTTTTATGATATTGCCGTGCATTTTGCCGACAGTGTCCGCCTGGCATCCGGCGGCAGACTGGACATCAAGCCTTTTTCCGCTGACGAGCTGGTACCGGCCATGCAGAGTTTTGACGCCGTAAGCCAGGGCGCCGCCCAGGTGGGCCATGACTGGCCCGGATACTGGAAGGGTAAAAACGAAGCCTTTGTGGCCTTTGCCTCGGTCCCCTTTGGGCTGGATGCAGAAGGGTATAATATATGGCTGTATGAAAGAGGCGGCCTTGAAATGATGCAGGATCTGTATGGACAATTCAACCTCTTTGCCCTTCCCGGCGGCCAGTGCGGCCAGGAAATGGGCTTGTTTTCCAACAAAAAAGCCACCAAAATGGAAGATTTTAAAGGCATGAGGATTCGGACGCCCGGCTGGTTCATGGACATTATGAACAACCTGGGTGCCTCTGTAATCCCCCTTCCCGGCGGTGAGGTCTATCTTGCCCTGGAGCGCGGCGTCATTGATGCTGCAGAATTTTCCTCCCCTGCCATCAACTATCCCATGGGATTTGACGAAATCACCAAATATGTGATTGAACCCGGCGTTCATCAGCCTGGCATCCAATGCGGTCTTTTCTTTAATAAAGATGCCTATGCCAAACTGCCGGAAGATCTCAAATGGATTATTGACATCTGTGCCAAGGAAACTCAGCTGTGGAGCTACAACTGGATCAACAACCTGAATGCCAAAGCCATTGCCCTGTTCAAGAAAAATGTTGAATTTGTCGAAATGGACGAGGCCACCCGCATCGAATTCAGGAAAACCACCAAACTCTATATTGACTCCCTGAAAGAAAAATATCCGGATGTGAAAAAGGTCATGGATTCCCAGGAAGCCTTTACAAATGATTATGCCGACTGGAGACAGGTTCGCGGCGGTGTTGCTCCCTGGCCCTATGAGACCTATATCAATGGTAAGACCTTTGAATAAACAACCTGCTTAGGCCTCGCCTGAATAGGCTGGTCCGGCTGCCGTAACCTTGCAATCCCAATATACCGGCAGTCGGACCTTGACCCCTTGCTGCAACCTTCCAATAAAGGAAATGACATGTTGGAATCCGTATCAAATAATTTGGAACGTTTCATCCGAAAAGAGGGAGAGATCACCTCTTTTCTCATTTACCCCCTGCTGGGCATTGTGGTATATGAAGTTTTCATGCGCTATGCCTTCAATGCCCCCACAAGCTGGGGATTTGAGGCCACCACCTTTCTATACGGCCTCCACTATATGTTCGGGCTGGCCTATACCGATGTCTATGATGGCCATGTCCGGGTCGATATCTTTACGGCACTGACCTCCAAAAAAACCCAGGCCTTCATCAAAGTGATGACCAACCTGGCTTTTTTCATGCCGGTAATGATCTTCATGACCCTCTGGTCTGCCAAGTTTGCCTATGTGTCCACCCTGGGCCTTGAAGTGAATTCCACCTCCTGGGCACCCCACATCTGGCCAATTAAAATTCTGATGGCGCTCTGCTTTTTCTTTCTTCTGCTCCAGGGCATTGCAAATCTGATAAAAGATATCAACTCACTTAAACAATAAGGAAGGTTTTTTCCATGAGTATTGAATTCCTGACAGTGGCCATGTTTGCCACCCTTATCCTGGCAATCACCCTGGGGCACCCCCTGGCATATACCCTGGCTGCGGTTGCAACGCTCTTTGGTTTGATTGACAATGGATTTTCCTTTCCCATGCTCTTTGAGATGTTTGTCAACAACACCTGGGGATTGATGGACAATTACACCCTGGTGGCCATCCCTTTGTTTATCTTAATGGCCCAGATCCTGGACCGGTCCAAGGTCTCAGATGCCCTGTTTGAAGCCCTGTACGTTGTACTGGGCAGCATCAAGGGAGGGCTGGGGCTTGCCGTGGTTGTGGTCTGTACGGTTTTTGCCGCCACCACCGGCATCATCGGAGCATCGGTTGTGGCCATGGGGCTTTTGGCAACCCCCACCCTGATGAAAAAAGGGTATCAAAAGGAATTGACCGCCGGCATTATCTGTGCCGCAGGAACCCTGGGCATCCTGATTCCGCCATCCATCATGATGGTGGTTTACGGCGGTCTTACGGGAATGAAGGAAACTTCCGTGGGCAATTTGTTTGCCGGCGCCATTTTTCCGGGCCTGATCCTGGCAGCACTCTACTTTGCCTATATCCTGATCCGGTGTAATCTCAACCCCACCCTGGGGCCTCCCATTTCAAAGGACGAAGCATCCACCTACACGGCAGGCCAGAAATGGGCCATGACCTTAAAATCTTTGGTGCCGCCCATGGTGCTGATCCTGGCCGTCATGGGAACCATTTTGGCAGGAGTGGCCACCCCCACGGAAGCCGCAGGTCTGGGCGCTTTGGGTTCCCTGGTGCTGGCATTTTTCAACAAGAAACTTAATTTTATCGTATTAAAAGAATCTGCCTATGCCACCTTGAGAACCACCTCCATGGTGATGATGCTGTTCATCGGCGGTAAGTTTTTTTCCACGGTCTTTTTGGGCATGGGCGGCGGAGATGTGGTGGCGGATCTTCTCATCGGCTCGGGCCTGAACCGCTGGCTCGTCCTGGCAATCATGATGTCCATTGTCTTTGTTATGGGAATGTTCATTGACTGGGCCGCCATCCTTCTGGTAACAGTCCCCATTTTTCTGCCCATTGCCATGGAGCTGGAATTTAACCCCCTCTGGTTTTCCATGCTCTTGTGCGTGAATCTCCAGACCTCATTTTTAACGCCGCCCTTTGGGTACGCCCTGTTCTATTTCAAAGGCGTGGCACCGGCAGGCTATACCATGGGTCATATTTACAGGGGGATTATTCCCTTTGTTCTGCTCCAGATTATCAGCATGGTGATTCTCTGCCTGTTCCCGGCCATCGTGACCTGGCTGCCGGAAATGTTTTTCGGGTCTTGATGCACTTTAAAATTGGCCACACCCGATAAAGGAGTCATACCATGAACCTCTCGGCAAAGGATAACACCCTGGAATTTATTGACAAGGCATCCCTGGTCTCTGCAAAGGTGCACCGGGTCAAGGACATGGCATCGGCTCTGGACATGGCCCTTGCCCTGTGCCAGTCAAAGCCGCCCTGTGAATCCCAGATGGAACCGGTCCGAACCAAATCAGACCCGATGTCGGGGGAAAAAACACGGATCATAGCCGCCCCCAACCTTTCGGAAGATGATTTCACACGGTTCTATACCGCCTGTCAAAAAGCCGGGGATATTCTTCTTATCCGGGAAAATCTGAGGGCCTACCCCGGCGGCATTGACATGGGACTCACCCGGGTAAATTTCGGTATTGCCGAAACCGGAACCCTGGTGTTGAATTCCGATTCCGAAGAGACCCGGCTTTCCACCATGCTTTGTGAAACCCATGTGGCCATCCTGGAAGAGCAAAAGATTCGAGAAACAGCCCTGTCCATGGCCGGTGAACTCAATGACCTGGTTCAATGCCCCTCTTCCTACACCGCTTTTATCACCGGCGCCAGCCGGACAGCTGATATTGAACGGGTACTGGCATTGGGGGTCCACGGTCCTTTGGAACTTGTAATCCTGCTGGTGGAGGCCTAAACCATGAAAAAGAAAGAAAAAGAAGAAAATTTAAAGGCCTATAAAGGCAGGCTTGATGCAGCCCTGGAAAATAAATTTTTGCGAAAGGCCATGGACAATTTTGCCGTGGCTTACAGAACTTCCCGGGAAAAAGCCTTTGCCGGCATGGACGTGGATCAAATGATACGGCAAGTTACGGAGATTAAAGCTGCCGCCATTGAAAACAATGACGCCCTTTTGTCGGAATTTATCAAAAAGGCAAAAGCAAACAACATCCATGTTCACCTGGCAGATACGGCAGAGGATGCCAACCGCATCATCGGTCAGATCGCCCAGCAAACCGGTTCCAAGCATATTGTTAAATCCAAATCCATGACCGCCGAAGAAATCCATTTAAACAAGTGGCTGGAGAATCTGGGGCTTGAGGTGACGGAAACCGATCTGGGAGAATGGATCGTCCAGCTTCGCCATGAAGGCCCTTCCCACATGGTCATGCCGGCCATCCACCTGTCCCGGTTCCAGGTGGCGGATCTGTTTTCCGATGTCACGGGAACGGTCCAGGATTCAGAAATTGAACGCCTGGTAAAAGTTGCCAGGCGCCAATTGCGCAAAAAATATATCCAGGCGGATATGGGGATCACCGGTGCCAACTTTGCCGTGGCCCAAACCGGAACCATCGGCATTGCCACCAATGAGGGCAATGCCCGTTTGGTCACAACCCTGCCAAGGGTCCATGTGGCACTGATCGGCATTGACAAGCTGTTGCCCACCCTGGAAAGCGCCCTGTCCATTAACCGGGTTCTGCCAAAAAATGCCACGGGCCAGGCCATTACCTCCTATGTGACCTGGATCACAGGTCCCAGTGAATGTAACCTGCCTCAGGCGGCAAACGGGAGATGCACATCGTTTTTCTGGACAATGGCCGGAAAAAGATTGCAGCAGACCCTGTCTTTTCCCAGGTGCTCCAATGTGTGCGCTGCGGGGCCTGTGCCAATGTCTGTCCGGTTTACCGCATGGTGGGAGGCCACGCGCTTGGCTATGTGTATATCGGGGCCATCGGTCTGATCACCACCTATTTTTTCCATGGCAGGGAGCATGCCCGAAATCTTGTCCAGAACTGCACCAATTGCGGGGCCTGCAAGGCGGTCTGCGCCGGGGGCATTGAATTGCCAAAACTCATCAAGGAAATCCATGCAAGAATCCAGGATGAGGAAGGACACCCGCTAAAAAGCCTGATGCTGGGCAAGGTTTTGAAAAACCGGAAACTTTTCCACACCCTGCTGCGCACGGCCAAACTGGCCCAGAAACCGGTTACAGGGGGAACGCCTTTTCTGCGGCATCTGCCCATGATTTTTTCAAAAGAACATAATTTCAGGGTATTGCCGGCCATTGCAAAGATCCCTTTCAGGGACCGGTTTGAAGGTTTGAACCAGCCCCTTAAAAATCCCCGTCATAAAATCGCCCTGTTTTCCGGCTGTGTCCAGGATTTTGTGTATCCTGAGCAGCTGGAGGCGGCCATGAAACTTTTTGCAGCAGCCAATGTCAGCGTCAGCTTTCCCATGGATCAGTCCTGCTGCGGCCTGCCCGCCCAGATGATGGGGGAAAAGGAAGCAGCCCGTGATGTGGCCCTCCAGAACCTTGCGGCCTTTGAAAATGAAGATGTGGATTATATTGTCACCCTGTGTGCTTCCTGCGGGTCCCATCTGAAAAACAGCCTGCCGGACCTGGTCCGGGAGTATGCCCCCAAAAAGGCGGCTGCCTTTGCCGAAAAAATCATTCCCTTCAGCCAATTTATGAACAAAATAGTGGGAATAAACCCCGTGAAAGGGAAAAACCGCAAAACCGCCTTCCATTCCCCCTGTCATCTCTGCAGGGGACTTGGGGTGAGACAGGACCCCAAAGAGTTGATCAATAAATCCGGAAATAAATACGTGGAAACCAGTGAGGAAGAAACCTGCTGCGGGTTTGGGGGCAGTTTTTCAGCCAATTTTCCGGCAATCTCCCATGAAATTTTAACCCAAAAACTGGATGATGTGGAAAAATCCGGGGCAACGCTTCTGGTCACCGAATGCCCGGGGTGCGTGATGCAGCTTCGGGGCGGGGCCTTGAAACAGGGCAGGGATATCCAGGTGATTCACCTGTCCGAGCTCTTTTAACGGGAGAATTAAAAGACGATCACCCCAGGGCCACATCCAGGCTCATCATGACCGCAAACCCCAGCATGGTGGCCAGGGTGACCGTATCGATATGGGCTTCTGTCCGCTGGGATTCGGGGATCAGCTCTTCCACCACCACAAAAATCATGGCGCCGGCGGCAAAGCAAAGGGCATAGGGCAGAATCCCCTGCATATAAAGGACAAAGGCCGCACCGATCACCCCGGCAATGGGCTCCACCATGCCCGAGGCCTGGCCCATCAAAAAGCTTTTGGTCCGGCCCATGCCTTCCCTCCGCAACGGCAGGGAGACAGCCGCCCCTTCTGGGAAGTTCTGGAGACCGATGCCGATGGCCAGGGCAATGGCACCCCCAATGGTGGCAGAAGGAAGACCGGCAGCCACCGCCCCGAATGCAACGCCAACGGCAAGGCCTTCGGGAATGTTGTGCAGGGTGATGGCAAGCACCAGCAGGGTACTTCGCTGCCAGGATGTCTTAACCCCCTCACTGTGCTCGATTTTCAGCCCCGGATGAAGATGGGGCAGGTATAAATCGGTCAGCCGCATGAAAATCCCCCCTCCCATAAACCCGATCACGGCTGTCAGCCAGGGGATCTGGCCCATCTGTTCGGCCATTTCAATGCCCGGCGCCAGCAGGGACCAGAAACTTGCGGCAATCATGACACCTGCGGCAAACCCTAGCATGGCGTCCATGAATTTGGGATTTACCCGCCGTGTGAAAAAAACCAGGGCAGCGCCCGCCCCGGTGACGCCCCAGGTAAAGAGCGTGGCCATGAGCGCCTGGGTGACTGGGCCATATTGTTGAATAAATTCAATCATCTTCTCTTCAATTCACCCCTTCTGAATACTTTTTTTGTCAAAACTATAGGAAAAACAGAACCGGGTGTCAATCCGGATCACCCAATTTTATGGTTCACGGAGAAAACCCTGATGGGATCTGCCTTGCCCTTGACCCTGATTTCAGGCATGGGCTTAAAATCATAGTGCTCTTTCAAAAGGCATTGAACGGCTTCACTGACAAGGATATCGGTGTGCAATTCCTTGGTCAGATCCTGGATCCTGGAGGCCAGGTTCACGGTATCCCCGATCAACGAATATGCAGACCTGTCCTGTGTGCCGATATTGGCGGCCAGCACAGATCCTGTATGGATTCCCACCCCATGGGCAATGGGGGCAATCCCTTCCTTTGCAAGGCGGTAATTAAGCCGTAAAAGGCGGTGACGCATGGCAAGGGCGGTTTTAACGGCGCAAAGTTCATGGCCTGCCTCATAAACCGGTGCACCAAAAACCGCCTCCACCTCATCCCCGATAAATTGAAGGATCAGGCCATTGTTTTCCTTGATGGCTTCCGCCATTTCCTGAAAATACGCGTTGAGCACATAAATCAATTCCTTGGGCGGGGTGATGGCCACCAGGGGGGTAAAATTTCTCAAATCCGCAAACAAAATGGTGGCCTGTTTGAGCTCACCGTCCAGATGGACCCTGCCGCTGAGAATTTCATCCCGGATCTTTGAATCCACATATTTGCCAAAAACATCCTTGATCAGTTCCCGCTCCCGCAGCCCCTGGCTCATGGCATTGAGTGTCTCGCCTGCAAACCCGATCTCATCCTTGCTGAACACCCTTGCCTTTTGTGAAAAATCTCCTTTTTTCACATGGCCCATGACCCGGATAATCTCGGCAATGGGCTGCTTCATGTGATGGGCCACAAGCCAGGACAGGAAAACAGCCACACCCATGAACAGAATGCTTTCCCGGGTAATGGTTTCTTCCATACGGGTGACCAGCATGAGCAGGGGCATTTCATCCGTTATCTGCATGAGTTTAAACTGATGCATGGTCAAATGAATAAAGGCCAGGGGCACCACGGACACGGAAAATATCAGGATGGCAAACCGCACCCTTAAACTGATGGCCCCCGCACCCCGCACCATTGACAAATCCCCGTTTGGGAAAAACAGGGGGACCAGCGTGTGCTGAGACATGTGTTCCACCCAGAAAAAGGCCAGGGTCATGGTAATCAGGCCGGTGGCAATACCGATCCCGGCGGCCGGAGACCCCACTGCCCAGAAAAGAATTGATCCCAGACTCCAGACAACCATATCCAGAATCACGATCATATAGGGTTCATTGAGAATCCTTTTGCGGGCCTTCTCCAGGTGCACCGGGTCCGGGGAATGGCCCTGGTGAAAACACTTCAAACTACTTCGGATGGGCCTTTCATACCAGATAATGATCACGGACATCACCACCATGCAAATGGCGCTGTAAAAATTATCCAGCAAATAGACCATTTTCAAAAAGGCTTCCGGTGCATCCCAGACCCTGTGGTGAAACAATATGCGGGTCAGGCGGTCCCCGATAAACATGGCCATCAGGTTGCCCAGGAGCACGGCGTTGGCAATATAAAAATACTGAAATCTGGTTTTTATGCGTCTATCTGCTTCCATGGGCTCCTTTGCATTCATCTACTTTTGATAGGACTATAATCAGGCGCTTGGGTTTGTAAAGAAAATATTGACA
>VMSR01000281.1 GCA_013792075.1 Desulfobacula sp.
CTTATATATTTTGATGGCTGGTATAATAAAGAGACGTTGAAAGTGGAGATCAAGGACCACTACAAAACAATGAAAAAAGACCAGGCAGCATAACCCTGAAAGCGTTTGTTCCCTTTACGCAAAGATTAATCCTGTTCATTATGGTCACATCCCTTGTGCCTGTGATGAACAGGATGGCTGCACTTTGATTTTATTTTCCATGTGACCCTCCTTATTTTTTTTACCACTCCATATCATATCCTCTGGCCGGTGCGCTCTTGTCTGCCCATTTGCACTGCCACGTTTTGTATTGACACAGGGCTGCTTTTATAATACAGCTATATTGAAGCTAAATTGTAGTTTAGATATCTAATTTTTAGGAGGACTTGATGAGAGAAGTGGTTATAGTCAGTGCATGCAGAACGGCAATTGGTGGGTTTGGCGGATCTCTTTCCCCATTGAGCGATATAGATTTCGGCCCTGTCCCCATCCGGGAAGCCATTAAACGGGCCGGGCTGACCGGAGATCAAATTGATGAAGTGATTTATGCTTCCGGTTACAGGACCGGGGATTTGCCCATTAATTCCGCCCGGGTGGTGGCGGTAAAGGCCGGCATCCCCCAGGAAAAACCCCAGTTTACCATCAGCAAGGCCTGTGCTGGCAGTATCAAGGCCATTACCCTGGCCGCCCAGGTCATCAAATCCGGTGATGCAGATATTATTGTGGCCGGTGGTATGGAAAGCATGAGCAATGCCACCTTTATGCTCAAACAAGCAAGATGGGGATATCGCCTGGGCCATGGCCAGCTCATGGACCAGCTCATTCTGTTTGATCCTTTAAGCGGCAACACCATGGGAGAAACCGCTGAAAATGTAGCGGAAAAATACAATGTCTCCCGGGAAGACCAGGATGCCTTTGGGTTGAGAAGCCAGAACCTGGCCGAGCAGGCCATCAAGGAAGGCCGGTTTAAGTCCCAGATTGTGCCCGTTGAAATCCCCCAGAGAAAAGGGGATCCCAAAATATTTGATACGGACGAACACCCCAGGTTCGGCACCACCATTGAAACCCTTCAAAAGCTCAAACCCCCCTTTAAGAAGGGTGGGTCTGTGACGGCCGGCAATGCCAGCGGAATGAACGACGGGGCATCGGCGCTCGTGGTCATGTCAAAGGAAAAGGCCGATGCGCTGGGTATTGCGCCCATGGCCACCATTGTCTCCTATGCCTCGGTGGGTGTGGACCCTGCCTACATGGGCATCGGTCCCATCCCGGCCACGCGAATGGCCTTGGAAAAAGCCGGGCTTACCATGGAGGATATTGACCTGATTGAACTGAACGAAGCCTTTGCCTCCCAGGCCATTGCCTGCATGCGCGAGCTTGACATGGACATCAACAAGGTCAATGTAAACGGCGGCGCAATTGCCCTGGGTCACCCGGTTTCCGCCAGCGGCGGTGCCATTGTGACAAAGCTGTTGTATGAACTTGAAGCCAGGGATTTGAGGTATGGTCTGGCCACCCTGTGTATCGGCGGCGGTCAGGGTCTGGCCCTGATTGTCGAGCGGAAAAAATAGACTGAATGCAAAAGCCCCAAAGAGCGCTCCCTGTTAAAGGGTGCGCTCTTTTTTTTCGATCCAGGCATGGCGGGCAACCCCGGCCAAAAGTCCTGCAATGGTTTAAAAATAGTCGGCAAGGCCAGACCGGAACACTTCAAAGGGGGCGGCCCTGTTTTCCAATTCCCGGGGCAGAGGCCCCTGGATATCCGGGGGAAAATCTGTGTCCGCCAGGAGAAACCTGTGACCAAACTTAAGGATTTGATCCCCTTCAAACCAAAGGTCTGACACCTCATTCTTCCGTTCGATCACCACTTTTTTATTCTTGTTTAACACCACTTCCTTGAACGGATTCCGGAAGGAAACAGAGGGTCTCAAAGAAGTGCTGCTGTAGCCGACTTTGAGTCTTACATGGGAAAAATCAATCAAAGGCCAGAGATCGGCTGCGAAAAAAAGCTGGTCACAGGTTTTGGACAGATGCCATAAAGAGGGGTCCGTTTTCCGGGATATCAGATCCCCATGAATCGACCCAATGATATCCTTTTGGCCTGTGACCCCCAAGGTCCGGATATGGCCTGTGGGGGTGACGTCCTCATGGCTCGCTTTTATCTGACCTGCGTTTCTTGCACTGGCCCCGGCCTTTTGGAATTGGTTGCGAAAGGTGAAGGAACAATAATTGATGGGCAGGGCAATTTTTTGATCCAGGGAATAAAGGATCAGCTTCAATGCGGCAAGCTCTGTTTCCAGAATGGTGACCCCGGTGCCGTGGAGAAAGGTATATCCCCTTTGGGCAAGATTTGCTCTGTTGAATTTTGTACACCGGATCTGGTGCAGGTTCAGATGATTGACACCCAGCCCGTAAAGTTCTCTTATCACCTGTTGGGTGAGTTCCAGGTCTTCGGGAATGGCCGGTATTTCCACAGTGACCCTGGGAATGATGCCAACGGCCTTTTTCAGGGCATCCAGGCAGTAATTATCAGCGCTGATGTCAAAGCGGATTTCGTCAAGGCCATGGTCCCTCAGAAGTTTGAGTTTGTCTTCCGTTACCAGAAGGCCGTTGGTGTACATCCAGATATACAGGGGATGGGAAACCTGGGACCGCAGTGTTTTTAAAAAAAGCACCACCCGTTCAAAGGTCAGGAAGGGCTCTCCTCCGCTGAAGCTGACCCCTTTTATCTGAAATCGCCGGACATAATCGGCATAATCCCGGGGATTGGCAAATTCCAGGGTACTGGTCATTGGCTGGCTTTTTTCCTTCTGGGTGGAAGGGCAATAAAAGCACTTTGCATTGCAGATGCCATTGATAAAAAGACAGGACCAGTCTCCCTTGCCGCACAGGGCACATCCCGGAGAAATTTCGTGGGTAAAGAGTTTTGTCTCGGCGAACTGCCATCCGGGTCCATGGGCATGGTCGGTGAAAATGCGGTTGATCAACTCTTTTCGGAGACAGGATGCCGCCTCTGCTGTTTCAGGGGTGAGCCAGGTCATTGATTCATGGGAATCGGAATAGTCCTCTTGGTTTTGGCGGATAATCTCTGAAATACTAAATTTTGTCATGGTGAATGCCTGTTTGAATTATGGATAAAACTCCACTGTGTTGCAGGATGGATGCCAAAACACCTGTTTGGGGATTCAATGGGATCGAACTGTCTGAATTGATAAATAATCCAGACCCAAGGCAAGTTCGGGTTTTGGCGGCCGGGATTTGGGTCAAAGGGCAAAAACAGGACATTGAAATTCCCATAAGACACAATACAGGAATTCAAATGTCCTTTTTTTCCAGGGAGGGCCGGAAGCTGGGCGAAAGATTATATTGTTTGCAGCCGGGTTCGCGTTTGGCAGACCGGCAAATCTGTGGTATACACCCTATCTAGGGATCAGGGTGGCGCGGCATTTGCTAATAGGATAAGGTATGGAAACCTCACAAACCACAATCAACGGCATTATTATCCCTGCTGAATGGAATGACCGCGGTCATATTCTGGGCATTGCCATTGTTACTTTTGATGAGGATACCTTTCTTGTTGCAGACAATGCTTTTGCAAAAACGCTGACTGGTTTTTTGAGGAAAACCGTGACTATTTTCGGACAAGTAACGGTTTGCAGCCCCTTGAAAAAAATCAATGTAACCCAGTTTCAGATCCATGATACATGAATACGGTACTACAACGGACATTGGGAGATGATTGTCTGACAGATCCCATAAACTCACGGAGGCACATATGTCAAAGGGACAAGACACCAAAAAAGCTGTCAAAAAGAAACCGGAAAAAACCATGAAGGAAAAGAAAAAAGAAAAACAGGAAAAAAAGAAGGGGAAAGTAGGATTTCTTGAGTAAAAAAACAGATTAGACATAGCGCGCTCTTTGCCCTATTCCCGGGTGGGGGCGCGTCTTTTTTTGCAGGCACAGGTTTTTTTTGCCCGGGCCGACAAGCAGACGGGTCTTTGTTGACACCCAATCTCGTTGCTGATATTTAAAATCATTACCACTGTGGACGGCTTCCGGTTTTTTAAACCATCCGCATACAATGATTATTTTTTAAAAAAGGTGTCATGAAAGATATTCTGGTTTTATCCACCCGGGCAGAAGATTTTCATCTGATGTTGCATGTGCTTTCAGAGGCCTATACAGTGAAATATGCGCCTGATTTAAAAACGGCCATGGCCCTGCACATCGCTTCCCCCTTTGACATGATCCTATCGGAAATACCTCTCCTGGGGCAGGTCCGGGAAAATCCTTTTGTCAAAACAAATCCCTTTGTTAAGCTGATTGTCCTCTGTGGCCGGAATGATATCCGAAAGGCTGTAAAGGCTGTAAAAGAAGGGGCTGCCGGATACCTTACCTCTCCCATTGAAGAAAAAGAAATCCAGTTTATGATGGATTCGACAAACAAAGCCCTGAGCCGGGATTTTGAACTGGATTATTTGCGGGATCATTTTTGGAAAAAAGAATGGCTTGGAATTATCCGATCCAAAAATCCCCGGATGAAAAAAATTTTCGAGAGTATCCGGTCGGTATCCCCAACCATTGCAACCGTGCTGCTTCTCGGGGATACCGGAACGGGAAAAGGCATGCTGGCACGGCTTATTCACTGGCATAGCCAGCGATCGGAACAGCCCTTTATTGCAGTTCACTGTGGTGCAATCCCGGATACCTTGATTGAAAGCGAATTGTTTGGCCATGAAAAAGGAGCCTTCACCGGTGCCAACAAGCGGAAACCCGGAAAATTTGAAATGGCCCGGGGCGGTACGATTTTTCTGGACGAAATCGGAACCATTACTGCGTCTGCCCAGATCAAACTGCTCCAGGTGCTCCAGGACGGCACCTTCAGCCGTCTTGGCGGGGAATCTCTGTTGAAAGCAGATGTCCGGATCATTACGGCCACCAATGCTGACCTGGGCGAACGTGTGAAAAATGGAAGTTTCAGAAAGGATCTGTATTACCGGATCAATATTTTCCCCATCGAAATTCCACGGCTCCGGGACCGTATTGAAGATTTGTCCAACCTGACCGATCTTTTTCTGGCAAACCTGAACGCCAAATACAGGAAAGGGATTCACTCTCTCCATCCTTCAGTTGTTGGGGGGTTTGGGCAGTATGAGTGGCCCGGCAACATCCGTGAACTTGAAAATATACTCGAACGGGCATATATACTTGAAAAATCTTTGGTACTGACACCCCAAAATTTCCCCCCGGAAATGGTGCGCAAGCAGGAAAGCGTTTCCATGTCCGGAAATATCGCGTCCTCTACCCTGGCCCGGTCAAGGCAGATTGCCATTGAAACATTTGAGAGATCCTATCTTTTGGCGCTTCTGGAGCAGCACCAGGGGAAAATAAATGTATCTGCCCAAAAAGCCGGCATCACCACCCGCCAGCTGAGCCGGCTTCTGAACAAGTATGGACTGGATAAAAAAGAGTTTAAGGAAAACTAAACAAGAAAGCTTAACTTGGATTGGGAAACATCGTACAGCCGGGCAATCGTTATTAAAGGCTTCCCATCACCCGGGAGGGCCGCTGCGGGCAGGGTTCAATACTGTGAAAATGCCTGGAGACCGAAAACCCCCCTTGCCTTATCGCACAGGCGGTTGCCGATATTGTGTTCCCAGGACAGGCTAAAATTCCGGCAGGTGGAGGGTCTGTTCTCGTAGATGGTGCATTTGACCCTGACGCCCACATTGCCTTCCAGGGCAATGCATCGGGGGCTGGTGGTTTCAGTGCCTTTCATGCACCTTTGGGAGCTGTTTGAAAAAAAAATCATGTCGGCAGGGACCAGGCCGCCGGCGGCGTCATTGGTCTCGGCAGTGGGGACTGAAACACGAAAAAAAGCACAACAGGCACCGCAACGCTCACAGGGGCTATGTCTTATATAAGTTTCCTGCATATCCGGGCCTCCTGAATAAAATACCATTACTTCGCTATAATGAAATCGCAGCACTAACCATGCCATATGGGGTAACTATCTGTATTTACAATAATTATTCATAATTTATCAAATGGCTGCCGGAAAAGATTGATCAAAACCAGAACCCGTATGTCCGAATTTTCTGCCGGGAATCCCGGTCTGGTTCCTTCCTTCTTTTTTCCCCTTGGGAATAAAACCCGGCAATTCCATATAGTTTTTTTCAATCCGTATCCTTTGTTTTTACTTGTATTTTGAATTTGATTCTCTTTGTCATTCCTATTAGTGATAGGCCAATGGTTTAGGGAAACTTGATCGATGATCCGGATTTTTTTTGGGTCTGATTTGTAAATTTAGATAAAGGAAACAGTATAATGACCAATGAATATGAATCCATGTGGCAGAAAAAGCGTCTGAAAACAGATAAAGCCATATTGAAATCTTATGGGAAATTCATTAAATAATAGAAAAAAGGAGAGAAAAATGAAAGGCAACAAAAACAAGCGTGCCTTGGTTTGGGTCGGTATCCTTGCCCTGGCCCTGGTATTTTGTACGACCAGCCTTTGTCTGGCAGGGGAATTGGATGTGTTTGCTGGAGAAAATCAGGTCTTAAGGATTTCCGGGGGTACAGCCCACATCCCGGTGATGAAGGCAGCTGCCCAGAAAATAATGACCTTTAATCCCGAAATTCAGATCATCATTGCCGGCGGCGGATCCGGGGCCGGCATCAAACAGGTGGGAGAAGGCCTGGTGGATATCGGCAATTCCGGCAGGCAGGCCACTGATACCGAAGTCGCCAAATACGGACTGAAAATGGTCAAATGGGCCATTGACGGGGTCGCAGCCGTCACCAACCCCCAAAACCCGGTGAAATCCCTTTCCAGCCTGCAGCTCCAGGACATATTCTCCGGGAAAATCGTTTCCTGGAAGGAAGTGGGCGGTAAGGACGCCCCCATCAATGTCTATACCCGGGATGCGGCAAGCGGCACCCGTGAGGTGTTCTGGAAAAAGGCCTTAAAGGAGGGTGACATTACGGAAAAGGCCAATGTGGTTGTTTCCAACGGCGCCATGAAAACCGGAGTCAGCAATGATCCCTACAGCATCGGGTATGTGTCTGTGGGATTTATTGATGATGGGGTTTCAGCACTTACCCTGGATGGGGTGACCCCCAGTATGGCATCGGTTAAATCCGGTGAATACACGGTGGCAAGGGGGCTTTTTTCCAACACAAAGGGTGAGGCAAAGGGGCTAGCCAAAAAATTCATTGACTATCTGCTGGGGCCGGACGGCCAGGCCCTGGCCCTTGAAAAGGGATTTATACCTGTAAACTGATGGATGTGAAGGCATTTCTTTCAAAATCTATGTTTCTGGGCGCCTGCCTTTTAAGCACCGGTATTACCCTGGGCATACTGGGATTCATGTTGGTCCTGGCCTATCCCCTGTTTGCCCGGGGGCTGTTCTGGGAGATGCTGATCCAGCCCTGGTCTCCGGGCCAGGGCCTTTTCGGTGTCGGGCCCATGATCACAGGCACCTTATGCATTGCATCCCTGGCGGTTGTCATCAGTATTCCCATAAGTCTCGGCGTTGCCTGTTTTGTGGGGATCGTGCACCCCGGGGGCAAGGGGAGAATTCTGAAATCCGTGGTGGAGGCCATGACCTCCGTGCCCACGGTTATTTACGGGTTCGTGGGTGTTTTTCTGCTGGTTCCCCTGGTGAGAACGCTTTTTTCCGGGGGATCCGGGATGTGTATCCTTTCTGCCGGCATGATGCTGGGCCTTTTAATATCTCCTACCATGATTCTTTTTTTTGTCCAGAGTTTTACCCTGGTCCCCCAAAACCATCTGGATGCAGCCGACGCCCTGGGGGCCAACACGGTTCAGAAATTTTTTTATATTGTGCTGCCCTGGGCATGGAAATCAATGGTCACAGGCCTGATCCTTTCATTTGGCCGGGCCATGGGCGATACCCTGATTGCCCTGATGATCAGCGGAAATGCCGCAGCCTTTCCCGAATCTGTCCTGGATCCGGCCAGAACCCTTACCGCCCATATTGCCCTGATCATTGCCGCAGACTTTGACAGCATTGAGTTTAAAACCCTGTTTGTCTGCGGTATCAGTCTCTATGCCATGACAGGGTTCGGGGTTGTCCTGGCAAGGGGCCTGGGCCAAAGGGGCAGGGCATAAATGGCATCGCCCTTATGGGACAGAGCGTTCAGGCTGTTTGCATGGGGATGCAGCCTGGTGTTGATGGGGGCCTTTCTCGTCATCATCGGGTTTTTGTGCATAAAAGGATACACAGCCTTAACCCCCCGGCTTATTTTCGGGGACACGGGTTTCTGGGATGCTGTATTGCTCAGGCGCCAGGTGTTTGACGGCCTTTTCCCGGCCATGGCAGGCACCCTGTGTCTGATTATGCTGTCCATTGTTCTGGCCGTTCCCCTAGGGCTGTCCACTGGGATTTTCCTGGCCGAGTACGCCTCTCCCAGGGTAAAATGGTTTTTTTCACTGGTGTTTGATATTCTGGCCGGTATCCCGTCCATTGTTGTGGGGCTGTTTGGATTTTGCATCACCCTGTTTTTACACCAGTGTTTTTTTGACAGGCTGTATCCCTGCCTGCTGATATCTGCGCTTTCCCTGGCCTTTCTGGTGCTGCCCTATATGATCCGAACCACCCAGATGGCATTGGAAAGCCTGCCCGTAAGCGTGCGGCTGACAGCACCCAGCCTGGGGGCCACCCAGCTGCAGAATATTGTGTATGTACTGCTGCCGGCTGCCCTGTCCACGATTTTAAGCGGCATCATTCTTTCCATTGGCAGGTGTGCCGAAGATACGGCCGTGATCATGCTGACCGGGGCCGTGGCCACTGCCGGTATCCCCAAGTCCGTGTTCTCAAGTTATGAAGCCCTGCCTTTTTATATTTATTATATTTCCTCCCAGTATGCAGATCATTCGGAGTTGATAAAAGGGTATGGGGCCTGCCTGGTGTTGATTTTCATCTGTATGAACCTGTTTGTTCTCAGTCATTTTTTAAAAAAAAGACTGTCCCAAAGACTGCTTTTCAGGCATTGATAATCAGATGGAACCAAAAATTAAAATAACAGGTCTCGATTTTTATTATAACGGACGCCCGGTTCTGGAAAACATTTGTATGGAGGTGGTTGAAAACACCATCACTGCCGTTACCGGACCCTCCGGCCAGGGCAAGTCCACCCTGTTGATGACATTGAACAGGCTGTGGGAAAGCATTGAGGGCGCCCGGGTAAAAGGAGATATCCAGATTCGGTTCGGGCAAAAATTTCAAAATATATATGATCCTGGATTTCGGGTGTCGGAGTTGCGCAAAAAAGTGGGAATGGTCTTCCAGATGCCAAATCCCCTGCCCATGAGTATTTATAAAAACATTGTCTTTCCCTTAAAGCTCACAGGAGATCATAAACAAAAGGATGCAGCCTTTCGGGTGGAAACGGCACTCAAAAGATCTTTTTTATGGGAGGAAGTAAAGGACCGGTTGAACGAAGATGCAAGATCCCTGTCCGGCGGCCAGCAGCAGCGGCTGTGCATTGCAAGGGCTTTGATCTTAAACCCTGAGGTGCTGCTGCTGGACGAACCCACCTCTTCTCTGGATGACACTTCCGGCCGGATGATTGAAGCGCTGCTCCTTGAAGTGAAAAAGACCTGCACGCTTCTGCTGGTTTCCCATTACCTGGATCAGGTCAAACGCATTGCAGATAAGGGCATGCACCTGTCCCGGGGACAGATAACACAAGAATGGTAAGCCCTGATGGGGCGGACCAGACAGGAGAAAACAATGATTCATATTCAAATCCCAGGATCCCGTGACCTGACAATTGAAAATATCTTATTGGATTTCAATGGCACCCTTGCCGTTGACGGCCGCTTGATTGAAGGGGTCAGGGAACGAATCGCACAATTTTCAGATTGCCTGAACTTTCATGTGATCACAGCCGATACCTTTGGGTCTGTTAAAAAAGAACTTGAAGAACTGCATTGCTTTGTGCACATCATACCGGAACAAGACCAGGCCTCAAGCAAATTGTCCTATCTTCAAAAACTGGGACCCGAGAACACCATTGGCGTGGGAAACGGGGCCAATGACGAGCGCATGCTACAGGAAGCTGTTCTGGGCGTTGCTGTACTCGGGCAGGAGGGCCTTGCAACCAAAACATTGATGGCATCAAACCTGGCTGTGAACCATATCCTGGATCTGTTTGCCTATTTTGAAAAGCCCGACAGGCTGATTGCCTGCCTGAGAGAATAAGACCCTCCCTGATCAACGGCAGATTTTTGTCGATTGTTTTACATTTCCCAGGGAAAGCGGTAGTATTAAAGATCGTTTCTTAAATATTGCTTATAAAACTTTTGTTGATGAGTGACCATGGAAAACACCAGACAAACTAGCATCTGCCCTGTTTCAGGATTGAAGGTTCTGAAGGATCCCCAATGGAGCTGTATCAAAAAACAAGGGTATATCTATTCCTATTCAAAAATTGGCGATGCCATTGTCTATTTGAAAAACTCCGGTATCACAAAAAATTTTGACACAGCACTGCACGAAGGGTTTATGCGGCAGTTTGTCGCAGAGACAGGTATAAAAAAACCCTATGTTGAAATACGGGATCTTAAAAATCTTAAGGGACGGGCAACCCCCCGGCAGGTTGCCCAGACAAGGGAATATATAGAGAAAAACCAGGACCTTTTGGCCGGATTTATCTTTTGTAACATGCCCTTTTGGGTGAGAAGTATTGCCAGGGTGGGGTTTAAAACCTATAAGGTATCGACAAAATTTGTAGCCTGTAAGGATTATGAAGGCGCAATTAAAAGTGCAATGGACATTCTGGAAAATCGTCTGGCTCCCCCGGGGGAAATGCGTTTTGACCAGCTTGAATTCAGACCCGAGTGGCAATATGAAGGCCCTCCCCAAGGGCTTTCCTATAGGAGTGGCGTGATACCCGGAAAGATCTTTTATTCCCAGATTTCTACCCGGCATCTGCAAAGCGAAGATGTGAAAATGGGCATGCCCTTCCTTGAACAAGTCTTTAAAGACGGTGTGCTGAAAGGGTCGGATTATATCAGAATTGCAGATTATTCGGGTGTTAAAAAATCGTCTCTTTTGGGCAGAAGGGCTTATGCCCTGGCGCTGAATCGATTGAACAAACAATATGGGGTGCGACCCAAGGAGACCTATGTTTGCGGTGCCAGCCTGTTTACCCGATCTGCCATCAAACTTTTTTCCGGATTTGTGGATCAAAGATTTTATTTTATGGACTCGGTTTCCGATGCATTTGCAGCCATTAATTCCCAAAAGAAAAGACAGGCAGACAAGGACACCCGGATTCTGGTCTCTCAGAAAGATGTTGATGAAATAAATGAATTGTGCGGGATGATGGTCTGGCCGGAAGAGGAAATAGAAAAAAAAGCGTCGATCTTTATTTCCCAAGACAACCCTTTGATTGAATTGGCAGAGACCATGGCCATGGTCAGAAATGATTTGTTTGAACTTCGCAGCTGCCAGGCAGAACAGATGAAGAATATTGAGCAGGCCAGAAAGGAAGCAGACGCAGCAAACCTTGTCAAAAATCAGTTTCTGGCCAATATGTCCCATGAAATACGGACCCCCATGAACGGGGTGATGGGAATGCTGGATATTTTAAAAGAGACGCAATTGACCGACGAACAGCGCCAGTATCTTGAAATTGCCAGACAAAGTTCCACCTCTTTGCTGGGGGTTGTCAACGATATTCTGGATTTTTCAAAGGTTGAAGCTGGAAAGATGGAGATTGAAACAATTGAGTTTGATCTCCGGGCGACCATGGACTCCATTGGTGATGTCTTGTCTGTTATGGCATACGAGGGCGGGATTGAATTTGGGTGTTTGGTTTCAAAAGAGGTGCCCACTTTTTTAAAATCAGACCCGGGACGGCTTCGGCAAATTATTACCAACCTTATTAAAAATGCGATTAAATTTGTATCAAAAGGGGAGGTCTTTGTCAGGGTGTCCCTTGAAAAGGAATTCAGAAACCAGGTCACACTTTTATTTGAGGTAACGGATACCGGTATCGGCATCCCCGAGGATAAGATAAACATATTGTTTGATCCTTTTACCCAGGCGGATGTGTCCACCACACGCCTCTACGGCGGAACCGGCCTTGGCCTGGCCATATCCAAACAATTGGTTGAAATAATGGGCGGAAAAATCGGTGTGGAAAGCAAGGTTGGCAAAGGGTCCAGATTCTGGTTTACCCATACCGCCCAAAAACAGGAGCCCCTGGAGGCCATTCCTGAAAATCTGAAACATCAGTTCAGCGGCACAAGAATTCTTGTTGTGGACCGCCATTCGGTCAATGACCCAATTTATTCAGCTTATTTCCAGGAATGGTCCTGCCGCCATATGAGAACCGATGGCACGGAACAGGTGCTTGAACTACTTGAACATGCAGCCGGGCAGAAAGATCCTTTTCATCTGGTACTTGTGGATGCAGCCCTGGCAGACACAACCCATGACACCTGGGTTCACTCCATTCGTTCCCGGGATGCGCTCAAACAGATTGCCTTGATTTTGATTTCTCCAACCGCAAGGGGAGGGCAAGCAATACACAATCAGGAGAAGGGCTTTGATGGCGTTTTGTCCAAACCGATCAAAAAGCAACCCCTGTTTGAGTGCCTGGAAAAAGCCCTTGGAATTGGTCCTGAGTACAGTTTCGGAGACAACCGACCGATGGTCCCAGAGGCGATGGTCCCGGGGCATTCGGAGAAGGATACCTGTCCGGGTGAAGACTCTCCCAATAAACCGCTTCGTATTCTGCTGGTCGAGGACAATGTCGTAAATCAGAAGGTTGTAGTGTTGATGCTTTCAAAACCCGGATACGATGTAAGGATTGCTTCGGATGGGGCCCAGTCAATAGAAATGTTTGAAAACAACCCTTTTGATCTGGTGTTGATGGATATTCAGATGCCGGTCATGGGAGGAATTGAGGCCGCAAAGAAAATAAGGTTACTTGAAAGAAAGAGCGGTTCCCATGTTCCCATTGTCGCCCTGACGGCAAATGCCATGAAAGGGGACCGGGAGAAATATCTGGCAGCCGGCATGGATGGATATCTTTCAAAGCCCATCCAAAAGAATAAGCTCATTGGGATGATCGATGATTATTGCCGAACCCCTGATTTAAGGAAAAATCTATGAAAAAACATGTCCTTTATATGCTGACGCCCTGGACGGAAGCCAATGGCCAGGGCCCTTTTTATTGTCCGGACTGCGGTGTTGTGGAAGGGTTTCTGGCCTATTCACCTGAAGTAAGGAACCATATCGAGATAATCCACCTGGCCTATCCAAGACCTAGGCCCCTTGTGGTTGCGGCATTGGGAGCGGAAAACCAGGGCTGTCCCGTCCTGGTTCTGGGGGAGGGCAGCACCCTTCCTGAAACCGCCAAAAAAAGTTTTTCAACCAACCGGTTTTTTCTGGATGATGCCATCGGGATCTGTGATTTTTTGGGAAATCTATATAAAACCATCAGGCCCCATCCTTAGGGCCTGATGGGATGGGTTTATTTTATTCGACCCGAACGATCTCGATTTTGTTTTTCGGCATGAGATCATACAGATCCAGACGCATGTCATGCAGGGGGCGAACCGTTGCCACATGCCGCTGCTGGGACAGGGAAGACAGGGCCAGCTCGGAGATGACAACCGCCTCCACATTGGGATCTGCCTCTCCTTCTATCCCTTTTTCCGGGAAGGAAAAATCACTGGGGGTGAGGACGGCTGCCTGGCTGTAGTTCAGGAAGGAACCGGATGGGGTCAGCATGTTGCCCACACTGCCTGTCATCACCACATAAATGAAGTTTTCAACTGCCCGGGCCTGGGCGCAGTGCCGCACCCGGTAGTAGGCCTTTTTTTCTTCGGTGTAAAACGGAACAAAAATGATCTCGGCGCCTGCCAGTGTCAAAAGCCGGGACACCTCGGGAAACTCGATATCATAGCATACCTGGATGGCAATCCGGGCCAGGGGGGTGCTGAAAATCCGGACACAGGTTCCCGGTTCGATCCCGCCCTCATTGCGTTCTGCCGGTGTAATGTGAAGTTTGTCCTGGGTATGAACACTGCCCGAGGGCGTGAACAAATGGGCGGCGTTGTAATATTTGCCCTCCCGCAATACCGGATGGGAGCCGCCGATGATATAGATGTTGTACTTCTGGGCGAAGCGCTTGAACATGTCAATATACCTGTCCGTATAACCGGCAAGCACAGCGGCCGCCTGTTTCATGGACAGCTTTCCCTTTTGAAAACTCAGCAATTGGTAGGTGAAATACTCAGGAAACAAAAGAAAGTGGCAGTG
Source organism: Desulfobacula sp. (assembly GCA_013792075.1). GTDB lineage: Bacteria > Desulfobacterota > Desulfobacteria > Desulfobacterales > Desulfobacteraceae > NBML01. The sequence goes on from VMSR01000281.1 coordinate 14,280, forward strand.
ATAGGAATCTGCCGTATCCACAAAAAATTCAACCGAACGTTCCAGGTCTTCAAAGGACTGGATGGGCCGCATCTGGTATTGGGCCGCGCAGACCCTGACCCTGCGGGCCTGGATTTTGGGAAACACGGCAGAGGATATTCTTTTTTTGGCCAGGTTATACTCCAGGTTGGGCATGACAAGGAAGGTCGAATAGTTCAGACTGGAACGGTCAATGGTGATGTCCAGCTGCACCTTTTTGACATGGTAGCCGGTTTTCAGATGGGCACTCAAGGCCTGGTCCTTTAGTTCTCCGTTTGTGACCTTTTCCACATATTGTTCAGCCGTCATCTTTCCCGCATGATCTCTATATCCGGGAAGCCGTCCGTAGGCAATCATCTGTCTCAGGTTATACCGCTTCAGAATGCTTTTTCGCCGCTGATACAGCAGCATGGCAACCCCCCGGCGCTGGTAATCGGGATGGACGGCGATATCCGCACCATAAAGGGTGTCCCCGTCCGGGTTGTGGGTGCTGAAGGTACCGGCCCCGGTCAGTTCGTCCACATCATACCAGAACTCGTCGTCAATGCTGACAATGATGCTGGTGGCGTAGCCGATGATCTTTTTATCACAGACTGCCACAACCTGTCCCTGGGGGAAGGCTGCAAACTGCATTTCATAATGACGTTCCGAGTATATGTATTCTTCGGAATAATCGTGATAGGTTGCTCTGCTGCACTCGATAATCTCCGGAATGTCTTCGCGGCGCCATCTCCGGGTCGTTATTTTTGATTTGTTCATCAGGTTGCTCCTTTGCCGGCATATCCGCTTTCGGGGTATGCCCCGGCGTGTTGTGTTCCCGGAAACTCAATCCGGTTTTGCTGTTTTTCTGCGTTGGCTTTCCGTCCAGTCAATCCGGCTCATGAGTCCCCGGATAATTTTGATGTCCCGGGGCGTAAGTCCTGCGCTGCCAAACAGCCGCCTGAAGGTTCTCAATATATGGTCCGGGTTCTGGGGGTCCAGGAAATCGATATCCTGAAGGGTCTTTCGCATGTGGGCAAACATGTGTTCTATCTCTTTTCCCGGGGCCAGGCGCTGGGGGATCGGGTCATGGAACCGTTTGCCTGCATCTGAACCCATGGCGATCTCATAGACCAGGATGGAAAGGGAATGGCTCAGGTTCATGGACGGATAGTCCTTATGGGTGGGAATGGTGATAAAGTGCTGGCATAATTCCAGGTCCTTTGTCGCAAGCCCGGAGTCTTCCGTTCCCATGACCAGGGCGATGGTCACCCCGTCATCACTGCCATTGATCTGTGTTGCAGCCGTTGCAGGGGTGCAAAAATTTTTCCGGTATTTGCCGAACCTGCGGGTGGTGCCAAAGGCGATCTGGATGTCATGGAGGGCGGCAGGAAGGTCATCAAAGCGTTCTGCCTGCTCCAGAATGGAAAAGGCTCCCATGGCCATCTTTTTGGCATCAAGGCTGGCGTATTCCTGGCAGGGGTTTACCAGGCGAAGTCGTGAAAAGCCGAAATTCATCATGCTTCTGCAGACGGAACCGATATTAAGGGGGCCCTGGGGTTCCACCAGGATAATGGTCAGGTTTTCAGGTTTCATTTTATCGTCTTTGTTTCGTCAATAATAAAGGCCATGTTAAACATCCCGGGTGTCCAGTACCAGGGTGACCGGTCCCTGGTTGACAAGGCAGACATCCATAAGGGCCTGGAACTGGCCGGATTTTGTGGCCACACCCGAGGCAATGGCCCGGCCGATGAAATATTCATACAAGGCCTTGGCCCTGTCCGGGCCGGCCGCCTTTGTAAAGGAGGGGCGGCGTCCTTTTTTGCAGTCGCCCAGCAGGGTGAACTGGGACACCACCAGCAGTTCTCCTTTGACATCTTTTAAAGAAAGGTTCATCTTTTCCTGGTCGTCTTCAAAAATTCTTAAATGAACTATTTTTTCCACCAGAAAATCCGCTTCTTTTTCTGTGTCCTGGTCCTGGACCCCCAAAAGGACCATCAGGCCGTTTCCAATATGGGAGATAATCGTATTGTCAACCGTTACATGGGCATTCTTTACCCGTTGTACTACTGCTTTCATTCCATATCCTTAGCGTTTTTTTTTAAATCTGGGCGTATCATCCGCGGCTCCGGCCAATGGGTATCAAAGCCTAAGGATTCCAGAATCCGGATGGCCCCGGGCACATGGCCGCCGGCCTGGTCCTTTCCGTGGGAGTCGTCCCCGGGCACCACAGGGATGCCAAGTTCTTTGATCGTTTCCAGGAGGGGGCGGAAAAGATAGGGTTCTTTTTCCCCCCGGGCCAGTGGCCTGAGATTAAAATCCATGACCAGGCCCAGGTCTTTTATCAGGTGAAGGTTCCGCAGTATTTTTCCATGGATTTTTGGGGATAAAAGCCGTTGCCCAAAGTTTTCATCATGGATCCGGATCAGATCAAAATGGCCCACCACAAAGGGGTGCAATTCCCGGATCATTTCATATTGAAGGTCAAAATAGCGCAGATACATCTGCTCATGGGAACCGCAGTGCAGGACAATTTTGTCATATGCCTGCCTGGAGTAGTCAAAACACCGGTCGTCCACATGGTGTACCGAGCCCACAATATAGTCTGGCTTAAAGTCATGGATCAATTGTTTTACATGGGGAAGATACCCGGCATAGGTTTCTGTTTCCATGCCTGCATAAATGAGGATATCCGATTGATACAAACTTTTTAACCGTCTGACTTCTGTCATATACCGGGCAAATTGCTGGTACAGGGTTATGGCGGTCATTCCCTTCTGGCGTTCATCCGGATAAAGAAACCGGTCGCTTGGCGGCGGCATGTGCTCTGTGATGCCGACAATCTTGAATCCTTTTTCAATATAGGCGCGGATAATTTCTTCCAGCCGGTCCCTGGCGTGGCAGCAGAATTCTCCTGAATGCCCGCCGTGGAGCGATATGAGTGACCTTGTTTCCATGGGGGATATTTACCATTAACCACTCGGTAAAATCAAGGGGTCACAATCTTTGGATGATATAAAGAAACATGGGCAGGCGGCTTTGGGTCTTAAGGTGGTAAAAATCAAAGAGCACTTCCCTTGAAGGGTTGCCAAACTGAAGCGGCGACAGGTAAACACTTCCCTTGGGGCTGGTATGGCCCATTTTCCCCCTCACAAGGTCCAGCATGGACGCGTTGTGGGAGGCCGGCAAATCCCTGTCCATGACAAAATTGCAGGTCATCTCAATTTGCCGATACCTTTGGTTAATGGCCTGGATCCGGTCAAAGGCCCGTTCCACCTGCCGGGCAGTGATGGGCTTGCCGATAAGGGACAGGGTCTTGTCATCGGCCGATTCAAGGCCGATATTGATGCAGGTGTGAAAGGGGAGGCCATTGAGGTTCTCGAACAGACGGTCATCAGCCCCCAGCAGGGCATCCACGCTGCCAAAAAAATAAAGCATGGGCCTTTGCATGTAGGCGTTGTGAAACCCGAAGTGTTCGTGGGCCGTTTGGGCGGCATAGAGGATCAGGTCCATGGGGGCGTTGAGCCCATCGTGTTCCCCTAAAAACAGGGAATTATAATTAACAATATCCTTGCCGTACAGGGATTTAAGGGCCAGAATCTGGTCTTTAATATTTTGCCGGGACCTCTGGACAAATGGTTTTTTATTTTTCACTTTGCAAAACCGGCATTTATAAAGGCAGCCGTCCTGGAGGGTCAGGGGAATGATATCATAGTCCGAGTGGCGTGCATCGGGCGGCAGAACCATAGACCTGGCCCCGGAGATGTCAAAGAGATCTTTCGCCTTTTGGGCAAGGGTTTCGGGGGAAACCTGTTTTACCTGTTCAAGCCAGTGGGAAATTGCTTCCGGCATACCGGGGGTGCGGGTGTCGATCTTTGACAGGACAGGGTGCCATTCGTCTAAAATTCCAAGGACTTCGGGTGTATCAAAGGGTTTGCCGCCCAGAAGCGAATTGGTCTGGTACATGAGGTTGGGCAGGTAATATTCTCCAATGGATTCAACCACACCGGCATACCCGCCCGTGGAATAGTAGACCCAGTCGTTTCCCATGGTCCGCTTCAGCCACTCTGACGGGTGGGACCAGCCAGGGGGTTTGGCTTTGGCATGCCTGATTTCCTGGTTCAGGTTAAACTCAAAGATCATTTCCCGGGTTTCCAGACGGGAGAACAGGCCGTATTTGACAGGGAAACTCATTTTGGCATATTCTCTGGCTCCCCGGCAGTTTAACTGGACATCAATCCGGTCGTCCGTATACCTGTGGGCCGGATAGTTTGCCGGACCTGTTTTATCCATTATATCCATGGGGTAGTTCATCCTGATGTTTGTTTCATGTCATCCCCTGTATGGAGAAAGGTTCTGTTTATAATTGAACCCTGGTTTTTTGCAATGGTTTTTTTGCAATATTTTTTAAAAATCCTGTCATTAAAATACAAACATGATACTATAAAACCATAAAATAATGATACTCCATCATTCACTAAAATCCAAAAACAGGTGATACCATGGTGATGTTGTCCATCCGTTTAAAGGGATACTTCTTATTTTTTTTCTTGTTGATCTGCTCTCTTGCCGGACCCTTGGCTCCTGTACTGGCAGCAGAGCTCCAAGGCCTAAAGACAATTTCCGATGCCCATGTATTGTCTGGTATCCTGATACTGCTGGCCGGTCTTGGCGTTGCAGTCGGCGGATGGAGAAAACAAAAAAATATCAATCGTGCGCTAACCCGGCAGACGGCCGAGGCCCAAAAGAGCCGGGAAAAATACCGCATGATGATTGACAACGCCGACGACGGCATCCTGATCGTCCAGAATTTCACCATCAAGTACGCCAATCCAAAGGCCCATGGAATAATGGGACTTGAAACAAAAAATCTGCTGTCTGCCAATTTATTCGAGTACATCTTTTCCGATGATATAAGCCATGTGATTGAACACTATGAACAAAGAATGCTTTCCCCTGATGGTGAAAGCAAATTTACCACCCGGATTGTAAAAGGGGATAAAAGCGCCCATTGGGTTCAGGTTCGGTCGGTATCGGTCCTGTTTGAAGAAGAACCTGCCAATCTGTATTTTATCCGGGATATATCCAGTCTCAAGCGCATGGAAATGGATCTGCAGCAGGCCCAGAGAATGGAAGCCATCGCCGCCCTTTCCGGCGGCATTGCCCATGATTTCAATAATATTTTAACCACCATCATCGGCAATGCGGAACTTTCCCTGATGGATCTGACCGAAAAAGATCCCCTTCATGAAACCTTCCGGAAGATTCAGGCCTCGGGAAACAGGGCAAGGGATCTGGTTCAGCAGATCTTGACCCTGAGCCGCAGCTCTTCCATGGAAAAAATGCCCCTGTCCCTTTCCCCTGTGGTCAAAGAGGCATTGAAATTGCTCAGGTCCACCCTGCCGTCCAATATCCGGATTGTCGAAACCATTGACACCAAGGCCGGTTTGGTAAATGTGGACGCCACCCGGATATACCAGGTGTTCATGAACCTGTGCACCAACGCAAAACAGGCCATGGAGAAAAATGGCACCGGTGTCCTTGACGTCCGGCTTGCCCGGGTCAACCTGGGTGATGGAGAAATTGAAAATGGTTTGAACCTGCCGGCCGGGGCCTATGTAAAATTAAGTGTCATTGACAACGGAGAGGGCATAGATCCCGAGATCCGGGATAAAATTTTTCATCCCTATTTTACAACCAGGGATCTGGGGACCGGATTGGGGCTTTCCGCCTCCCTTGGGATCATTAAAAACTATGACGGAGATATTGCCTGGCAGAGTGAAATGGGCCAGGGCAGTGAATTCTCCATTTTTTTGCCGGTCCATGAACCCCCGCAACCCAGGGACGAAAAGATAAAAGACCTGATGGGCCGCTCCTGCCAGGGCAATATTTTATTTGTGGATGATGAAAAGGAAATAGCCGGTATTGTCAAAAAAATATTCAAAACCCTTGGATACTCTGTGGTCACTGCCGGGTCCGGGAAAGAGGCTTTGGAACATTTTCTAAAAGACCCTGGTTTTTTCAACCTGGTCATCACGGACATGGCCATGCCCGGCATGACCGGGGAACAGCTCATCCGGGAGGTGGGCCGCATACGACCGGACCTGCCCTTGATTCTGTGTACCGGGCACAGCGATACCTTTGACAGACAAAAGGCCCTGGATTCCGGTATCAGAGAATATATTACCAAGCCTTACAGCCTGAAAGACCTTTCGGCCATGGCGGCCAGGTATATTTGACTTTATCTGCAATCTTCCAGGAATTATGCCATTATTGAGCCTGATGCGTTCTAGGGGACGATCCCTCTTATTTTGAAAATCCCAAAAAATCAGAAAAAGTATAAGTTGATCTAAATCAATGATACGAGTTCATTTTTTTGTGTATACTACAGATAACGTAAATTAATATGGCCAATCTAAACGAGACACGTTTTCAATGTGGTATACATTGGCGCGTCTTAAAATAGGTATAAGGAGAAACAAATGGGAATTATTGTTAAAAATAACATTCAATGGGTAGGGAAAATTGATTGGGAATTGCGAAGGTTTCATGGTGATGAATATTCGACCCATAGAGGGTCATCCTACAATTCCTATCTTATTCAAGAAGAAAAAACCGCCTTGATTGATACTGTTTGGGGACCATTTGCAAAGGAATATGTAGAGAATTTGCAAAAAAATATTGACCTTAAAAAAATTGATTTTATAATTGCCTGTCATTCGGAAAACGATCATAGTGGTGCTTTGCCTGAGTTGATGAAGCATATCCCTGACACGCCCATTTATTGTACCAAAAACGGTGCCAAGATTCTTAAGGGGATGTATCATCAGAATTGGAATTTTCAAATTGTAAAAACCGGTGACAAACTGAGCCTTGGTAACAAGGAACTGACATTTATCGAAGCGCCAATGCTCCACTGGCCGGACTCCATGTTCACGTATTTAAGCGACGATGCGGTATTGTTCAGCAATGATGCCTTTGGTCAGCACTACGCTTCAGAGTTCATGTTTAATGACCGTGTCGATCAGGCGGAACTCTTCCAGGAATGCATTAAATACTATGCCAACATCCTCACGCCGTTCAGTTCCCTTGTTATTGCGAAAATAAAAGAGGTTCTGGGGTTCAATCTTCCATTGGATATGATTTGTACCAGTCACGGCATCATCTGGAGGGACAATCCGGCCCAGATTGTGGAAAAGTACATGGAATGGGCAGATAACTTTCAGGAGAACCAGATCACGATATTATACGACACCATGTGGGACAACACCCGGATCATGGCGGAAGAAATCGCAGCTGGAATCAGGCAGGGTGATGACCAGATAACCGTTAAGCTCTTTAACCTGGCAAAAACAGACAAAAATGATGCCATTACTGAGATTTTTAAATCCAGGGCGATCCTCATGGGCTCATCGACCATTAACAACGGTATTCTGGTACATGTGGCAGCATTGCTTGAGGAGATAAAGGGCTTAAAATTCAAAAAGAAAAAGGCGGGTGCCTTTGGCAGTTACGGATGGAGTGGAGAGGCCGTTAAAATCATGCTGGAGCGGCTGGATAACTCAGGTTTTGATATCATTGACCAGGGGCTGCGAATCACTTGGGCTCCCGATGATGAAAGCAAGCTTGCATGCCGGGCGTATGGGAAACGCTTTGTTGAAGGTTTGTAACGGGGTATCGGGCCAAAGCAAACCCATCCCATGAATTATTAAACCCATTGAAAAAGGGAGAAATATGATGCAAATTGTAAAACTGAGTGAAACAAATGAATTTACACCCGGGGCAATGAAACGGTTCATTTTTGTGGGAATGCCGGTTTAGATACTCAAGGGGCCCAACACACTTGATGAAAATCAATGCAGTAAATACCATTTTATATTGCAATCAATGGAAGGAGACCGTTGACTTCTACGCGATTGGTTTGAACCTGCGTGTTCTTCTGGATCGGGAATGGTTTGTTGAATTCCGGTTGACCGATTCGGCCCGATTGAGCATTGCCGATGCCCGCCGCACCACCGTCAAAAGCAATGGCGGCAGCGGGATCACCATCAGCCTGAGAGTCGACAACCTTCAATCGGCACATATGGATTTTCAACAAAGGAATCTGAACCCCACCCCCATTCGCCCCTTGTGGGGTTCCATGGTCTTTTACCTCTATGATCCCGAAGGCAACAGGCTCGAATTTTGGTCCTGATTCAATGCCGCTGCCCCATTTGAGTCTTTTACAAAAAGCGGTTTAAAACCAGAATTCAGGGTATTTTCTTGTTTTACAAAAATTATTAACCAAGAGTGCTACAATCAACATGATACATGCGCTGACGCCCACCGGTACCAAAACATAGTAAAATCCTAAATCATGTATTTTCTGGCTTCCGATGACGGCAATCAGGGCTGTTGCACCACCTGGGGGGTGCAAGGTTTTAGTGGCATGCATGGCAGCAATCGCCGTTGCAACAGCCAGGGAGGATGCCAGCCATAGATGTCCGCCAAAGAGTTTAAAAACCGCAACCCCGATTATGGCAGAGATGATATGCCCGCCCAGAAGATTTCTCGGTTGGGCCAGGGGACTTTTGATTGCCCCATAAATCAGAACCGCAGAGGCGCCGAAGGAACCAATGATAAAAACCAGATCCGTATCCGCAAAAAGATTATAATTCAAAAACGCAACAGGCATGATGCCGAAAAATGCCCCGAGCCAGGACCATAAAATCTCAGAAAGTCCAACAACAGGAGGACTTTGCCCCCCGCCTTTCATCTTATTAAAAAAAGACATAACAGTATTTTCCTTACAGCGTTTTCAGCTTAATGTACGAACCAGATCCGATCTTGCAATGATACCAGCCAGGTTTGCCTGTCGATCCAGCACCGGAACCCTGTTGATTCTATTTGCTTCCAGTATATCCGCCACTTCCAAAACAGGGGTTTCCATCGTCACGGTAATTGGAGGCGCTGACATGATTTCTTTCACTTTGAAACGTTTTAATTTATGAGCAAGGCATTGCCCTGAGGTATCCAGGCAAGTGAGGATGGTATGCATAAATGAGGGTTGTTCTTGGGTGTTCATATGCTTTAAAAAATCTTTTTCGGAAAGAATGCCAGAGACCTTACCCTGTGCGTTCATTACCGGAAGTCCTGAAACATTATGGTCGGCCATCAGCTTTGCTGCGTCTGTCAAAGACGAATTTTCATCAATGGTAACAACAGACGTTTCCATCACATGTTCCGCCTTGATGGCAGATTTCAACCGTTCCAACGCATGTGCCAATGCCCCATTGTACAACTCAAGGAAATCCGAGGGTGTAATATCCAGGTAACCGGGGATTTTTTTCATGGCTTGAATAATATCCTCATTAGAAATTTTCAGATGGGGGATTTCTAATTTACTGATTTTCATACTTCCTCCAACAAACTTAGGATTATCGGACCAAGCCTTTCACATTCAAAAGAAACGCGCCTGTGAATTTGTTAAATCATTTTTTCTGTTTTCCCCTGTCTATTCATATAACAAAACGAGAAAAAGGTTTTTGACCTGAATCAAGAATCTTGAAAATATGTTGGTATCTGTGCGAAAATCGAAAAATTTAAAGGCCTTAATCCAAAATACTAACCCAATATGGCTCTTGCCTTTGTCTATGGATTTTCGTCCCCACTGCCGGATTAAAAGGGAAGGACTACTATTAAAGCCCGGGTTTTTTTTTGAATCCTGAAAAACCAGGACTATAGCCAAAAGTGCTCATTCAATTTGATAGATTATTCTTCGTATTTCTCTGGAATCATTGAACAGGCAAGAATGTATTTATACAACCCGGAGACTCTTTAAGGAGAATTCCTACGACGATTTTTTATCTAAAATTCGTTTTTTGAAAATAGTAATACTCCGTATAGGGAAACCATAATTTATACACTATCACCCAAGCGATCAGAATCAGCAAGTCAATAGCAGAAAAGGCATAAGGCAATGAACTGCGCATTGACCCTGGGAACAGCTACCTTATTTTATTCAATTTTTCTTGCATTAATAGTAAGTAAACGATATCTACAAAGGCCATAGACGAGGTGATCCTTGCATGAATAACGGAGAGTTTATTATGCCCAATATTGTATTGATTCTTTATCTTCTCATTGCTGTAAGTGCCTATGCCGGTCTATATCACCTTATGTTTTTTTTCAGGCAGAAAACCGATGTTAAAAACCTATTGTTCTCTCTGTTGTGCTTTGCCCAAGTTTTCTATTGTGCCGCACACGCAAAATTTTATTCAGCTCTGACGATTCAAGACGCATTGAATAGTATTCAATTTGTGTATGGGGTAACTTCAATCTTAATACCCCTTTATTTGTGGTTTTTTTACCACTATACGGAAAAATCCTTTAAAAAATATATTTGCTATGCTGGTTCCGCGGTTTTCGGAACCTTTTTCATTTTAAGTTTCATCACAAGCGATGTGACCTTCTCCTTGGACGACGTCTACCAGAAGGGAATCCAGGCTTCCGGTCTTTTTGAAGGAACCGTATATGAGTTTGCTCCCGGTTTTTTCTTCCAAGTGTTCCCGTTTATTTTGTTTGCAGCAATACTCTTTCTTTTCTGTAACATTCTGCGATATTACCGCCGTCGGTACAAATCTGCCTTCAAGCTGATGCCGGTCAGTTTCGGCATTGTAGTGGCCGTAGCCGTGTATGATATGTTATCAGCAGTGGGCTTAATAAATTTTATCTATCTGAGTGAGTTTGCGTATATGTTGATAATCTTGTCCATGTCAAACAGGCTCATGACTGATTTTATCGATTCACAAAAAGAAGTGGAAAACTTAAACACCACACTTGAGGCAAAGGTAACGAAGCGAACCCAGGAACTTCTGGATAAAAAAAATGAACTTTTAGAATCCCTTGAAAAAGTAAAACTTTTATCCGGCTTTCTTCCCATCTGTGCAAGCTGCAAAAAAATTCGGGATGATAAAGGGTATTGGAACCAGATTGAGCAATATATCAGCGACCATGCCAATGTGGAATTCTCCCATGGGATCTGCCCTGAATGCTCTGAGAAATCTTATGGTAAACAACAATGGTATATCAAAATGAAAAAAAGACAGATGGGAAACCCGTCTTAGCAGAAAGACTGCCGGATGTCCTGATATTGTCTGCAAATCTACACGGATATTGATTGCCGCGTCAAACAATGCAATATTACGACTGAACAAAAGACATGGCACAAGATCATGTTTTCGGAGAACCTTTTCGGAGAACCATTGTATAGATAGATTGTAATTGAAGTTAAGGCGGAGCCTTTCCCCCCTTTGCCGCCGGTGGTTTTTAAATTGTATATTAAGGATGGACGGCTGTGAAAATTTTGTTTCTTGAACCCTTTTTCGGGGGCTCCCATAAAGAGTTTGCCACGGGATTTGCAGCGCATTCCTCCCATGATGTGGACCTTGTTACCCTGCCGGCCCGGTTCTGGAAATGGCGGATGCGGGGGGCGGCGCTGTATTTTATCCGCAAGATAAAAGAGTTGTCCCAATATGATTTGATATTTACCACGGATATGATGGACCTTACCGATTTTATGGCCCTGGCAGGCCGCAATCTTCCGCCGGTTGTCATGTATTTCCATGAAAATCAGCTTTCCTATCCCCTGGGGCCGGACGAAAAACAAGATTTTCACCTGGGGTTTACCAATATTGTTTCCGCTGTTGCTGCAGATGGGCTTTTTTTCAACTCACGGTTCCATATTTCGGAATTTTTAAAAGCCGCCAAACGCCTTATCAAACAGATGCCCGATGTCAGACCCGGCTGGATGCCCGAAACCCTGGAGAAGAAAGCCAAGGTTTTGTATCCGGGCTGCCGGTTTGGTGCCCAGGTGTTTGCGCTGGAAAAAACCCCCCTGGACCGGCCCTTGATCATCTGGAACCATCGGTGGGAATATGACAAAAATCCGGAAGATTTTTTTGCAATGCTTGGGGCCGTGAAAAAAAAGGGGATCAAATTTTACCTGGCCCTTCTGGGGGAACAATATGAGATTATCCCGGATGTGTTTAAAGAGGCCAAAGAAATGTTCAAGGAAGAAATTCTGGTGTATGGGTATCTTGAATCCCGGGAGGAGTATCTTTCCTGGCTTGCCAGGGGCAGTGTGGTGATCAGTACGGCCCTCCAGGAAAATTTTGGTATTTCTGTTGTGGAGGCGGTTCGTCATGGGTGTTTTCCCCTGCTGCCCGACCGGCTGTCCTATCCTGAACTCATGCCGCGAAAATTTCATGGCGAAGTCATTTATAAAACCACAGCAGAACTCGGGGAAAAACTGGAAAATTTTTTACGAGACCCGGACAGATTTTTTCCCATGCGTCAAAGCTTGTCCGATTATACCCGTCGTTTTTCATGGGAAATCCTAGTAAAACAGTATGATAAGATATTGGAAAAATTTATAAAAGGAGCTTGACTAAACCTTTTTTTATCTTTAAGGTTGAGTTTTTTCTTAGGAAAAAGACTGATTTTTTTTGGACAAACACGACAGGGTCGTCGGAATAAATTTAAGAAATCTAACAGGTTCCAAGATAGCAAAATTTGTTTTTTTTTGGAAGATTTTTTTTCATTTGAGATCAGAAGTAAGGGGTAATTGTTTTCGGAGAAGCCAAATTTAGTGTTTGGCTTTGGTTTATATTACACATTTGGAATAGAAAATATGCAGCTTTCTGAACAGCAGATTGATTATTGTATGGAGTGCGGGGTTTGTACAGGATCTTGTCCCGTTGCCATGGAACTTGAGGGGTTTTCCCCCCGGCAGATGATCAAGCGCGCCATGAAGGAACCAGAAGGGGATATCCTCAACAGCCCGGACTTGTGGGCGTGTCTTAGTTGTTCTCGGTGCTCGGACAGATGTCCTGTGGAAATCGATTTTCCCGCTTTTATCAGGGGGCTCAGGCAAAAGGCCCGGCACAAGGACAACCTGCCGAAGTTAAGCCACCACGGGATGTTTCATACCATCACCCGTATCCAGGCCGCCCAAATCGGACAGAACAAAACCACCTCCCATGGAACCAAACCGGACAGAATCGGCTGGGCCAAGGCTGCGGGAAAAATTTCAGAAACCGGGGACTATTTTTATTTTACCGGGTGCATTGCCTATTATGACCTGGCCTTTGAATACCTGGGGCTTCAGATGATCGAATCTGCCAAAAATAATTTGAAATTATTGAATAAAATGGGAATTGCGCCTGTTGTCAGCAATGACGAATGCTGCTGCGGCCATGATGCCTTCTGGTGCGGGGATGAAAACACCTTTGAAACCCTGGCCCAAAAAAATATGGAAACCATCAAAAAGAGTGGTGCCAAGACCGTAATCTTTGGATGCCCGGAAGGGTATTCCATGTTCAGGGAAGCTTATACAGAAAAATTTGGGCCCTTGCCCTTTGCGGTTCGCCATATTACAGATTTTCTGGCAGAAAAACTGCCGGACTCGGGTCTTTCCTTTAAGGCCGATTCTCCTGCCCGGGTCACCTTCCAGGATCCTTGTCGCCTGGGCCGTCGCTCGGGTATCTATGAGGCGCCCCGGCAGTTGATCCAGATGGTTACCGACACCCATCTTGTTGAAATGGAACACAACAGGGAAAATGCCGTCTGCTGCGGCACCACGGCCTGGATGCAGTGTTCCTCCTGTTCAAAGGCCATGCAGATCCAGCGCCTTAAGGAGGCAGATGCTGCAGGGGCGACGGTCATTATCACGGCCTGTCCCAAATGCCAGATCCATTTGACCTGTGCCAAGAAAAATACAGACCAGGATATCAAGATCATTGACCTTATCTCGTTTCTTGCTGACAACCTTGTTTAGGCCAAGGCATTCTCGGCTGGGAACAGGGGACTTTATATAAAATTTTGGAGTTAATAAATGGCAACACCTAAAAATATTCATGGTTCGGTGATGGTGGTTGGTTCAGGGATTTCCGGCATGCAGGCGGCCCTTGACCTGGCGGATTCGGGCTTTCTGGTTCACCTCATTGAAAAAGATGCCGCCATCGGCGGGGTCATGGCCCAGTTGGACAAGACCTTTCCCACCAACGACTGCGCCATGTGAGTGATCTCACCCAAACTGGTCGAGGTCGGCCGGCACTTAAACATCAAGCTTCACACCCTTACAACGGTACACACGGTTACAGGAGAGGAGGGTGATTTTACCGTATCCCTTCGACAGGCGCCAAGATATGTGGACATGGACAAGTGTATTGCCTGCGGGGAGTGCACCAAAAAATGTCCGGGCAAAACCCCGGACAAATTCAATGAGGGGCTCGACAAACGAAAGGCCATTTATGTTCCCTATCCCCAGGCCGTCCCCTTAAAATATGCCATTGACCCGGCCATATGTCTCAAATTGATCAAGGACAAATGCGGGACCTGTGCCAAGGTTTGCCCCACCGGGGCCATTCATTATGAAGACACGGATCGAGAGATTACCCTGAATGTGGGGTCCGTGATCATGGCAGCCGGTTTTACGCCCTTTGACCCTTCGGGGCTGGACAATTACCAATATGGCAATTTTCCCAATGTGGTTACCAGCATTGAATATGAACGCCTTTTGTCTGCCGGCGGCCCTACAATGGGTCACATTGAATGTTATCCGGACAAACATGCGCCCCAGAAGATCGCCTGGCTCCAATGTGTGGGATCACGGGACCAGAACAAATGCGGCAATGCCTATTGCTCTTCGGTCTGCTGCATGTATGCGGTAAAAGAAGCCATGATGACAAAGGACCATATTGACGGAGAATTCCAGGCCTCCATTTTTCTCATGGACATGAGAACCTTTGGAAAAGATTTTGAAAAGTATTATGAACGGGCAAAGGACCAGGGCGTTCGCTTTGTCCGGTCCAGGATCCATTCCATTACCGAGGATGCGGACAAAAAACTGATCTGCACCCATGTGAGTGAGGACGGAATAAACATCACGGAAACCTTTGACATGGTGGTCTTGTCCGTGGGCATGGAAACGCCCAAGGACCTTGCCCAGACCGTCCGGGACATGGGCATTGAGCTCAATGCTAATAATTTTGTTGAGACCCAGAGCTTTTCCCCGGTCAGCACGTCAAGAAAGGGCTTTTATGTGTGCGGCGCCCTCCAGGAACCCAAGGATATTCCCCTGGCTGTCATGGAAGCCTCTGCTGCAGCTTGTGATGCCGGAAGCCGTCTGGCAAAATCCCGGGGGACCCTGACCCAGACTCGCACCTATCCGACCGAGACGGATGTGGCCGGACAGGAAGCCCGCATCGGGGTTTTTGTCTGCAATTGCGGCACCAATATCGGCGGGATCGTGGACGTGCCGGCCGTGGCCGCCTATGCCAGAACCCTGTCCCATGTGGCCTATGTGGAAGAGAACATGTTCACCTGTTCCCAGGATACCCAGGACAAGTTAAAGTTTGTGATCAAGGAAAACAGGCTGAACCGCATCGTCATTGCCGCCTGCACCCCCCGGACCCATGAACCCCTGTTCCAGGAAACCCTCAAGGATGCCGGCTTAAATAAATATCTCATTGAGATGGCCAATATCCGGAACCAATGCTCCTGGGTCCATTCCAAGGAACCGATCCTGGCCACAAAGAAAGCCTGCGATCTGGTCCGTATTGCTGTTGCAAAATCAGCGCTCATGCACCCTTTGTCCCAGCCGACCGTAGCGGTTGTGCAAAAATGCCTTGTCATCGGCGGAGGGGTCACCGGCATCATCGCAGCCCTGGGCCTTGCCAATCAGGGGTTTTTCACAACTCTGGTGGAAAAAGACGAAGGTCTGGGTGGCAATGCCCTGTATCTGAACCAGACCTGGAAGGGCGAATCCATAGAAAAGAATCTGGCAGACCTCATAGGGCAGGTGGAAGAACATCCCCTGGTTGAGATACTGACCAATGCCCAGGTCACCGGGACTTCCGGATTTATCGGAAATTTTAAAACCGTTGTAAGTGTTGCTGCCAAAGAAAGGATCATCGACCACGGGGCTGTGATCATGGCCATTGGCGCAAAAGAGAGCAAGCCCGACGAATACCTGTATGGAAAGGACGAACGGGTGGTCACCCACCTGGAGCTGGATGCCGCATTTAGAAACAAGGAGAGTATGGTGGACGCCTGCCGATCGGCTGTGTTTATCCAGTGCGTGGGCTCCCGGGACAAGAACCGTCCCTATTGTTCCAAGGTCTGCTGCACCCATTCAATGAAATCGGCCCTTAAGCTCAAGGAAAAGAACCCGAAAATGGATGTCTATGTGCTCTATCGGGATATCCGGACCTATGGCCAGCGGGAACTGCTATACAAAGAGGCAAGGGATCGGGGAGTAATTTTTATCCGGTATACCCTGGAACATAAACCGGTAGTGGAACGACAGACAGATTCTCTGATAATCCGGACCCGGGACCATATTCTGGGACTGCCCCTGGAAATTGAAACAGATCTTCTGGTATTGGCATCTGCCATTGAACCCAGGGACAATTCTGCCCTGGCACAGATGTTCAAACTGACCCTGAACGATGACAATTTTTTCATGGAAGCCCATGCCAAGCTTCGGCCCGTTGATTTTGCCACGGACGGCATGTTCCTTGCGGGCATGGCCCATTATCCCAAGCCCATTGAAGAGAGTATTGCCCAGGCAAAGGCGGCGGTCTCAAGGGCCACAGTCGTCTTGTCCAAATCCAGCGTGGTGGTGGACGGGGTGGTTTCCTTTGTGAACAAAGCGTTGTGCCGGGGGTGCGGTGCCTGTGAAGACACCTGTGCCTTTGGGGCCATTGAAATTTATGAAGATGAAAACAAGGCAAAATTTGCCCGGGTACAGCAGGCATTGTGCAAGGGCTGTGCTGCCTGTTCATCTGCCTGCCCGACGGGTGCTGCCGGTGTTTTCCACTATGACAATGAAGTGCTGGCGATGGTTGAAGCCGCCCTTAATTAAAAAGGATAGATCCATGAACGATTCGTTTGAGCCCCAGATTATTACCTTTGCCTGCAATTGGTGCTCCTATTCTGCAGCCGATCTTGCCGGTGTGAGCCGGTTTCAATACCCGCCCAACATGAGAATTATCCGGGTGATGTGTTCCGGGGGAATCAACCCCAACTACATCCTCAAGGCCTTTGAAAAGGGGGCGGACGGGGTGCTGGTCTCGGGCTGACACATCGGAGACTGCCATTACCTGGACGGTAATGTAAAAGCTGAAAAAACCTTTGGGATGACAAAAAAATTTCTGGGATTGCTGGGAATTGATCCGGCCCGGGTACAACTTGTGTGGATTTCGTCTGCCGAAGGCAATAAATTTGCACAGGTGGCCAATACGTTTACCAAGGAAATAAAAGAATTGGGCCCTGCCGGTATTAAACAGGTGGCCTGATGGCAACCCTGAAAGCCTGGTCCGGAGAAAAACAAAAGTTGGAAGACTATATAGCGAAAACAGGAGGTAGATTGTGACAACGGATATACTTGTCCTTGGTGGCGGTATTGCCGGGATTCAGAGTTCACTGGATCTGGCGGAAATGGGATTCAAGGTTCACCTGGTGGAAAGCCTGCCGTCCATTGGCGGGAAAATGGCCCAGCTGGACAAAACCTTTCCCACCAATGATTGTGCCATCTGAATTCTTTCGCCCAAGATGCTGGATGTCGGTCGACATCCTAATATAGAGTTGATGGCCTATAGCGAGCTTATTAAACTTGATGGAAAGGTGGGGGATTTCATTGCCACCATCCGTAAAAAAGCACGCTTTGTGGAAGCGGACAAATGCACGGGGTGCGGTGCCTGCACCGAGGTTTGTCCCACATCTGTCTCGGATCTCTACAATGAGGGCCATGCGGAAAGAAAGGCTGTTTATTCCTGGTTTGCCCAGGGTATCCCCTCCACCCATGTGCTGGATCCGGATCATTGCCGGGTGCTGACCGGAAAACGCTGCGGGATATGTCAGAAAAAATGTCAGGCCAATGCCATTAATTTTGAGCAGACGGATACACTGGTGGACCTTAACGTGGGCGCCATTGTGGTGGCAACGGGCTATGATATTTTTGATCCCGGTAAAATGCCGGAATACCGGTATACGGAACTGGACAATGTGATCACGGCCATGGAGTTTGAACGGTTCTTGTCTGCTTCCGGCCCAACGGCAGGCCATATTGACCGGCCCTCGGACCGGCGGGTAAAGCAGGAAATTGCAGAATTGTCCAAGCAGCTTAAAAAATCTAAGGCCGCTTTGGAGCGGTTTGAAAAAGCACACGCCCAGGATAGCTGTGATTTTTACAAGGACTTTGCCGCCAATACGCTTTTGCCCGGAGACGCCCTGGTAAAGGATGCAGACAAATGGGCGGCCAAATACCAGGCCCACCTTGAAATCCAGGGGCCCTTGCAGGCACTTGAAAAACGCGCTGGAAAGTTCACCACAGCCAAAAAGCTTGCCTTTATCCAATGCGTGGGGTCCAGGGATTTGCGGTTTTATCCGTTTTGTTCCGGATATTGCTGCATGCATTCCATCAAGGAGGCCATCATTGCCCATGAACATGACAATGATACCCATTCCGTGATTTTCGGCATGGATATCCGGGCGGTGGGCAAGGGGTTTGAAGAGTATAAAATCCGGGGGGGTAATAAGTCAAACATTGCGTATACCCGGTCCAGGGTGGCCGAGATCACCCGGGGGGAAGATGACAACCCTGTTCTGATCTATGAGGATACCATTGAACAAAAGGTGATAAAGCGGGCCTTTGATCTGGTGGTCCTGGCAACGGCCTGCGCCCCGGTGAAAAACACCCGGATGGTGGCAGATATATTGGGCATTGAGCTGGACCGGTTCGGGTTTTTCAAAACCGATCCGGCCGAACCATTGGACACCACCAAGGAAGGCATTTTTGTATGCGGGTGTTCCCACAGTCCCATGGATATCCCTGAATCTGTTGCCCAGGCAAGTTCTGCTGCAGCCCGGGCCGTCCAGGCGGTCATGAAAAACAAAAAGGCATCATAAGGAAAGCTTGGCTGATGAGTGATACATTAGATAAAAATAAGTTGAAGACAAAGGGGTCGTGCATGGCTGAAGAACCCAGGATAGGGGTGTTTGTCTGTGACTGCGGGTCCAATATCGCAGGACATCTGGACTGCCCGGATGTGGCCGAGTTTGTAAAATCTCTTCCCCATGTGGTCTATTCAAAGGAAAATCTCTATACCTGTTCGGAAGCCGGGATTGTGGAGATCAAAAAGGCCATCATAGAACAAAAACTGAACCGGGTGGTGGTGGCGTCCTGTTCTCCCAGAACCCATCATCCCCTGTTTGCCAGTTCCTGTGCCGAGGCAGGATTGAACCCGTATTTGTTTGAAATGGTCAATATCAGGGACCAATGTTCCTGGGTCCACATGGGCAATCGGGAAAAGGCCACCCAAAAGGCCAAAAATCTGATCCGCATGGGAGTTGCCAAGGCAGCCGGTTTGGAACCCCAAAAGGAAATCGAGTCTTCCCTGATCCGGAAGATTTTGGTCATCGGCGGCGGGATTGCAGGCCTGTCTGCAGCCCAGGCCCTGGCTGACATGGACCTTGAGATCATTCTGGCTGAAAAACAAAGTCAATTGGGAGGCCTGCTTACAAAGGTGCATGCCCTTGAAACCGGCGGTACGGCACAGGCGCGTCTGGACAAAATTATCACGGATGTGAACCTGCGGCCCAATGTTACCTGTTATACCCAGTCTGTGTTAAAGGAAACCAGCGGTTATATCGGAAATTTTGAGGTTACGCTTCAAACACCCGATGGCCTTGTGACGGAAAAAGTGGGCGCCATTGTGGTGGCCACGGGAGCCGTTCCTTTTATTCCGGAAGGGCTTTTCGGGTATGGAAACCCTGGGGCATCCTCTGTCATTACCTTGATGGAATTGGAACAAAAATTTAAACAAGGTGTACTGGACACCCCTGATTTTAATCCCAAACGGGTGGTCTTTATCCAGTGCGTCGGTGCCCGGAACAAGACCCGGGAATATTGCTCCCGGATCTGCTGTATGATTGCGGTTAAAAATGCCATGCTTGTCAAGGAAAAATTTCCGTTAGCAGATGTGCGGGTCCTGTATAGGGATATGCAGATGTATGGTGCCCAGAAGGAACAGATGCTGTGGGATGCCAGGGGCAAAGGGGTGCGCTTTGATGTGTATGACCCTGAAACGCCCCCCAAGGTTACCGACGGGCAGATTGAATTCTTCCAGACCGTCACCGGAAAGACCCTGAGCCTGGATACAGATCTTATCGTCCTGTCAACCCCCCTGATCCCGGGTAGCAGTGCAGGCCAGCTGGCCAACCTGCTCCGGGTGCCGACAGACCAGAACGGATTTTTTCTGGAGGCCCATGCCAAGCTTCGGCCCCTTGATTTTGCGGCAGACGGTATCTTTGTGGCAGGGTCCGGCCGGTATCCGGCCACTGCAACCGAAAGCCGTACCCAGGGGATTGGGGTTGCCTCCCGTGTGGCCGCTATTCTGTTCAAGGAAAAGCTGATAAAAAGTGCCATTGTGGCAAAAATTAACCCTGATTCCTGTGTGGGCTGCATGGCCTGCCTGTCCATGTGTCCCTATGGGGCCATTGCCTATAACAGGGCGCTGCGGGTTTGTGAAATCAATGAAATTTTGTGCAAGGGCTGCGGCAATTGTGCCGCCACCTGTCCCTCCCATTCAGCCCTGCTGGCAGGATATAAGCCCGGACAATTGCTGGCCCAGATAGGGGCCGCTTAGATGAACGGTGGATGACCCAAAAAAATGGTACTTTTTGAATATATAAAGGATTGTCGTAATGAGTGATCAAAATTTTGAGCCCAATATTATCTGCTTTTTGTGCACCTGGTGAGCATATGCCGCTGCTGACCTGGCTGGGGTCAGTCGTATGCAGTACCCGGCAAATATCCGTATTATCCGGGTCATGTGTTCCGGAAGCGTCTCGCCGCACCATGTGCTCAGGGCCTTCCAACAGGGGGTGGACGGTGTGTTTGTGGGCGGCTGACATCTGGGTGAATGCAATTACCTGTATGGTAATTATTCCACGGAGAAAAGGGTGACCCTCTTGTCACAAGTGCTGGATTTTTGCGGGGTTGAACGCGAAAGACTTCGTGCCCGCTGGGTATCTTCTGCCGAGGCACCTGAGTTTGTTGAAGAGGTGAACAGCTTTATTGATGCCTTAAAAACACTGGGGCCATCGCCTTTAAAAGCGAAAACCGCCAAAATGGGTGTATCATGATTGATATGGTAAAAGAAAAGATAGAAGCGCTTTTTAAGGAAAAAAAGATCGCGGGTTTCCTGGGGCTTCGGGAGCAGAACGGCCAGGTGGCTCCCCATTTGTTCATGGAGGGGCAGGCGCTGGAAGGAATGTGCCTGGGCGACAGAAAAATTGCCGGAGATGCCCGTTATCCGTTGAACAAAATATTGGTTACCCTTGCCAGGCAATATCCGGAAGAGACTTTCGGGATTCTTGCCAGGGGCTGTGATGAAAGAGGGCTGTACGGGCTTTTCCGCCTGAACCAGCTGGACCCGGATAAGGTAATCGCTGTGGGCATTGCCTGTCCAGGGGATCTGGCCCTGGCCTGTGAATGTAAAAAACCATTTCCCGAGGCCCTTGTGGCAGGGGAAAAAATTCAAGCTGGGGATTCCATAAAAGCAGGCCGGGAAACACTGGCGGCCATGGACACACTGGATCTGGACAAGCGCTTTTCCTTCTGGAAAAATCAGTTTTCAAAATGTGTCAAATGCTATGGGTGCCGGGATATCTGCCCCATGTGCTTTTGCAGGGAATGTAGCCTGGAATGTGAAGATCTTGTTTCCAAGGGGGATCTGCCCGTGGATATTCCGGTCTTTCATCTGACCCGGGCCATGCACATGGCAGACAGGTGTGTGGACTGCGGGCTTTGTGATGAGGCTTGTCCGGCAGACATCCCTTTGCGCCTGCTCTACAAGAAAACCGCCCAGATCATGGACATTGAATTCGGATTCACCTCGGGCATCAATAAAGATGAACGCTCGCCATTGAGCATGATGGGGCCGGCCCCCAAAAAAGTGGCCAAATAAGGCATGTGAGGAAATAAATGGATTACCAGAATATTTTAACAACCTGTACCTATTGCGGATGCGGGTGTAATTTTTTTCTTGAGGTGCTGGACGGGAAACTGGTGGGAACCATTCCCTGTAAAACAAGTCCTGTGAACGAGGGCAAGCTGTGTATCAAAGGATGGAATGTGCATCAGTTTGTCCAGAGTGAAAACCGTCTCACCCATCCCATGATCCGTAAAAACGGGGTGCTGGAAAAGGTGTCCTGGGACGAAGCCTTTGATTACACAGCATCCAGGCTTTCCGAAATTAAAGCCGAAAAGGGCAGTGACGCCATTGGGTTTTTGACATCGGCCAAGGTCACCAATGAGGAAAATTATCTGTTGCAGAAATTTGCAAGGGCAGGGGTCGGGACCAACAATATCGATCACTGCGCCCGGCTCTGACATTCTTCCACCGTGGCAGGTCTTGCCGCAGCATTTGGAAGTGGTGCCATGACAAACGGGGTTGCCGAGCTTGAAGGTTCGGATGCCATTTTTATCATCGGCTCCAACACCGCTACTTCCCACCCTCTGGTGGCCACACGGATTTTCAGGGCCATTGAAAACGGGGCAAAGGTTTTGGTGGCAGATCCGAGAAAAAATCAGATTGCGCAATTTGCCCATCTCTACGTCCGCCACAAACCTGGCACAGATGTGGCCCTGTTGAACGGGATGATGAAAGTGATTCTGGACAGGGGACTTGCCGACCGGGCATTTATTGACGCCAACACCGAAGGGTTTACCGAGTTTAAAACCCTCATCGACCAGGTCTCCTTAGAAGACTGCGCCGCCATTACAGGGGTGCCTGTCTCCCAGATAGAGGAACTTGCACAGATTTACGGCAAGGCCGACCGGGGTTCCATTGTCTATTGCATGGGCATCACCCAGCACACCAATGGGGTGAACAATGTAAAATCTCTGGCCAATCTGGCCATGGTCACGGGAAACATCGGCCGGGAAGGAACGGGTGTCAATCCTTTGCGGGGCCAGAACAATGTCCAGGGCGCCTGTGACATGGGGGGCCTGCCCAATGTGTTTCCCGGGTACCAGCCGGTAACTCTCGGGGCTGCCAGCAAAAAATTTGCCGATGCCTGGGGAAAGGACACCCTGCCCACAAACATCGGGCTGACCATACCGGAAATGTTCAGCGCCATTGAAAAAGATAAGATGCAGGGATTGTGGATCATGGGGGAAAACCCCGTTGTTTCGGATCCCGATGCCGATCATGTGAAAAAAGCCCTTGAAGACATTGAATTTCTGGTGGTCCAGGATATTTTCATGACCCCGACAGCCAGGCTTGCCGACGTGGTATTGCCCGGAGCCTCTTTTGCGGAAAAGGACGGCACCTTTGCCAATACGGAGCGGCGGGTGATGCGGGTCCGAAAAGCAATCGATCCTGTTGGCGAATCAAAGGCCGACTGGGAAATCATCCAGGAAATTTCAACTCGGTTCGGCTTGTCCATGGCCTATGCAGGTCCCAGTGAAATTTTTGACGAGATTGCCCGGCTCACCCCTTCCTACAGCGGCATCTCCTATGACCGCCTGGAAGGGGACGGTATCCAGTGGCCCTGTCCCACCCCGGCCCATCCCGGAACCCCCTATCTGCACAAGGACGGGCATTTCACCCGGGGTAAGGGATTGTTCCATGCCGTTGAATACAAGGGACCTGCCGAAGTGGTGGACGAAGCCTATCCCTTTTGGATGACCACAGGAAGGGTTTATGCCCATTACCACACCGGCACCATGACACGGAATTCTGCGGCCCTGGACAGGGAAGTGTCGGAAGGCTTTCTTGAAATCAACCCTGCAGATGCGGCTGCCCTTGACATCCTGGACGGCCAGAAAATCTGTGTGGCCTCCCGCAGGGGAGAGATTGAAACCCGGATCATGATCACCGACCGGGTGGAAAAGGGGGTGGTTTTCATGCCCTTCCATTTTGAAGAAGCCAATGTCAATAAACTGACCAACCCGGCCTATGACCCCATTGCCAAGATACCGGAACTAAAGGTCTGTGCCGTAAGCCTTACCAAAGTCTAATTAAATTTTGGCCAAGGACAGCAGTTAAGAAAACAGATCATGGGTTTGTCAGCCAGCGCTTAATGGTTTCATATACCTCAGATTGATTGAGCAGGTCCAAATGGTTCATATTGCGGACAATCTTTTGATGGGATTTGGGAAACACCAGTGCCAATTCAGTGTTTTTATGGTGTCCCAGGGCGCTGTTCACTGTTACCAGGCTGTCTCCAACAAGCTGATCCCCCAATCGGCTTGTTCCTTTGCAGGTGGTTGCGGCGATGGTATAGGATTGCACGTTTTCGGGTAAGGGGACATGGCTTTCCCGTTTCCCTGAATATTTAAACCGGTCGTGTCCCTTCCAATCCTCATCCAGTATATGGCCGTAACGCAAGTCCGTAATTCCGGCACTCCGAATTTTTCCCAACCGGGAAAAGGGGGCGCTATAGGGATTGATATCCAGAAGGATATCAATCCAGTTGCCGGCACGCTCCAATGGTGCGCCCCAATGGGGGGTGCCTAAAAAAATAATCTTTTGCAAATGATTTACCCAGGAATGGTTGGCTATTTTTCCATAATGGCAGGCGCTCCGAGAGACGAGCCCACCCATGCTGTGGGCAATAATGACAAGCTCTTTCACCTGTGATGATTGTCCAAGGAAGCCTTCAATCAGCCGCGCAAATTCACGGCCATTTTGGGAAATGTGACGACCTGTATTGTAATGCAGATAAATCGGAAGGTATCCCAGGTCACGGGCAAGGGCTTCGCCATGATCGTGACCCTGTCTGTTCCATTCCAAATCATTCATACAGGAACCATGCACCATTAAAACGACTTTACCATCAAATTGATGGACCCATTCGTTAAGCCTTTGGGTGTCCATGGCCAATGGCGTGCCATTCCGACGAAACTGCATGGGAATGGCAAGGGGATTTCCCCGGGCAGCAAGATGATCGCCCAAGATACCATTTAATACGGACAAGATTACTTCGCGCTCCATTGATGACCCGGTTTCTCCGATCAGTGGCGAGAGTCGTTTAAGCAATAAATCAGTACCACCACCGACCAATCCGGACACGGATCGAAGATGCCGATACACCCTTCCCGTGATACCGGTTGTCCGGTGTTGATTTGATTTTCCAAGAAAGCCTCCTAAACGATTGATGGTATGGTGCACCGCTTCCACCAGGGCAATAATGCCGTTAATTCCATCAATTGTTAAAGATCCAACCCCCCTAAGGTCTGATCCATTTATATGTTTTGGCATTTTTTTATTTTCCTTTTGACTTTAACGCAAAGCGTTATTATATTTATGCCGTATTCTTAACGGTTAAGAATTGTTTGGAGGGCTATTTTGGTTTGGCCATCCAAAGAGATATTGGTTTTAACAAATGGAGTGATTTATGTGTTTTTTTCTTATTATTTCAAG
>VMSR01000037.1 GCA_013792075.1 Desulfobacula sp.
AAGCAGTTTTTGGGTAAAAAAAATGTTGCTCCGGGCCTTTCCAATGAAGGTAGCGCTGAAAAATATAAAGAAAACTTTCTTTCTATCGGTGCCTCAAAAATTTCTAAAGAACCCTTCGCATCATCAGAAAAGGAGAACATAAAAAAAGAAACGAAGACCGAAAAACCCATGCAGCGAAAAGAGTTTTTATGGGAGCATAATGCAGCTCGGTTTTCCGATGCGGAAATGCCATTTTTGTCTGGAAGATCTGTTAAACAATTGGAATCCAATTTTAGAGAACTCATGATGATAGAGGCAAATATCGCTGCATTATCCAAGGGGGGAAATACCATATATATATCAAGTTGCTCTGATGGGGACGGGAAGACAATTTCAGCCATCAGTGCGGCGTATGCATTGTCCTTTTATTCAGGAAAGAATGTACTTCTGGTGGACGGGAACCACCATAATCCACAAATCCACAACCTGTTCGGAATAAGCCAATCCCCTGGTTTTTTTAATTTATGTACGGGAAATGCCAGTATCGAAGAAGTGGTGCTACCCACAATACATAGGGGGTTGAGCATTATTACCATTGGGGATGTGGATGAACGGTCCGGAAATCAGGATCAGGTTAAAAAGGTTATAGAAGAACTTTCGATCCATTTTGATTATGTTATCTGCGATGGCAGTTCAGTTATGTCGTCGTCCCTGGCCTTAAGGGATATTAAGTATTTTAGTACAGCCCTTCTGGTCCTTGAATGTGAAAAAACAAGGTGGGAGGTATTGCAGATTGCGGAAGATAAAATTAAAAAAAGTGGTGGACCGGCCACCATCGGCGTCGTGTTCAATAAAAGGAAGTATTATATACCATCTGGATTTTATAAATTGATTTCGAAAAAATGAGATGATGAAAAAACAATACTCAAAAATAAAAATGACCAGGGCGATGCTTGTATTGGTGGTGACATTTTTTTTATCGGGATGTGGACCTAAATACATAGCAGAGGATTTTGAAAAACCGTATCAAAGAACGACCTATTCCTTTGATCAGGGAATGTATCCGTCTGACCAGGATCTTTTTCTGCAGTACAGGATTACCCCGTGGGATGTACTGGATGTCATGTTTCAGATTACGGCCCAGCAACAGGAAAGCTTTGAAATTGATCTGTATCATGAAATAGAAGTGGTGTTCCCTGATTTGCCCCAATTGACATCCACCCAGAAAATTATGCCCACAGGGGATATTATATTGCCCTATATCGGGCAGGTAAAAGTGTTGGGCCTGACCCTGGAGCAAACCACAAAATTATTGGAAGAAAAGTATAAGTATATTCTCCTGGATCCCCAACTGAGTGTGAAAGTGACCAATATGGATGTTCGGATCGAGCAGATTCGCCGGGATCTGATGACGGCTCCAAGGGGCTTAAGCAAGCTGGTGAATGTAAGGCCGGACGGATATGCCACTTTCCCGCTGATCGGTGATTATTTTGTTGCCCATAAAACCATAGACCAGGTAAACAAATTGATTCAGGAAAAATATAACGATTATCTGCCGGGGATGCAGGCCGACCTCTATCTTCATGAGCAGGCAGGATCTGTTATTTATATGATGGGGGAGGTCAGCAAACCGGGAACCTATGAAATCAAAAAACCCATAAATCTAATCCAGGCTGTTACCCTGGCCGGCAGTTTTACCGAGAACGCCAAGCTTGAAACCGTTATCCTTTTTAGAAAGCATGAGCAAAAGCTTATTGCAAGGCGGATAAATCTTGAAAACCTTTTGGAATTAAAGGACAGTGAAGCCTTTTTTTTCCTGAAACCGGATGATATCGTATATGTTCCAAAAACCCAAATCAGTTCACTGGCGGTGTTGATGCGTCAGATCGCCGATATTGCGCTGTTTAACGGATGGTCCATCAGCGGCGGTAAATTCCAATGGGTGGATGATCTAAACAACTAAGCCGGATTTTAACGATATTATGAAAAAACCAGGCAGGTACCATGCAAAAAACAAATGATTATGTTAGAAATTTTGTAACGATTTTTTTCATCCAGAAAACGATTATTTTTACGGTGACACTGGTTATTATAATTGGTGCGTTCTTGTTTGCACTGCTTTATCCCCCAATTTATGCTGCCACCTGTTCGGTAATTTTAAAGGGGAGCATTTCCTTGAAAAATCCCGAGAGCATTGAAAAAATTCCCTCTGACATCAGCAAGATGCGGGAAACAGATATTTATTCTGAAATTGAAATTATCAAAGCCAATGTTGTGGCTGAAAAGACCGTGGAAGAACTGGTGCAAAAAGGGCTTGTCTTTGATGTAATGGATTCTGAAGAAAGCAGGCGGGCTGCAGTTTCCAAAGTCATGGGAAGTCTTGAGCCCACCATCAACCCCAGGACCGATACCATCAACATCCAAACCACCTGGAATGACCCTGAAGAGGCGCGATTGGTCCTTGAAACCCTGGTGCGTAAATATTTTGACTATCGATCTGAAATATTCAAACCCAAGGAGGCAGAGGCCTTTTTTGCCGAACAGCTGAAGAATTTTTCAGACGAGCTGGAGCGCAAGGAAAATGAGCTGATGGTGTTGACAAAAATATCAAAAACACCGGATTCTGCGATGAAAATCAAAAATAACATGATGAATGCGGATGATATGGAAAAGCAGCTCCTTAATCTAAAGCAGCAATATTTTGACCAGAAATACAAAGTTGCGCTCATGGAGAAAGATATCCGCTCAAATGAAGGAAGCTATTTCAGCTATATCGGCGACCCAAAAATCAATGATATGTCCGGCATGGTGATGGAAATCATAAAACAAAGGAATATTGCAGCAAGAACCTTTCATCCCCAAAGCCAAAAAATTCAGAATTACAACAAACAGATCGCTGATGCCATCGGCTCGTTTAAATCAGAGATGCGCAATTACATTGAATCTCAAAAGGCAGAGCTGAACAATATCGAGTATAAAATGGATTATTTGGAAAACAGGATCAAGCAGATCCGGGAGGAAAGCATGACCCTGTATGAAGCATCCACCCAGGGAAAAATGCTGACCCGTCAGATCGCGGTGCTGGAAGACTCCTATACCACGTTTACCAAACGGCTGGAAGAAGCAAAAATTTCCAACAACTATAAGACCAATAATCTTTTCACCGTCAGCCTGTTAACAAAGCCGGAGGCGAAAAATTCCCCTATTTTCCCCAACAAGCAGAAAGTTATTTTTCTGGGCATCATCGGTGGAATCATCTGCGGTGTTGCAGCCGGTTTTACCATGGAATTTTTTAATCATACCTTTAAAACGCCTGAAGATGTTGAGAACAATACAGATATGGTATACATTTTTTCCATCCCTGAATAGTATGGTGGACTTATGCTCATAGAAACAAAGGACAGGGGGATTCAGTTGAATGATCCAAATAAATATACGCTAAACAGAAAGGCATCGGGATATTTTACCACTTTTTCGGTGCTGAACCGATTCGTGAATCTTGTCTTGGCTGTTTTTTTCATTGTTGTGGTCATCCCCATCCTGGTGGCCTTGATTCCGATAATGCTTCTGGTGAATGGCTGGCCGGTTTTATATGCCGGGATTCGCATGGGCAGGGGCAAAAGAACTTTTACCATGTATAAGCTGCGGACCCTGCCGGTTGGTTTTGAACAGCGATATGATGCCCAATTGGTTTCCTATAAACACGGGTACAGGCTTCCCTGGTTCAGCCGATTCATGCGGGATACCCGTCTGGATGAACTGCCCCAGTTGTTCAATGTGCTGAAAGGGGACATGGATTTTATCGGCCCCAGACCGGTAAGGCCTTCGGTCTATCGAACCCAGTGCCAATCCATAAAGGCATATGACAAACGATTCGAAGTAAACCCCGGGTTAATCGGGTATGCGCAATTGTTTACTCCCCATAGCACTCCCAAGCGGATCCGCTCTTTTATCGACAACCGGGCCTCTAAATACAAGAAAAGTTTTTTGTTTGACAGTTTTATCATTTTTTTGACCGGGTTTGCAGTGATGGACAAGACCGTTAAAATGTTGGCCCGGTTTGTTCTCCTGATCACCATGGACAGAATCTTCAAAAAATATACCAATAAAAGGGGCCTGGACAGAATCCGGCAGACCAGTGGTCAAATCTTCTTTTGTGGCAAAGGAGAAGATTATAAAAACTGTGACCTGGATTTTAAATTCCCCCATGGCATTCTGGTGGATATGAATGAAGAGTATCTGAGAATGGATACCAATGTCTCTCTGGATGAAGACGAGGTCCTGTTTCGGGGAACTGCCGTTGCAAAAACCAAGGTTGCCAGGACCCATAGAAAGTCTTTTTTCTGCAATGGCCGGGTGTTTAAAACTTACAACAATGCAAATAACAATTATAAATACACGTATATTCTCAGTTATGAACCTGTTTCTAACTTGAACCGATATTTTGTGGACCAATATTTTTTAAAAAAAAGTCTGATGCGATATGTCATCTGATTCCACCATACTCACCCGTCCTTTGTCCCAGTTTTTTTATTATTCGGTTCTTTGCACCATTCCTTTTTATTATTGGCGTCAGGTTACACCATTTCTCCCTGTGGATTGGTATATTACTGCTATCTTGGGATTGATTGTTATTATCTACATGGTGAATCAAAAAGACATGCCGGCACTGTTCTCCAATAATCTTAACAAATGGTTTCTGTTTTTTTTCTTTGTAAATATCGTGTCCACGATTTTTTCACCTTACCAATCTGAGGCAGTATCGGGCCTTGTTATTCTGGTTCAGGTATATATTTTTATTTTTATAAATTTGACATTTTTAACCGAAAAAGGCCTGGTCAATATTTTGCCCTATGTTTTGGCTGCAAGTGTGGGTTTTAATAGTATCATTGCCAGCCTGGATTATTTTTTTGGAGTGGAGTTGTTTTACGTGAGTGAGAGTGCCAGGTCTTATGGCGTAACAACCGGGGCCAATAATTTATCCTTAATGTCTGTTTTTGTTATACCACTATTGTTCAATAAATTGCTAACCGCAAAATCTCCCCTTGGATTTTTTGGAAGCCTGTTTTTAATTTTGATAAATATAGCCGGATTGATCAGCTCCGAATCCCGGGGCGGCTTTTTGATTTTTTTTGTTATGGCCATAATGGTACTGTATATTAACAGAACCCGGTTCCAACCTCGGTTTTTCGGATTGGCCATTTCAATTATTGGTCTTTGCATGCTGCTTGTTGCCACCGCGATTCCGGACGCCTACTTCAAACGTCAGCAATCTCTTTTGTCCGAAGAACAGGACACGTCTATTCAAAGGAGAACAGCCTATATCAAAGTCGGAATACAGTCTTTTTTTGACCATCCATTATTGGGGACCGGTACCTTTACCTTTCCCCAGGTCTGGCTTGATTCAAGGGAAACATTATTTTTTAAAATGGCAGAGCGGGGGGCCCACAACACCTACCTGGATACCCTTGTCGGGATGGGGATAATAGGGCTTATGATTTTTTTAGGACTATTGTCCCGGATTTTCAGGGATTTCATAACCGCTATTCAAAATTTTGACCTTGTGAATGACCTTGACATGAAAGATATGGCCAGCGCTTACTTGGTTTCTTTTTTAACCGTTCTGGCCTATTGTCTTTTAAAAACATTAATCGATCATAAGTTTTTTATTTTAAGTATATCGATATCCCAGGTGCTCTATTTTATTTCTAAAAATAAAAAAGACAGACTTTATGGACCTGTTTAATTTTTTATTGTTTAGCCTTTTCTTTTTATGCTTGGGAAGCCTTTTTATTGTTTTTCTGGGATACCCTGTGTTCCTCTATATGGTCTCGATAATTTCCCCGGGCAAAAAGGAATGCAGACCAAGCCAATTCACGGAAGATCCAAGCATCTCCTTGCTGGTAGTGTTCAGGAACGCCGATAGCTTGATCGAAAAAAAAATTGAAAATTATCTGGCGCTGGCGTATCCCCGGGATAAAGTGGAACTGGTTCTTGTTTCAGATGGATCCACGGATGGCTCTGATAAAATTGCCCGGGCCTGTGAATCTGATACCATTCAATTTTATCAGTTTGACACCCACCAGGGGAAAACAGAATGTCTTAATTTCGGGGTTACAAAATGCAAAGGACAAATTATTTTGTTTTCCGATGTGGATGCCATTCTGGATGGAGCGGCATTAAAAATCCTCTCTCAATATTTTAATGATCCCAAGATCGGTGGCGTATGTGGCCGGCGGGTGGTGCATGAAAATATTTCCAAAATTCAGTCAGGCCAGTTAAAATATATCCAATGGGACACCATGATCAAGCAGCTGGAGTTAAGGTGCGGTATGAGCATAACTTCCCATGATGGGAAAATATATGCCATCCGGAAAAAACTTTTTACGCCCGTTGAACCGGGAGTAACCGATGATGCCTATATTTCCCTTGCCATAATCGGGCAAGGGTTTAAATTTGTATTCAATTCAGATGCCATCGCCTGGATCAAAATGCCGTCGCGAAATACCGGCCATGAATTGACCCGAAGAAAACGGATCGTCTCAACCAGCCTGAACGGGTTGAGAATAAATCGAAAATTGTTCAATCCATTTAAGTTTGGTCTATTTTCCATTGGACTTTTTATCAATAAAGTTATGAGACGGTTGCTTCCGTTTGCATTGATTCTCTTGCTGCTTTCTTCCTGTCTGCTTTCCTTTGGCAATTATCCGTTGGTTGGTCTATTTTTCTGGTGCCAGGTATGCGGGTATTTGTTTTTTTGTGCTTATCCTTTGCTCATAATCCGTTTGCCAGACCGTTTGAAATGGATACGCCGGATGAAACGATTCAGTTCCCTGGGATATTTTTTCTGCGTTGGCATGGCCGGCACTTTTTTAGGGGTCATCAGCTTTATTTCAGGAGAGAAGATTATCAAATGGGATCCGATCAAAAAATAGGGATACTCATCACCTGCCTTGAAATCGGCGGTGCCCAGAAAATGGCATTGCAGGTTTTTGATATGCTGGACAAAATGGGTCGCCCCGTTTTTTTAATCACAACGGACCAGACTCTGGGGATGCCCCTTCATCCGGATAAAATAAGAGCGGGTCAACTTGAGAAAAAATTGATCCAATTAAGCCGTATTGACATCAACCAGCCAACGTATCATAAAATTTTGGCAGCGCCCTATCAATACCTGAAATTAATCGCTTATATTAGAAAGAACGGCCTGGATACCCTGCTCAGTTTTGAAGACAGGGCCAACATTTTCAATATGCTTTCGGTTTATACCAAAAAGCGAATCATTTCCATCCGTCACCCCATGAGATCTGTTTTGGTGGTTAAAGATCCGTTAAAAAGAATTTTAATTCGTTTGTTTTTTTTGATTTTCTGTAAACGGGTATCCAAAGCAAATTTTAATTCCCGTGAATCCATGGATGAGTTTAAGACGCTTTTTTCCCTTCCGGACCAAAGGCTCTCCGTTATCTATAATTTTTGTGACCATGGAATCCTGAATAGTAAAAAAGATCACCTGCCCCCGGGAAAGGATATCAACGATGTCATGAATGGCGAATTCATTGTGGCTTGCGGGCGGTTCAAGCCGGTAAAGGGTTTTATAAATCTGGTACGGGTGTTCAAACGCGTGAGCCGGAAAAGACCGGGAGTAAAACTGGTACTCCTTGGAGACGGGCCTCTGCGTTCATCCCTTGAAACCATGATCCGCCACTTTGGGCTGCAGGGTTCGGTTGTCCTGCCCGGGTTTCAGGAAAATACCGCTCCCTGGATCGCCAGGGCTGCCATATTTGTTCTGACATCCCAGTCAGAAGGGTTTCCCAATGTTCTCCTGGAGTCCATGGCCCTGAAAACAGCGGTGGTGTCAGTGGACTGTGTATCCGGTCCCCGGGAAATACTCAGCCCTGGCTCTGATTACCAATGCAAAACAAAAACAATTGATTTTGCTGCCAATGGGGTATTGACGCCCCCCTTGAAAACAGTTGACCCGAGCTTGGATGCTCCCCTGGATTTTCCGGAAACATGTATGGCAGAGGCCATCCTCGTCCTGCTGCAGGATCCGGAATTAAGAGTCCATTATGAGCGCGCCGGATACAAAAGGTCCCTGGATTTTTCAACACCCGGGCAGCAAAAAAAATGGGTGGACCTTATTCGGCCGGATGCCGAAATGGGGGGAAGATGAACCGCATATTCTCTTTTCTGATCAAGGGACTTCTTATCGTCAGCCTGACCTTTGCGCTTTTTTGTGTGGCCTATTATTTTAAAAGCAGGCTCCCCTTTGAATTTTCAAAACAATATTCCCTGCATCAATATGTGCCGTTTAAATACCTTGTCAGGGACGATACCCTGACGGCTTCCGGGCCAGGCGTCATTATGGCCGATGATTTTAACCGCTGGCATTATTTTTCACGCTGGTATCATATCTGGATGCAGGAAAAGGGGATGGTCGACATAGAATCCAGTGAAAACGGTTACCAGGGCTCAGCCTGTTTTGCCATTTTGAGCAGAAGCCTGAAATCCTGGTATATTTCTCCGGTGGTTTATATCCGGGTAACCCCCGGGGACAGGTTGTCCTTTGAGGCTGTCTTGATGAAAGATTTTCCGGAACAGACAATAAGATTGCAGGTGATCGGCTATGATTATCAACGCGTAATGGTTCAAAAAAAAATGGGCGAAAAAAGCTTTGATCCGATACCCGGGCAATGGAGCCTTACCCGGGTTGAGGTCACGATTCCTTCCGGGGTTATGTATATCACCCCCAGAATACGGGGGGCCGGTCTGGGGAAAACAAAAATTGACAATATCAGGGTTTCCATGAAATAGGGTTGGAAATCGCTCTGTTTTGATGGTATGGGAGAGCATGGGGTTTGTATATCTGTCATATGTATTGAGTGAAACCACACCGGTTTACGGAAATGGAATGTCCCTGGTCCGGGAGGTGCATAAGGATATGACCCGGGGGGACAGCTGTAATACCCAGTACTGGAAGTTGTCCAACCATATCGGCACCCATGTGGACGCTCCCCGGCATTTTTCCGGGAACGGGAAATTTTTGGATCAATATCCGGCCGATTTCTGGGTATGCAATAATGTCTGTCACCTTGTATTGCCGCCTGTGGCCGATAAACACATTATTGGGGAACAGGACTTCAAAGCCTTTGAGATCCCGGGAAACACGGATCTGCTGCTCGTCCAAACCGGTTTCTGGAAAAAACGGGAACAAAGGGAATATATGATGGAAAACCCTGGGTTTGAGCCTGGCCTGGCTGATTTTTTCCGGGCCCAATGCCCAACGTTAAAAATGATCGGGTT
Source organism: Desulfobacula sp. (assembly GCA_013792075.1). Classification (GTDB taxonomy): domain Bacteria; phylum Desulfobacterota; class Desulfobacteria; order Desulfobacterales; family Desulfobacteraceae; genus NBML01. The sequence continues at coordinate 9,283 of VMSR01000037.1, forward strand.
TGACGGGATATCCCTTTCAAGTTTTGCTTCCAGAAAGATCGGTAGAAAATCCCATAAGGCGTTTCTCGACCACGATGCCCCCATTTTGATCATCGAGGACATGGATCTGTCAGGATTGGGTAAAAACAGCAGGATACATCAGGTGGTGGTATGCCCGATTCGGGTGGAGAAAAGTGATGCAGCCCCCTGCACCATAATCGCTGACATACAAGAAGAAATTTTATGACAGTATAATCATTCACAGGACTTTTAGGATATGAAGCATATTTTGTGCACGACCACAAGTTTTGGTACCTCTGCACCCGGGCTATTGGAAAAATTGGCAGAAAATAATTTGAAGCCGGTATTGAACCCCTTTAAGCGGAAATTGTCTGGGGAGGAACTCAAATCATTGGTGATCGAATACCAGCCCGTGGGATTGCTTGCAGGAACTGAACCCGTGACACAGGAGGTGTTGGAATCAGGGAAAAATTGCTTAAAAGTGGTCTCCCGGGTGGGGGTCGGGTGGGACAATGTGGACAAAAACGCGGCTGCCCGTCTGGGCATTCAGGTGTTCAGGACACAAGGGGTTTTAAATGATGCCGTGGCAGAATTGTGCCTTGGACTGATGCTTTCGGCATTGAGAAAGCTGACCTTGCATGACAGGCAGCTTCGTTCCGGTATCTGGCAAAAGCATATGGGCGGGCTGCTAAAGGGAAAAACAATCGGGATATTGGGATTTGGCAGCATTGGCCAACGGGTTGGATCTCTTTGCCATGCCTTTGGTGCCCACATCGTCTTCCATGACCCGGTTTCCAAGGATGTCTCCTGGGCAAGATCTGTTGAAAAACAGGATTTGATTGCCACGGCCCACATTATTTCGATCCATGCCGATGGCAGCGTTGCCCTTATCGGGCAGGAGGAACTGGCCCGGTGTAGACAGGGTGTGATTCTCATCAATACGGCCAGGGGCGGGATGATTGAGGAAGCAGCACTGGCAAAAGCGATTTTGGCCGGCAGGGTAGGGTGTGCCTGCCTGGATGTGTTTGACCAGGAACCCTATTCCGGAAGCCTGGCTGAATCGGATCGGGTCATCCTGACGCCCCACATCGGTTCCTATGCTGTTGAGGCACGGGTTGCCATGGAAGAAATGGCGGTTGACAATCTGCTCAAAGGCCTATGCGTTATGGATTCAAATTTTTAATCAACAGGATGTAAGCCATGGAAAAAATATTGGTAACAGGCGGTTCCGGCTTTCTCGGCGGCCATATTGCCGATTCCCTCACGCAAAACGGATATGATGTGTCTATCTTTGATCGTGTTGAATATCCCTTTCTGAAGCCGTCTCAAAAAATGATCATTGGCGACATCTGTGATTATGATGCGGTGCATGCAGCCGTGAAAGGCTGTGATCATGTGTACCATCTTGCAGCGGAAGCGGATATCGGCTCATCTACCAAGGATCCTGCCAGAACCATTCAGTTGAATATCGGGGGCACTTTAAATTTTTTAAATGCCTGCGTTGAAAACCATATCAAACGCTTGGTGTTTGCCAGTACGATTTATGTGTACAGTGAGCTGGGCAGTTTTTACCGTATCTCAAAGCAGACCTGTGAAAAGCTGATAGAAGAGTATTCCAAAGAGTTCGGCTTGAAATTTTCCATATTGCGGTTTGGATCCCTTTACGGACCTCGGGCCAATTATTTTAACGGAATTCACAAAATGGTTCACCAGGCCCTTACAACCGGTGAAATCATCCGCCAGGGGGATGAAGATGCCGTGCGTGAGTATATCCATGTGAAGGATGCTGCAGATTTGTGTGTTAAAATTTTAGACAAAAAATATGCGAACAGCCATTTGATTATCACAGGCCCCCAGCGTATTAAAGCAAAGGATCTGTTAACCCTGATCAATGAAATTTTTAACAATCAACTTAAAATTACCTATAAACCCGGCATGGATAAACATCACTATAAGATAACCCCATACTCCTATACCCCACAGGCTGCCCGGCGGATAACCCCGGAAACATACTATGACATGGGCCAGGGAATTTTAGAGGTGATAGAAGATATCCGGAAAACAGAAGAAACTCACATTTTACCATAAGGAAAAAACCATGAAAATAATGTTGGGTATCCCCGTTCGAATGGCATCCACACGGTTTCCGGGTAAGCCCTTGTGTGATATCCTGGGCAAAAGCATGGTGGAGCATGTTTACCGGCGATGCGCCCTGAGTCGATATGCAACGGATTTGTTTGTGGCTGCCTGCGATCCCGAAGTCAAAGACCATGTGGAAGGATTCGGCGGCAAGGTGGTGATGACGGATCCCAAAATTTCCCGTGCAGGACTTCGGGTGGCAACGGCTGCGGAAACATATGACCTGGAACCCGAGGATATCGTGGTGGTCATCCAGGGAGATGAGCCCCTGGTACATCCGGAGATGATCGATCTTGCCATCAAGCCGCTTCTGGAGGAAAAGGACCTTTTTGTGAGCAATCTGTGCCGCAAAATTGAGAAGGACGAATGGAAAGATCCCGCAGAAATAAAGGTGGTCTGTGATTTAAACATGAATGCCATGTATATGTCCCGGTCCCCCATCCCCTCCATTGCCCATGAGGAGGCGCGGTGCGACTGGTGGAAACAGGTATGTATCATGCCCTTTCGATGGCATTTCATGCAAAAATTCAACCATGAACTGGCCGAAACCCCTTTGGAACTACAGGAGTCCGTTGAGATGCTTCGGGCCATGCAGCATGGGTACAAGGTGAGGATGGTGCCGTCGCTTTATGTTTCCAAGTCCGTGGATACGGAAAATGACCGGCAGGAAGTGGCCAGATTGATGGCCGATGATGTGATCTATAAAACATATAAATAGGACATGGGGCGTGTGAAATTGCGAGGCAAATCATACAGAGCCGTTATTTTTGATTTTGACGGGGTGCTGGCCGATTCCGTGGAGGTTAAGACAAAGGCCTTTGAAGCTGTGTTTGAAGAATGGGGGAAAGAGATTCAGCAGCAGGTTGTTACCCATCACCGGCACCACGGGGGCATGACCCGGACTGAAAAATTTTTATTCTATTATCGCCATTATTTAAACCTGGAACTGGATAGGGAAGGGCTCGCATCCCTGTGCGAACGCTTTTCAGCCCTGGTGGTGGAAAAGGTGATTGCCTCTCCTGAAATTGTTGGGGCGGAAGATTTTTTAAAGAGTTGCCGGGACCAGGATATCATTTGTTATGTGGATTCCGCCACTCCTGATGATGAATTGAAACGCATTGTCAAGGCAAGGAATTGGGAGCCCTATTTTAGGGAAATCCTGGGATCCGGGAAAAGCAAACAGGCAAACCTTGAATGGATTTTAGAAACCTATGGGTACAATACAGCGGATTGCTTGTTTTTCGGGGATGCATCCAGTGATTATGGGGCAGCTGTCGGGTGCGGGGTGGATTTTATCGGCATCCTTCCCGACAAGGAGGCCCCATTGCTCAAGAAATACCCGCACATCCACTGGGCCAATGATTTTAAGCAGATTATGGAAGGAAAACTGTATGGGTAAAACCACTGTGGCAAAAATGCGTCAAACGCTTAAAGACAAAGGCGTATCCCTGGGATCATGGATGCAGATAGACAATGCTTCCGTGGCTGAAATAATGGGAAATGCCGGCTATGACTGGATTGCCGTTGACCTGGAGCACGGCCATTTCTCATTGTCCAGACTGCCGGACCTGTTCAGGGCCCTGGAGCTGGGAGGAACATTGCCCTTTGTCAGGCTTGCCAGGGGCCGGTCCAAGGAAATAAAACAGGCATTGGATGCCGGTGCCAGCGGGTTTATCATCCCCATGGTCGAATCTGCAGATGATTTGAAACGCTGTATCTCCCAGGCCTTTTATCCGCCTGACGGAACCCGGGGCGTGGGGTATTCCCGGGCCAATCTGTTTGGGAAAAAATTTGACGCCTATGCCCAGGCCCATGCAAACAATATTTTTATCGTGGCCCAGATTGAGAGTATCAAAGGGGTGGATAACCTTGAAAAAATTTTAATCACACCCGGCCTGGACGCCATTATCGTGGGCCCCTATGATTTGTCCGGTTCCATGGGAATGACCGGCCAATTTGACCGGCCCGAGTTTCAAGACGTATTGGAAAAAATTCAACGCTGCTGCAGTACAGCCAAAATTCCTTCCGGTTACCACGTGGTCCAGCCCGACACGGCGTTGTTAAAACAGAAAATTTCCCAGGGGTATCAATTTATTGCCTATGGCATTGATGGGGTATTTTTGTACAACTTGGCACAATCTCCAGAGAATTAATTGATGACGCCCTTTGTCATGCGTTTTTATGATTTGATTTCGGTCTCAGCCCCCGGGCTTCCCGAGCATTTCAGAAAAAAAATTAAGGCCAATCTGGGCCAATTTGTTGTTGAAACAGATGGGTCTGCTCCATTGCAGCCGGATATAAAAATTCTTCCCATGGCGGATTCTCCCCCCATTGATCCGTTTGCCAGGCACCTGAATCATATTTTCGGGTTCACCATGATGGATTACACACAGGGAAAGGCGGCCTGCTTTCTCCACAAGGGGAAACCCGATATCTGCATTTTCCTATCCGCTTGTGCCACCATCGAGATCCATTATCGATCCTTTTTGGGACGGGAGAATGTGTTTTATGGCATCTTGCTTTTTTGTTTTCAACTGGCCCTGAAAATGAAAATGGGGTTGCTGTGCCACGGGTCAGTGGTTGTAAAAGAAAACAAGGCCATTATTTTGTCCGGTCACCAGGGGATCGGGAAAACCCCGATTCTTCTTTCTTTTTTACAACAGGGATGGAATTATTTAAGTGATGATAAGTTTTTTTTGGCAAATCAGAAACTTTTTTTGATGGAAATGCATATTGTGATCAACCAATACCATTTTGATATCCTGCCCTGGCTTTCCCGATATCTTTCCACTCAGATAAAGACACGCTTGCCCCAGAATCTCCGTCTTTTTTTAGACAAAGCCGCTGGCCGGATATGGCCGGGGGGGATACCGGTCAAAGTTTACCGGTATTTGAACCCCGGCATGCGGGTGGATTTACAAGAAAAACAATTCAGGGAAAAAATTGTCTTTCAGGCAAAACCTGAACATTTGTGCATTCTTCAGAGGGGGCAGCAATTTTCCATTGATTCATTGGAAAGGACGTCTGCCCTGGATAAGATGGCCTTGCTTCAGCAATCATTTTTCGGCCACAGGTCTGACCTGGAATCAGCCGTGTTGTTATATGGAAATTCTTTTGTTGCGCCTGCCAGACAGATACTGGAAGAAAATTTGCCGGATATCCGGTTTTCTCTGGTAACATTTTCCGGCGAGCAGGATATTAAATTGATGTATGACACAATTGTTTCAAACTGAAGATGATGACCCTATTGGATTTAAATAATCTGTCCATTGAGCACATTCAGCTGTTGGAGCGGATCGTTGATGAGATCATGGAGGACTACCATGATCTGATCGCCCAAATTCATAAACGGGCAGACACTGGTATCTACTGGCAGGTGAACAATCTTTTAAGCCGGAATAATTATATCAGTGCCTTGTTCGATGATTTGTGCTGTCTTGAACTGGTAAAGCGCATTGATGCACACAAAAATATTACCACGATCATTGTAAAGACCCCTGAACAAAAAAAAGTGCTGGCCCGGTATTTCAAAAATCAGAACAAACACATCAACGTAAGAAATGGTTTGAAATCGCGGTTTAAAACGCTGTTAAAACCCGGGTATGATTTTTTGCGAAATATCCACTGGAGTCTTGTTTATTTACAACAAAAAAATACGTGCCGGAAGAAACTGATTCCCAGAAACAGGAAGATAACGATTATCGATACTTTTTTCGGGGCCT
>VMSR01000033.1 GCA_013792075.1 Desulfobacula sp.
GATCCGGTTTTTAAATGAAAACGCCGATGGGACTGGATTTCCAGACGGATTGAAGAAAAATCTTATCCCCTTGGGCTCCCGGATACTTGCCGGAGCCGATGCCTTTGACAGGCTGAAGGACAGTCCCGATGTCCTTTCCCTGGAAGATCTGATGGCGGCTTTGGAGAGCCTGTCCGGTTCGAGGCTTGATCCTGCCATTGTGAGCTGGCTTGAAAAATATGCCGTGCTTCACATGGGATCCGATGCACACCGGGTAAGGGGAGTGGGGGTTGAACAGCTTGAACCCGGAATGAGACTGGGAACCGCGTTGTTTACATCCAACGGGACCAAACTTTTTTCTGTGAACACATTGCTGACACAGGATGCAATTGATAAGATTATACAATATCACAGGGAGTACCCTGTGGATGAAATAATTTACATAAAGGCTTAAAAAATGGACCTTGCTTCGATTATCGGTGTTGTCTCAGGGATTGGGTTTATACTGGGCACCATACTTTTGGGCGGCAGTATCATGATGTTTGTCAATATTCCGTCCGTTCTCATTGTTGTGGGAGGAACCATTGCCGCCACCATGGTCGGCTACCCCTTGTCTGATTTTCTAGGGATGTTCAAAACAAGCATAAAAATCTTTATGTTTAAAATTGAAAAGCCTGAAAATATTATTGCCAATCTGGTTGAAATATCCAATAAAGCCAGGAAAGGGGGTCTGCTGTCCATAGAAGGGGATATTCAGACCACCCCGGACCCCTATCTTGCCCAGGCGCTTCAGATGACGGTGGATGGGGTAAAAACCGGAGATATTGCCGCCATTATGCAGAAAAGGATGGCATTGACCAAAAAAGGGCTGGATACGGGGGCGGACATTTTTTCCAGCATGGGAGGGTATGCCCCTGCCTTTGGGATGGTCGGAACTCTGATCGGCCTTATCCAGATGCTCGCCAATCTGGATGACCCTTCTTCCATCGGGCCCAAGATGGCCGTGGCCATGATCACCACCTTTTACGGGGCGATTATGGCCAATCTGTTTTTTATTCCCATGAGTGATAAACTCAGGGGAAGAAATGAAGAAGAAATTACCAATATGAATATCATTTTTGAAGGAATTCTTTCGATCAGGGAAGGCGAGCATCCTAAACTTATGGAAGATAAGCTCAAGGTGTATCTGTCCAAAAGCAAGCCGGAAGAAAAAAAATAATACATTAAAAAAAAGAGAATAAACCATGGCTGATGAAACCGGCACAGAAGCAGCAGCAGAGATAACTTTACCTCCGCCGCCTGCCGAGGGGAAAAAGGGGGCCCCGGGTGCGCCTGCATGGATGGCCACCTTCGCCGATCTTGTAACCCTTTTGATGTGTTTTTTTGTTCTGCTCTTTGCCATGAGCACCACCCAGCAGGAGACCTATAAGGAGTTGGTGCAGTCCCTGCGAAGTGCCTTGGGCTCCCAGGCCGTGCCCGAGTCAGGAACCCGGGAGGGGTTGACCATGCATGCGGTTCCTTCCGAAGAACCTTCGGAGAACCAGCAAATAGATGAGCTGGGCGGAATGATTGAAAAGGAAATGGAGGAGATTGTCTCCGAGATCAGGGAATTGGTGTTGTTCAACAAGCTTGGCGGTGAGGTAAGTGTCACCAAAACCGAAGACGGTGTGGTCATTACCATGTCGGATTTGCTTCTTTTTGCCCAGGGAGGGACCCAGCTGAGTGGAAAAGGGCTGGATATCCTTCAAAAGGTGGCCTCTGTTTTGTCCAAGCTTGCCTACCAGGTCAAGATAAAAGGGCATACGGACAGCGAGCCCATATCGTCGGCTTATTTCCCCTCAAACTGGGAATTGTCCAGTGCCAGGGCATCCACCGTGGTCCGTCTGCTGGTCCAGAACGGGGTACCGCCCAAGTTTATTTCTGCCGAAGGCTATGCCCAATACCATCCTGTGGCCACCAATGATACTGCCCAGGGCAGGGCCCGAAACCGACGGGTTGAGATCGTATATGAGCGGGACAGCATCGCCCGGCAGTTTTCAGGTCTGAAGAGCCCATAGAACAAAATTCTCACATGGGTCTGTTGGTTCTGGCATCTTCCAGGGCAATTTCAAGCTCTGCCACCCCTATTTCAGGCATGCCTAAAATATCGGCCTCCTTTGAGCTGACAATTCCGGCAAGGTCTGCGCCGGGATCATTTTTTTCCATTTTTTTGCACACTGCATTCACAAGCCTTACGATCAACAATAGAAGGTCTGAATAGTTGTATTCTGTTGCATGGTGGTCCCGTGCAATGATTCGGTATCGTTCGGGCAGATGCCATTTGGTGAGAAGTGAATATCCCAGCACTGAGTGGAGGCTGTCGAGAATTTTTTCAATGAGTTGCGGGGGCGGCTTAAACGCGGCGGTTTCCGATTCAAGGATTTTTTCCAGGGCGGTTAACAAATATAGTTTTCCCATATCATGCAAAAGGCCTGCAATAAAGGCTTTGGGAATTAATTCACCCAGGGACAGATACTTGGCTGTCCACAAAGTTCCAATGGCACAGGAAACAGAATGATTCCACAAGCGGCTCTGGTATGAGCGGATTAGGGGGTTGTTCGATTTGAAATTTTGCTGGTGTACCACTTTCATGATGATATTGATCATTTCATTCTGCCCCAGGCGTATAATGGCATCCTTGATGGTGTCTACATCTCCCAGGCCCCGATAAAAAGGAGAGTTGGCCGTTTTGAGAATCTGGCTTGTCAGTGTGGGGTCCAGGCGGATCATCCGGGCCAGTACATTGAAATCCGGATCATTTTTTGTGGCTTCTCCCTGGATTTTCATGGCCTTGGGGCTGAGGACAGGTAAGGAGTCCTCTTTTTGGATCTGCTGTTTTATGATTTCAATGATGCTGGTTTTTTGCGGCATGTTCAGGACACTCCTAACAATCTGTTAATTTCTTGGATGGGACGGGGCGCAAGCAGTCGGGGGATGCATCTGAAGGCTTCTTCTAAAGTTGTGATCCCTGAAGAAACCTTGGACAGGGCATCTTCCATCAATGTCACCAGCCCTGCGGTTTCGATACTGATTTTTCTCAAATCATAACTGGATCGGCTTGTTAAAATAGCTTCCCTGACAAACTCATTTAGCACCAGCATTTCATAAATAGCCACCCTGCCTTTGTAGCCGGTGTGGTTGCAGATAGGACAGCCTCTTCCTTTCATCAGTGTGCTTTTTCCCATATCGTCCGGACCGTATCCCAGAAGCTTCAGATCTGCCGAGGAAGGTTTATAGGGTTGTTGACAATGGGGGCAGACCCGTCTTAATAATCGCTGGGCCAGGACACAGGTCACGGTGGAGGAAATAAGAAAGGCTTCAATCTCCATGTTCATCAGGCGTATCAATCCACTGATACTGTCTTCCGTATGGAAGGACGTTAATACCTTGTGCCCTGTGAGCGCTGCATGAACTGCCACGCCGGCTGAATAATTATCCCTTACTTCTCCGATAACGATAACATCCGGGTCCTGGCGTACAATATGGCGAAGGGTCTCTTCAAAGGTCCGGTTGATACCCGCATCAATGGAACACTGGGAAATCCCTTCCACCACATATTCCACAGGGTCTTCGGCCGTCACAATACTGATTTGGGGATTGGAGATCTCCGATACGCAGGAATAAAGGGTGGTTGTTTTGCCGGACCCCGTCGGGCCCGTGATGATCAGGACGCCGCTGGGGACATTCAGTACATCTCTTTTGAATCGCTCGAGCATTTTGGGCTGCATCCCGATCTGATCGAATTTTATGATCTGATCAATTCGGTTTAAAATTCGCAATACAATTTTTTCACCAAACACCGTAACAAAAATGGATATTCTTAAGTCTAACGGGTTCCCCTTGTGTTCAAAGGTCATTCTGCCGTCCTGGTGTCGCCTTTTTTCCGCTATATTTGCTTTGCACAATATCTTTATCCGGGAGGCAACCATGGTGGCGGCATTGGCCGGAAACATTTTATAAGGAACCAGAATGCCATCTATTCTGTATCTTACCTGGAGCTTTTCTTCAAAGGGTTCGATATGGATATCGCTGGCCCCCTGGTCAATGGCGTTTCCGATGATGGTCTCCACAATACCAATGGCGGTATTTTCATCCACCACGGATTTGGGCCGGACGCTGCCGGAACCCAGTTTTTCCAGTTTTTTTTCAATCATGTTGGGAGCGGCAATGGCCATGACAAAATTTTTGCCAAATAGTTTTCTGGCTCCCTGGATATCGGTTTTACTGAAAGGGTCTGCAAAAGCAACCAGGATTTTTCCCTTGATCTTTTTTACGGGCAAAAAACTATTGGCCATACACCACTTGATGGGAATGTTTTCAATGACACTGCTGTCCACATCCTCAATGGACAGGTCAATAAAGGGAAACCCAAGCTGAACAGAAAGGGCGTCAATGAAAACATTTTCACTCATGAATTGGTTTTCAACGATTATCTGTCCAATTCGTTTGTCTTTCTGGGTTTTCTGGATATTGAGTGCGGCATTGAGTTTTTCCCGGGTCAGATATCCCAATTCAACCAGAAGATCCCCAATGCGAAGGGAAAGATGGTTGGCGCGCAAGACCTTCTTGACCTGGTTTTCATTGATATATTTCAGATCTTTCAGGGTGTCGATCAGGGTTTTATCCGGGGCGAGCTTGGACTTTACCCGCATGGCGTAAAGGGCCTTTTCCTTTGTCAGCAGGCCTTCCTTCAATAGAAGGGAGACAATTTCACCCGGTTCGTTCTGTTGTTTTTCCATGATTCCCAAGTCAGGATATCCTTTTTTTGCTGATGTCTTGTCTGTTCCGGTATTTTTTGTTCAAAGGGTTGCAACCCGCACAATTTATCAAGAGAGCAGGGACAAAGTCAACCGAAGAATCTTTTGTTGGTTTCGGGGGGAAGGTTATTCCAGGGAGAGGTCCAGCTTTTGAGATTCATGGGCAACAATTTTCTCAAGGTCCTTGGGAGGGACATCTTTTTTCATGCCCGGGCATGAATTGGCCATTGCGTTCCAGTTTTCAGGGTTTTTAATGATGGTTTTAATATAAGGCCATGCCCGGCACATATAAGGCTTGACCGGGTGGATGGTGCATTGTTTTTCCGGATCAAAAAAAATACAGAATCCAGTGGTGCCCAGTGTCAATACGGGTCTTGATCCTGAATAATCACAATAATCGGAAACAAATGTTTTGGGGTCGGCATTGATAAAAGAGGCGATCCTGCCGATGTCCTGATCGGTCACAAAGGTGCCTCCGAATCCCTTGCAGCAGTCTCCGCAGAGCTGACATTCAAATATGTCCTGGGCCGTGGTGCCTTTAGAATCCATATCGTTTTTCCATTGCTTTTTGCATTGTCAGGGGGTCTACATATTGCAAATCTCCCCCCATGGGAATTCCGGATGCGATCCGTGTGAGGGTGATTCCCTTTGATTTTAGTCGATCCTGGATGTAGGCAGCCGTAGATTCTCCCTCGACATTGGTTTTTGTCGCAAGAATGATCTCTGTTACCTTTTTAGGATCAGCCCGATTGAACAATTCCGCCAACCGGATGTCCTTGGGGCCGATGCCGTCAATGGGGGACAAGGCACCGCCTAAAATGTGATAAAGGCCTGAGAATGCATTGGCTTTTTCAATGGCAGCCATATCTGTGGGATTTTCAACCACACAGATCACAGAAGGGTCCCGTATCGGATCGGTGCATATCCGGCAAAGGGAGTTGTCACTTAAGGCAAAACAAGATGAACAGAGCCGGACACTGGCCTTGAGTTCAATAATATCTCCTGCCAGGGCTGCGGCCTCATGGTCCGGCGCATACAGGATGTGAAGGGCCAGCCTTTCGGCTGTCTTTTTTCCAATACCCGGCAGGGTGGACAGGGAATTGATAAGCTTTAAAATGGCTTCGGGATAATGTGTCACAGATGCCTACAGGCCGGGAATATTGAGTCCGCCGGTGAGCTTGCCCATTTCAGCGGAAACCATGTCCTGGGATTTTTTTAAGGCGTCATTGACAGCCGCCATGACAAGGTCCTGGAGCATTTCAATATCTTCCGGATCCACCACTTCTTTTTCAAGGACAATGGATTCTATCCGTTGGCCGCCATTGGCAATTACCTTTACCATGCCGCCTCCGGAAGCGGCTTCCACCGTCTTTTTTACCAGTTCTTCCTGGGTTTTCAGCATTTTTTTCTGAAGCTTCTGGGCCTGTTTCATCATTGTGTTCATATTGTTCATAATTTTTAAGACTCCTGTGTGAATACCACTTTTTTTAATTGATAATTTCACCATCAAAGATGCGCTGGGCATCAAGAACAAGCGGATGATTGTGCGCTATGGCCGATAACTTGGCCTTTTCCTTATCCGGAAGGCCAGGGGGTTCTGTCTTGGATAGAATGGTGATTTCAAGGCATTTGCCTAGAAAATTTTTACAAAGGGTGACCAGTTCTTCTTTTTTTATTTTGAGTCGGGACCTGTCAAAGGCCGTGCAGTTGGATAGGTGCACCTGGATGGTGTCGGTTCCTGACGTGTCCACCTGGCCCTTTGAAAGCAGGGCAAATATAAACGGCAGTTTTTTTTCAATTTCACTTAAAAAATCGGTCCAGGTTTTCGGGGCCGATGCCATTGGGGCAGAAAAAGGCTTGGTGTCTTCTGTTTGCAAGGATGGGGTGGCCAAGGATTTTATTGATTCCATGGAAGTAATGGGAGAGTTGGTTTCTGTCGGCGTGTCCGCTATTTCGGGTTTTGTCGATGTGATGCTGGCATCGGTCTTGCCATTTGCATACTCTTTTGGTTCGGTCAGTTTTGAATCAATTTGTCTGGCCAGAAGATCCAATTTGTCAATAATCTGCTCCAATTCTGCGCCTGGGTTGATCTGGATCAGCTTGAGCAGAACCATTTCCACAGCTGTTTTGGTGTGGGAAGAAAATTTTACCAAGGATTCTTCATTTAACAGCAATTGCAGCAGCATTCCCAGATAGGTGGGGGACAGGTCTTGCACGGCCTGGGAGAGCTTTGATTTTTCAACATCGGAAAGATTGATGGCTGAATGTTGTCGGCCGCAGAGTTTGATGACGTTTAAATTTCTGAAATGAAGAATAAGATCCGAGAAAAATTTTTTCAAATCAAGACCGGAATCATCCACAATTTCAACCATACGGATCAGTTGTGCCCCGTCTTTTTGAAATACGGCTGTTGAAATATCGTACATGAGGGTTCGGTCCATCACCCCGAGGTTTTCCACCACTTTGCCATGATCAATCTGTTTGTCCGGGCCGGCAGACAATATCCTGTCAAGAAGGCTTAAAGCATCCCTGATAGAGCCGTCCGCTTCAAGAGATATCAGGTCCAGGCTCTCCCTTGAGAGGGTAAACCCCTCCTTGGTGCAAAGCCAATTTAAATGATCGGAAATTTGTTCAAGGGGAATTCTGCCCAGGTCATGGCGCTGGCATCGGGAAAGAATGGTGGCCGGTATTTTATGCACTTCCGTGGTGGCAAAGATGAACATTACATGTTCAGGGGGCTCTTCAAGGGTTTTCAACAACGCATTAAAGGCAGCCGTGGACAGCATATGGACTTCGTCAATAATATATATCTTGTAGGGAGCCGTTGCCGGCATATAGGTGACATTTTCCCGAAGATCCCGTATCTGATCCACACTGTTATTGGATGCGCCGTCAATTTCAAACACATCCGAACAATGTCCTTCAATGATATCCTTGCAGGTTTTACAGAGGTTGCAGGGGGTTGGGGTGGGGCCGGTTTTGCAATTCATGGCCTTGGCCAGAATTCTGGCAATGGTGGTTTTTCCCGTGCCCCTGGGGCCGGTAAATAAAATGGCGTGGGCAACACGGTCTGCAAGGATTGCATTTTTGAGGGTGAAGGTTACATGGGGTTGACCAACAACTTCTTCAAATGTCCGGGGCCGGTATTTTAATGCTAGTACTTGGTATGACATGGATGTCCGCTAATTGCTGTGTGGCGGAGAAGGGGGGATTCGAACCCCCGGTACCCGTTAAGATACACACGCTTTCCAGGCGTGCACCTTCAGCCGCTCGGTCACCTCTCCGCAGTCAATTAATTCAAGGCAAAATAGACTCTTTTTCTCTTCGTGTCAAGGTTTAAACATGGCGGCATATTCATTTGTTGGATTATTCTTATTGTCATATACAACCAGGGGAGGCCTGATAACGCAGGGTCCATGGCCCTGTTTAAACCCCGAGACAATTACCAGTCCGGCATTGTTTTTTTGTCTTGTGTGAATGAACCGAAGCCAGTCCAATTGAAAATCAAGGGGCTGCATGGCCAGAAAAATATCGGTCAACCTTTGTGCAGGGAAAATAAAAAGAATTTGCCCGCCGGGCTTCAGAAGCCTGTGGGCACTTGAAAAAAAATCAGAAAGTTCCAGTTTGAGTTCATGCCGGGCAATTGCTTTCTGGAGATTCGGGTTTAGCCGTCCTGCGTTTTTTTTTATATAGGGGGGATTGGAAATGACAATATCGGCCGGACCCAGGGTATCAAAAGCCGTTGTAGCTCGGATATCCTTATTCAGAATTCGGATACGATCGGACAAATGGTTTTGATCTGTGTTTTGGATTGCAAATTCGGCCAGCTGGGACTGGATTTCGACGCCTATAATTTGAACATCCGTGAATCTTGATCCCAGAATCAGGGGGATAATACCGCTTCCGCATCCAATATCAATAATTTTGCACCCCGCGAAAGGAGTCACATGGGCCGAAAGAATAACAGGATCCATGGAATAGCGATATCCTGTTTCCGGTTGATAGGTTATGATTTTTTTTTCAAAAAAAGTATCAACTGTGGATTTTACCAATTTTAAACCGGATCTGTTTGACCAGATCTTTGTCCATTTGTTTGTTCAGGGTTGCAATCATTTCCCGTTCAAGGAATTTAAGCTGGTGAATCCAGGTGGAACTTGAGACGTTCACGGTTAGAATCCCGTCTTTAAAGGCGTTTGGTTTTGCATTCATGGCAATGGGTCTGCCGACGGCATCGTCCCAAATATCCCAGATCCGTGTCATCTCCATATCCCTGGCAGGTCTGTATTTGCCAAGGGCTGATTTCAAGATGTCACTGATATGAATCAGATTGCTGTTTTTGTCTTTTTTGTCCAAAATATATCTGCCCGGTAGCGTGATGTTTATGTGATCAATATAAACATATACCATAA
>VMSR01000020.1 GCA_013792075.1 Desulfobacula sp.
TATGGATTTAAATACCTTAAGACATAGTTGTTCCCATATCATGGCCCAGGCAGTAAAAGAATTGTGGCCAGAGGCCAAGTTGGGCATTGGGCCTTCCATTGAGGATGGTTTCTATTATGACTTTGATAAAAAAGAGCCATTCACCGACGCAGATTTGGCTAAGATAGAAACCAAGATGCGCCAGATTATTAAACAGGATTTAGCGTTCATAAGAGAAGAGATTTCTAAAAAAGAGGCCATGGGCTTATTTAAAAGATTAAAGGAAAGTTATAAGGTAGAACTTATTTCCGAGATAGCGGATGAGAAGGTCTCCATATATAAGACAGGCAAAGACTTTATAGATTTATGCCGCGGCCCGCACATTGATTCCACAGCCGAGATCAAGGCCTTTAAATTATTATCAGTGGCTGGTGCCTACTGGCATGGAATAGAGACCAATCCTATGCTCCAAAGAATCTATGGCACCTGCTTCCAAACACAAAAAGAATTAGAGGAATACCTGAACAATTTGGAAGAGGCCAAGAGCCGCGACCATAGAAAGCTAGGGCCGGCCCTGGGGTTTTTTGACATATACCACCAGGAGGCAGGGGCAGGGTTAGTCTTTTATGGGCACAAGGGCGCAGTTTTGCGCACGATAATTGAGGATTATGAAAAAATTCCGTTGATTGTTACAGCAGTCATTTCAATTGTTTTATTCTTTTATCCAACGGTTTTCGTTAACCTGATAAAGGTTGGTTTGGGCCTTTCATAAAATTTATGAATAAATTCAAGGAAATATTTATATGGGAATAAAAAAGAAAAAATTCAATGGTGAAGAGTATGAAATCCTGGTCCATGACGAGGTTCCTGGATTCAAAACAGCATTTCACATCATCATCTGTTTGGCAGTGATTTATTTTATTTTTATTTTTTCACATGTGTAACCCGCTTCCTGATTAAAAATTCAAGGAGTTAAGGAAAATTCATGAAAAAAGAACTAACCATTTTTGATAACCCAGAAAATGTCAAACGGCTTCGCAAGGGTTTTTTTGTGGCCCTTGTATTGGTGTTGATTGCAGAAGCTTTTGTGGACATGCACGGCGAGTTTTCAGTTGCGCATTTTTATGGGTTTTATGCTGTTTACGGGTTTATTTCTTATGTCCTATTGATATTTGTTGCCAAGGTTCTAAGAAAAATCATCATGCGCAAAGAGGATTATTATGATCAATAGCCTGCTACCCCCTGCATTCATACTTGTAATCGGGGCAATTTTGATACCATTTTTAGGGGGCAAGACAAAAGCCGCTTATATGCTGGCGTTACCGGTTGTGGTATTTATCACCTTATTAAACCTTTCTTTGGGCAACACCTGGATTGTTGAATTCTGGGGGTATGAGCTTATAATGGGACGGGTGGACAAATTATCCCTGATATTTGCCTATGTATTTACCATAATGACGTTTCTAGGCGTATTGTTTGCCTTACAGGTGAAAGACAACCTCCAGCACGTGGCAGGGCTTATTTATGCCGGTTCAACGCTGGGGGTTGTCCTGGCAGGAGACTTTTTATCCCTGTATCTTTTTTGGGAAATAATGGCTGTCAGTTCCACCTTCCTTATCATCGCATCCAGGACCAGAGAATCAAGGGAAGCCGGGTTTCGGTATATTCTGGTCCATTTGATCGGAGGCCTTTTCCTATTGGCCGGGATTGTGCTTTATGTCCAGAAATCCGGAACCATTGCCTTTGATTATATCGGGCTCACCGGGATTGAATCATACCTGATTTTTATTGGTATTGCTTTGAATGCCGCTGCCATTCCCCTTCATGCCTGGCTGCCGGATGCGTATCCGAACGGGACGCCCACAAGTACGGTTTTTTTAAGTGCATTTACCACAAAATCTGCTGTTTACCTTTTGATAAGAACTTTTCCAGGGGCTGACATTTTAATTGTTATCGGCGCTTTGATGGTATCCTTACCTATTTTTTATGCCGTTCTTGAAAATGATATCCGAAGGGTATTGTCCTATAGTCTGATGAACCAGGTCGGGTTTATGCTGGTCGGCATCGGGATCGGGACGGAACTTGCGTTAAATGGTGCCGTTGCCCATGCATTCTGCCATATTATTTATAAGGCCCTTTTGTTTATGGCGGCAGGGTCTGTTCTTCAAATGACCGGTAAGATAAAGTGTACCGAGCTTGGCGGGCTATATAAAACAATGCCCTTAACCTGTGTATTTTGTATGGTTGGGGCGCTCTCCATCTCGGCCTTTCCGTTTTTCTCCGGATTTGTATCCAAATCCATGATTGTCAGTGCATCGGGCTATGAGCAATTGTTTATCGTCTGGCTGATACTCCAGTTTGCCTCCACGGGTGTGGTTGACCATGCCGGCATCAAGGTGCCTTTCTTTACCTTCTTTGGTCATGATTCCGGCATCCGTGCCAAGGAACCGCCCTTAAACATGCTGATTGCCATGGGTATTGCAGCCTCCCTGTGTATTGGTTTGGGAGTGTTCTATAAACCCTTGTACAACATGCTTCCCTTCCCTGTTCATTATGTGCCCTATACAGGGGCCCATGTGGTGGGACAATTGCAGCTTCTTTTATTCGGTGCACTGGCATTTACCCTGCTGATCCTTTCGGGTTACTATGTTCCTGAAGTCAGAAGTAAAAATATCGATGCTGACTGGACCTATCGGATGTTTGGCCGGTTTGCCTATAAAGTAATGGATAAGGGCTTAAATTCATTGAACCGGATTTCGGAATGGGTTTTAATCAGATCTGTCAAAGGGTTTTCATCTTTTTTCAGCAAGGCCGCTGTCAATATTGCCCTGTTTGTTTCGGTCAATCTCTGGCTGCTCCTGGGCTACCGGGGGAAGCGGCTGGAAATAAAGAAAGAAAAACTTTATAATGATTTTTCCGAAGGAACCCTGCCAATTGGTATAGGAGCGGCGGCTGCCATTTCCTTTATTCTCCTGATTTTTATTTTAACCTGATTATATTTAACCAGATTATATTTAACCGAGCAACAGGACGTACCCATGGTAAAAATAGAAGATTTAAAACGAATCAACATGCTCAAGCAGGTGCCGAATCACCTGCTTGCTATTCTCGGCCAGGAAGCCCAGCTGAGCATCTATGGTGTTAATACCCAATTGTTTACAGTGGGGGATCCCATTGACATCTATTATATGCTGATCATGGGGCAGGTTGCCTTGAAAGTCGCCTTAAATCCGGATGTGGATGTAATCCTGGACAATCTTCAGTCCGGTCAGTCTTTTGGATCATCCGCTCTTCTCAAAGGATCCAAAGCCTCCTATACGGCTGTCTGCCAGGAACCCTGTGAGGTGATTACCCTTTATGGCCCCCGGATGATTGAATTGTTTGAAACCCATCCGGAACTTGCCTATTACATGATGGTGGGTGTGGCCGGACAATACAAAAGAACCATGGATATCCGGGCGAGAATGATCATTAAAACCCTGGACATGCATCCGGAATTGAATCATCGCATTGATGATATTGAACAATTAACACCGACATATTAGAATAATTTAAGGTGAAAAATACAATGGTTGGAATTGATATACTTAAAAAAATTCATTTTTTACAAGACTTATCCGACGAAGTCCTTGAAAAAATTGGTGGGATTGCACAATTGGAGACCTTTGATGAAGAGGCGATCCTGGTCCGGCAGGATCAAAAGCTGCATCTCATTTATATGCTGGTCACCGGAAAAATATTTTCAAATTGTAGATCTGCTTCGGGAAAGGCCTTGACCCTGGATGAATTGTCTCCGGGTCAGACATTCGGGGTTTCGGCCCTTATCGGAGATTCTCTGGCCACTTTTACCGCCATTTGCGCAGAAGAATGTACGGTAATAACCCTTTCCTCCGATCAGATGATCCAGTTGTTTGAGCAGGATTTTAAACTGGGATATGTGGTGATGCAGCAGGTGGTTGAGCTGTTCAAATCCAAGATGAACAAACACACCCGGCAATTTTTACATTCATTGGCAACCCACCCGGCCATGGGGGAAATCCAGAAAGATCCCATATAGGCACAGAGAAGCTCAGATTTATAAATTTATAAAATCTGTGTTCCAATTGGGCGACTTTTTTCATTGTATCCCCCAGAGAATAGATACCGCCCTAGGATGGTGATCTGTATGCCTGAGGACTTTTATAAGAAAGGGAAGAACCATTCCATTGGTCTGATGAAACCCATCCATATCTGTTTTCCCAGCCCTGACGTCTGTCTTTTCCCATTCTTTTCTCTTGATCAGGATATTTTGCAAGGCTTGATATTCTTCGGTTAAAAGGCGATCTTCGATCTATTACCGATCGGTTTTTATGTTTTTTTTGCTTCATGGGGTCTTCCTTCTGATAATGTTCAAGCCCATTTTCTTTAAAGGCTCACATAAAGAATATCTAAACAATTTTTCAGCTTGCCTGGGCAATGGATTCAATTTTTTGTGGAACGATTTTCCCCATGTCTTAATCAAAATTCATGCCAGTGCAGAAGATTGACTGGAAAGGCACTGCAGGCTAACATGAAGGCTTATGGCGGGGTTACAAAAAAAAAATTCCAAAACGGTTTCTTTACATTCTGTAAAAAGATCTGACAGCATAAAAGCGTATAAGAAAAAATATCCACTCTTTCAAACAGCATAACATTCTAACAGGCAGCGCCTAATCTTTTGAACGGGTATCCTTTCGGTTTCCAATTAATTTTATCAGCCGCATTGGTATGATAATTGCCTTGTAGCGCTTCAGATGGTTTAGGCGAACAGATTAAAAAATTTTATCTGAAAACGTTCGTCCGTCATGGAAGAAAGGAGAGGGATATGATTTTTGAACAGCCGTCAGCACTCAAACAACGTATCAGCGAGGTGACACAGCGAAAAGCCTCCAGCAATCTTAAGATTTTTGAAAACACATCGGAATTCATGTTAATTGATGTAGGTGATATCATGCGATTGTCGGGAAACGACTACCTTGTAACGGGCCACGCACGGGAAGGCCGGTTCGGAATCGACGAGCAACCCAAGTTCTGGGTTAAAAAAACCATTGATCTTACAACCGGTGAAAAAAAGATTATCAAACTGGTCTTTCTTGAAACATTCATCAACAAAGTCGGCGGGACACTATTCAAATTTTTACGAAGCCCGGAAAAAGAGGCTGCTGTTTTGTTGAAAATGAACGAACACCCTAATTTTATGCATGGCCTATCGGTTGAAGATTGCGCCGGCAACATCGTGCGGATCATTGATTTCGTACAAGGACCATCGCTGTATTTCTATCTGAGGGACCTAAAAATATCTCATAGGGAATATTATTTTCAGAAATTTTCCAGGGTTATGCAATTGTTTATTGAGAGCGTTGAAGCGATTTTATCCTTGCACGGGCATGGATTGCATCACGGTGATATTCGGGCCGATCACATTATTGTAAATAACCAGACAGGCAGGCATGTATGGATCGACTTTGATTACGATGTCAGCTGTCTGGAATTTGATATATTTTGTTTGGGCAACGTTCTTCACCAGGTGGTGGGGAAGGGGAGGCATTCCTTACACGACATCCGTCTCCAGGCCTCGAATTATCCGGATTTTAACAGCACATTGATTTCAGAGGACATGTCGTTGATGTTCCGGTATAGGGTGGCCAACCTGCGTAAGTTGTATCCCTATATACCAAAGCCTTTAAACGAAATTTTGATGCGGTTTTCTGCCGGGGTTAGCGAACCCTATAAAAAGGTGGGCGACCTACTGGCCGATCTTCGTTTTCTGTTTCCTTCCTGAGGTTTACTAAGAGGTCGTGTTCCACAAGTGATTTTTGTATGCTTCAGGAAGGATGATGGGGTGAAAGAGCCGCTTAGGCTTAATACAAAATTCATAGATGAAGGATTTCCATTTGAGTGTCTGTAATTTGTGCAAGGCCCAAGTCATCCGCCAAATTAAACACCTTGTCAAGTTTTGAATTCACCACCCTTGAATCGTTGCCAACGATGGAAAATCCTATTTGAGTCCATAAATGGCTGTCATTGAAGTCTGTTTCCGCAATGGAAATATTGAACTTATTTTTAATCCGGCTGACAATGGATTTAACGATACTGCGTTTTTCCTTCAGAGAACTGACACCATATAGTTTGAATTTGATTATTCCGACACCGACCACCATGACAATTTCCTCTGCTCGGGTTAAAAAATCATGCAACCAAGATTCTTTTTTTCAATGATAAAAGGAAGGGCTTTTTTTTTCAATGTTTTTCAACCGGATAATTTTTGAAAAGCAAGAGTGGTTTGGTCCTTGACAATATTTGTGCGGATGGTATTCTTTTATAAAATAGTTTGTCGACCTCATTTTTTTCCTGGTAGCCTGCAGCAAAGATTCCAGATCTTATCATTTTTCGGCAAACCGGGACAAACAATAACCTGCGATTCCAGGCTTCGAGGATTAAGATGACGGGTTCTTCTTTTGTGGTACTTATTGTGGACGATTCCAGATTCATGCGCAGCCTGCTGCGAAAAACACTCACCCACCTGGGATATGATCATATTGTCGAAGCCATTGATGGTAAAGATGCCTTGGATGCTCTGATGGAGCATCCGGTGAATCTTATCATATCGGATCTGGACATGCCCAAGGTAAACGGACTGGAATTGTTGAGAGCGGTAATGAATCACTCAAGTCTCAAACGCATTCCCTTTCTGGTATTGACACCGGATATGTCCGACAAGATGTTTGCCGAGGCCATGAAAACCGGGGCTGCTGATTTTTTGCTTACACCGTTCACATCCGAACAGATGACTGTCAAAGTCAACGCTATCAGAAACCATTCGGTTTAATCCGAAGGCGCCTTTACTGTTTTTTTTGACCCGGGGGAATATTATTTTTCGTCTTTCTCCATTTTGGACAATGCCCTCAATATTCCCAAAGGAGACTGGCCCAGTGCCAACTCCTGGATTTCCTGGATCACCAACTGATCGTGTTCAAATTTTTTTCTCATCCGTCTCTCGTAGGCTTGTCTTATGGCATCGACAAAGGTATCAAAGTCACACGGTTTTTCAAGAATTTTGAAAGCACCCAGTTTTGTGCAATTGACGGCAGATTCGATGGTGGCATGGCCTGACAGAATAATGACTTCCAGGTACTTATGGGTTTTTTTGAGGATTTCCAAGACCTGGACGCCGTCAATCCCCGGCATCTGCAGGTCAATGACAGCAACATCAAATTGTCCTTTTTCGGCAGCCGCAATGGCATCACTTCCGTTCGTCGCAGTTGTGATTTCGAAAAATTTTAATTTCAACCGGTCTGTTATTGTTTGCAGGAACTTCACTTCATCGTCAACCATTAGAAGATGGATTTTCGGGCTGTTTTCCATTTTTTTCTCCTTTGTTTTAAGCGTTTTTTTTAATGGGTATAGGGTGGCTTATAACAGGCTTGCCATTTGTGTTATTTTGTCGCTGGAAAAGGGAATCCACAGGATAAATTCTGAGTTTTTCACGGTGATGGCTATTCCCAGAACATCGGCCGATTTTTGAATTTTTTCGGTTGGGAAGTCTTTTGTTTCCATTGTTACCGGAAGTGAAAAAAGAAGGTGAATGCCGTTATCGTCTTTTGAATTAAAACAAATATCAACCTTTCCTTCGGGTCCGACAGATTCATAGGCAAAACATAAAACCTGGTATATCAGGTTCTGCAAGAGAAAGGGGCAGGTCAAAACCGGTTTCATTTTTTGATCTGGAGCAGGGGTGTGAACGGTGCTGGCAAAACTTAAAAATTTTGATAATTTCACGGTCAGATCCAAAAGGTCCCCTAGATTGGTTTCTTTGATGGGGACATCCACATTATGGGCAAAACTGTTCATCTGCTTGATGGTCGTAAATCCGCGTTGAATCTCTTCGGCAATGCTCTTGCTGCAGCTTTCAATCAATGAAAGCTTAAGGTCTTTGCCCTGTTTGGCCAGTTCTGTGAGATCATTGAGAAATCCGGTGGTCTCAGAGATGATGGCGAGAATGTTTTTCAATTCATGGGAAATGCTTGCATTGACTCTTCCAAAAAATTTGAGTCCCTCTATATTCATAAAATTAATTGCGTCATTCATTTTTCTCTCCCTAGTTGGCAACTTGGTTTAATTTGGCGATCAGGATATCGATATCCAAGGGTTTGGACAGGTAGATATCATTCTCAGCCGGGTCTTCTCCGGATTCTAAACCAGCGCCGTGTCCGGTTACAAATATGATTTTTAAATTCGGATTCAGGGCCCGCAATTCTTTTTTCAATTGAAGACCACTGATTCCGGGCATTTTGATATCCAAAACCGCAACATCATAGGGGGTGTTCCGTACTTTTTCAATCGCCTCATCACCGGTAAACGCGACATCTGCTTGAATTTGTCTCATGGCCAGTCTTTTTTCAAGCATGTTGATAAATTTTTGTTCATCATCCACAAGAATCACTTTCATGCTAATTTTCCTTCTTGAATTTTGATGGGCAGGGTAATGGTAAAACAGGTTCCGACACCTTCAGTACTTTGAACCGATATATTGCCTCCCAGTTTTTTTACAAGTCCATAGGTAATGGAAAGCCCGAGGCCGGTCCCCATCTGATCTTGTTTGGTGCTGAAAAAGGGTTCATGTATTTTGTTCAAATTTTTTTCTGGGATGCCGCATCCGGTATCCTGTATTATTAGCTTGATCATTTTGGGAGTGATTTGGGACGCGCTGATGTCCAGGCAGCACCCATCGTCCAGGGCCTGAAATGCGTTATTAATGAGATTGACAAGGATTTGCTGAAGTTTGCCGCTGTCGGTTTCCATGTCAGGAAACGTGTCGGGGACAGATACTCCCACACTGATCCCTCGATATTCGGCCTCTTTTTTGTGAAAGCTCAGCACATCTGTGATCAGATTTTTCAAGCAGGTGCGTTTGATTTGAATATCAAATTGTCTCACAAAGCCGAGCAACTGCCGGGTAATGGTTCCGCAGCGATCCGTTGCATCCAGGATAGAATCGATATGTTCGATTATGTCCTCAGCCTTCTGGGGTTCATCGGTGAAACTAAAAAGGTCTTTTACATAACCCGCCGTTTGATTGATCACAGCCAGGGGGTTGTTTATCTCATGGGCAACACCTGCTGCAAGCTGACCGATTGAGATCAATTGCTGGCTCTGTTCCATCTGCAGCATGGTTTCCGCTTTTGTTTTGTCAATCAGATAGAGTCTGTTGATCATAAAGGTGGAGGCAAAGGTAATGACAAGCAGGATCAGGACAATACTGATGCCCACCGTCCAATTTATATTTCGGCGCATCTCAAGCCAGACGTGCATCATGGCCGCCTTTTTTTTTTGTACCACCAGGACAAAAGGGGTGGACACGATATGGGTGGAAATAAAACAATGGGCGGAAATGATCGGGCTGTTTTTCTGGTGCTTGTCCATGATCACCTTGGTTTGGGTTTGATCTGTCGGAAAGGTCAATTTTGTTCGGGTAAAGATCTGACCATAATTTTCAGAAGGAGTTTGTAAAACCCCCTCATGGTCCACAAGAAAAATATCGGTATGGGTTCCGGTTTTGTGTGAAGAGAGTGTCTGAATAAGCCGTTCGGTATCCAATGTTGCCCTGAGTATGAAAAAGGATCCATCGGGCTTGATAGAACGGACGGCAATGATCATATGGGGTACATCTCTATATCCGGTGAACACCTCGCTGACAAAATTGGTTCGTTTGAGGCTTTCTGAAAACCAGGGCTGGTTCTTGTAATTTTTCCCCTCAAGGTTAAACGGGCCTGCATAGGCGACCTGGTTGCCATCCGTATCAATGACGCTCAAATCGGACAGGCCGCCAAATCCTAGTTTTAAATTTTTTAAAATTTCTGCAAGGCCATCCATTTTTGTTAATTGGTCATATCCCATTTCATTGACCGTAAAAATCAGTGCATTCAAGCGTTCTTCCATAAAAAAAGAAACAGAGCTTTTTGTACTGGAGGTCAATTGTTCTGTGCGAAGATTCAATTCAGAATCAACAGACTGCTGAATCAACTGGTAATGGATGAGGGTAACAAAGCCCAGGGGCGCCAGGGCGGTTACGGCTAAAATAAAAATGCTCATGACCCACAGGTGCCAATAATCGGTAAACGTGTAAAAAGATTCCAAGTGAACATTTTGTTTGTGTTTATGGAATTCCGGCCAGATGGTTTTCAAATAGGAATGGATTTTTTTTATCACCTTAGGATGTCTCCCTGATCTTTTCTAGAAGGGTCATGAGCTGATCTATGTCCAGCGGTTTGTGGATAAACAGATAGGCCCCCAACTGTTCACATTCCTGTCGATCCTGCTCGGTTCCGTGTCCGGTCAAGATGATAACCGGGATGTCGGGATGGCTCATTTTTATCTGGGTCAACACCTGTGTACCGTACATGTCGGGTAATTGAAGGTCAAGGAGAATAAGCGTGACAGCCGTTCCATGGGTTTTTAGCCATCCAAGGGCTGTCTTGCCGTCATGGCAGATTTCAGAATGATATCCGCGCAGCTGGATCCGTTTGGACAACATGGCCGCAAATTTTATTTCATCATCAATAATCAGGATGTCTGTATGTTTCATTTTTTCAA
Organism: Desulfobacula sp.; assembly: GCA_013792075.1. Taxonomy (GTDB): domain Bacteria; phylum Desulfobacterota; class Desulfobacteria; order Desulfobacterales; family Desulfobacteraceae; genus NBML01. The sequence goes on from VMSR01000020.1 coordinate 10,591, forward strand.
TATTTTTCATTGACTGTTTCAATATTTTACTTTATAGACTCAATATATCGAGATTAGTTTCAATTGTAAACAATAAAATTTGGAGAATGATTAAATGTTAAACAATTTAAAAAATTCCATAAACCGATTTCTTGTCACTGTGACGGTTCTTGTTTTGACTTGTCCGGCGGGCGCTTTTGCGGCAGAGCAGGCGGTAGTGATCGGAGGAGATAAGCCCTGGTGGTATTGGCCCGTTATCTTATTTTTCTTTTGTTTTATTCTGGGCATATTGGCGGTGATGGCCGGTGTCGGCGGCGGTGTTCTGTATGTTCCCCTGGTCAGCGGTTTCTTTCCATTTCACATTGATTTTGTCCGGGGTGTCGGTTTAATGGTTGCACTTGCGGGCGCGCTTGCAGCCGGACCCGGTCTGCTTCGCAGGAATCTGGCAAACCTCCGTCTTGCCTTGCCGGTTGCCTTGATAGCATCCGCGTTTTCCATTATCGGTGCCATGCTTGGGTTGTATTTATCTGCTCTGAATCCGGACATTATTCAGGTTTGCCTTGGGGCCACCATTGTGGGTATTGCCTGCCTGCTGATTTTTTCCAAGAATTCAGAGAAGCCCGTTGTGACCAATCAGGATGCCATCTCAATGGCTCTGGGACTGGGCGGTGTCTATTGGGATGAGGGGGGCCGGGAAAATGTGGAATGGAAAACCCATCGAACTCTGTTGGGTATGTTCATGTTCATTCTGATCGGGCTTGTGGCAGGTATGTTTGGACTGGGAGCCGGCTGGGCCAATGTCCCCGTACTCAACCTCATGATGGGAGCACCCTTAAAAGTGTCTGTTGCCACCAGTAAGTTTTTGTTGTCCATTACAGACACATCAGCTGCCTGGATCTATATGAACAGGGGCTGCGTTATCCCCTTGATCGGGGTCCCGTCCATTGTGGGCTTGATGCTCGGTTCATTGCTGGGGGTTCGCCTGCTTGCCATAGCCAAGCCCAAAATGATTCGTGTTTTTGTCATCGTTGTGTTGCTTTTTGCCGGACTAAAGGCAATGGACAAAGGACTTGGCCTCGGAATATTGGGGTGATGCATCATGGATTTACACACGCTTAATTTAGGAGTAAAATAAGAGTATGAATACACAAGCAAATTTGGCATCAAGACCTTCAAAAGAACAGGTTATCTATGCGAACATACTGGTGATCGGCGTATGGATCGGGCTGGGGATATTGTTTTTAACCTACGCTATTTATGTTTCAGGCATCCTGCCTTCACATGTGGATATGATGCTGGTTACCCAGAACTGGGACAAGGGCGTAAACGAATATCTTGCCATTACCCATTCTCCCCACGGACTGGGATGGTTGGCACTTATGGGGAAGGGGGATTTTTTAAATTATTTGGGGTTTGCCTTTTTGGCCTTGCTGACCATTGTCTGCTACCTGGTGCTGGTAAAAGGGTATTTTGCAAAAAAAGACTGGATCTATGCGGGAATCGCCATACTGGAAATCCTGGTTCTGTCCCTTGCAGCTTCAGGATTGCTGGGCGGCGGGGGTCACTAGGACCCATTTTATGGCAAATACCTCTTGCACATCCCTTAAAACAGTGCAATTTAAAAGGTGAATTATGAACAAAAAAAACGTAAGCATATTGCTGGTAGATGACAATGAGAAATTTCTTGATTCCATGGCACAAAGAGCTCAGATCAAAGGATACAATGTTTTAAAGGCAACCAATGGAGAACAGGCCTTGGAAATTGCATCCACCCACACCGTTCATGTTGCGGTGGTGGACCAGGAAATGCCGGGGATGGAAGGGCTGGTCGTCATAACCAAGCTCAAGGCCATCCTGCCGGATATTAAAACGCTATTGCTCACAGGCCATGGAGATGAAAAACTCAAACGGGCAACCGAGGCGCTCAATTCTACTTATTTTGATAAAGAAGATATCTCCGGTTTCTGGGATTTTCTGGCCAATCTTTCGCTGGGAAAAATTAATATTTTACTGGTGGATGATAACCCTAGATTTCTGAAGACCCTTGCAGACAGGATAACATTAAAGGGCCATGAACCTTTGACTGCACTGAACGGAAAACAAGCCCTGGAAATCATGGGCAGCAACCGGATACATCTGGCTATTGTTGATCAGCAAATGCCGGATATGGAAGGGTTGGTTCTGATTACTCAGTTGAAAAAGATTGACCCGGCCATCAAGACAATGCTATTGACGGGCCATGGGGATGAAAAGCTCAAAGAAGCAACCGAAGCGCTCAATTCTTCTTATTTTGAGAAAGAAGACATGGGAAGCTTCTGGGGGATTTTTCGGAAGATTCTGAACTCTCTTGAAACAACGATGGCTGCTGCTGGAATGGCTGAAGGTGGTGATCTTGAAGACGCATTAAAAATTAGAGGTTCCAAGAAAGACTAAATGACCCAGGTGGTAAGAAAAATATTACTCGTAGATGATGAAGAACGGCTATTGAGTTCAATGGCCCAACGTCTGACCTTGTTGGGATTTGAGGCCATAAAAGCATCATCCGGCACCCAGGCAATCGAAATAGCATCCAAGACACAGATTGATATGGCGATTGTCGATTTGAAAATGCCGGATATGGATGGCCTGATGACGATCACCCGCTTAAAAGAGATCCTCCCGGACTTAAGAACAGTCCTTCTGACAGGTTACGGGAATAAAAAGACCCAGAAGGAAACCCAAACCATTGGGTCCGGGTATTTTGAAAAAGATTCAATGGGTGATCTCTGGGAGTTGATCAAAGGATTGAATTCCAATGGGAGCGACATCGTCATAAAACCGTCACCTTCAGACACTGATTTTCAATCCAAAAACGATTATTTAAAAGCGCTTTTCAATTCAAGCCAGATTGAAATTCTGAGTAACCCTAAAACACCGGTCGCGGATCAGCAGGTCCCAAGGGGTAACGTTGATTCCATTGGCAGAAGTTTTGGTGATCTGCCAAAAATAATCGGTGAAACGCCTGGGATGCAACGATTACGGAAAAATATTGAGCGATATTCCGGACTGGATTGTACGGTCATTATCCGGGGAGAAACAGGTACGGGCAAAGAACTGGCTGCCAGGGCCATCCATACATTGAGCCATAGAAAAGGTCAACGATTTCTGGCATTCAGTTGCGGCTGTTTCAGCAATGATTTTCATTTTAAGGAACTCTTGAGTTCCCTTGAGGAACCGGAGTTGCCTTCTGTGTCAAAAATAGGCGGAACTATGGAAAAGGGGTTTGTCGGAACAATTCTGCTGGATCATTTTGAAACCATGAACGAACAAACCCAGCAGGAAATGATGAAGATTATCGATCACACGGCTGCAAACCCATCGACAGATACGGTTGCAGCTGTGATGGATATTCGGTTTATTGTTGCAACCCATGAAGATCTTAACCAAAGAGTTGAACAAGGAAAATTCAATAGGGAATTATACCGCAGCCTCAATGCAATTGATATGGAATTGCCCTCCCTGAGAGAACGAAGGGATGATATCTCTCCCCTGTGCAGTTATTTTTTAAGCAAATTAAATAAAGAATTCAGAAAAAATATCGAAACAATATCCGATGAAGTCCTTTCTATTTTTAGGTCTTATCCGTTTCCTGGTAATGTTCGCGAGTTGAAACACATCATAGAAAGGGCCGTGATACTTGCAGACACTACCACCATAGAGCTGCGGCACCTTCCCGAACGGTTTAGAGAAAAAGTTCAGGGTTCCCCTTTGATTGAGGATCAGCAATTTCTTACCCTTGCGAAAATGGAACAACAGCATATTCTCAAGGCAATAAAACTAACCAAGGGCAACAAATCAAAGGCCGCCGAGGTTCTCGGTATAAGCCGGGCCGCTTTATGGAGAAAACTTAAGCAGATTAACGCCGGGGTTTAATCCAGGGTAAAAGGCCCTATTTCTTCCAGAATTCAGGAACAAAGAGAATAATCACCGTATAAATTTCCAGTCTTCCCAGGAGCATGCACCAGGCCAGAAGCCATTTGCCCAAGACCGGCAAATGGGCAAAATTTTCAGCTGGTCCCACGGTGCCGAATCCCGGACCGATATTTCCGATGCAAGAAGCCACCGCCCCCAAAGATGTCAGCAGGTCCACTCCCATGGCAGCCAGTAAGATAGTGGAGAAAAAGAACAAGAGCATGTAAAGGGCTAAAAAGCCCATGATGGATCGCAGGACATGGTCCGGGATGACGGTGTTGTTGATTTTTATATGGCTTATGCTGCGGGGATGGATAAGTTTGAACAATTCCCTATGGCAATATTTCAAGCAGACGATAATCCTGGCGCATTTCATTCCGCCGCCTGTGGATCCGGCAGAGGCCCCCACGAACATACAGACAAATAGGATTGCCTGGCTGAGCCCCGGGAATTTTTCATAATCTGCCGTGGCAAATCCCGTGGTGGTAACGATGGAAGATACCTGAAAGAGTGAATACCGGAAGGCATCTTTGAAAGAATCATATACAGATCCGTAAATGTCCCAGGTGACCACCAGGGTCAGGACCAGGGTCAGGCCGATGAAAAACCTGCATTCCGTATCCTTCCAGAACGCCAGGGTTTTGCCTCTGAGCATCTGGTAATGAAGGGAAAAATTGATGCCTGCCAATACCATGAACACCACAATCACATAATCGAAATAGGCAGAGTTATAATGGGCAACAGAGGCATTTTTGGGTGAGAACCCGCCCGTGGGAAGCGTGGTGAGTGCATGGCAGATGGATTCAAATGGGGGCATGCCCCCGGCCAGAAGAAACAAAATTTCAAGCAGGGTCAAGCCGGCATAGACCATCCACAGTATTTTTGCCGAATCACTGAGGCGGGGGGTCAGCTTGTCCGGCACGGGACTGGGCACTTCCGCCTTGTACAGCTGGATACCGCCCACGCCTAAAAAGGGAAGAATGGCCAAAGACAGAACAATGATACCCATACCCCCCAGCCATTGGATAAAACTGCGCCAGAACAATAGACCATGGGTGGAACCTTCAATCTGGGTCATTACTGATGAGCCTGTGGTCGTAAATCCGGATACGGATTCAAAAAAGGCATCTGTGAAATTGGTAAATTCAGGTCCGAAATAAAAGGGCAGGGCACCGAAAATGCAAATGGCCGTCCACCCCAAGGCGACAACGGTCATCCCTTCCTTTTGATTGATATAGGCTTCACTTTCGTATCCTTTGGAAAAAAGCATCAGCACCAGGGCTGTCCCAAGGGTAATGGCAATGGACCGGATGATTCCGCCGTGGGCCATGTCCTTATAATACAGGCTGCACAAAAGGGGGGCCAGCATGGCAAGTCCCAGGAAAATAAGGAGGATCCCGATAATCCGTGCAATAAAGGGCCAGCGCATCAGAAAAAATTAAGTTTAACCGTTAAGAGTTTTTCAAGCTTTTTTACGGCCTGTTTAACGGCAAAGAGAATTATCCGATCCCCGGGAATGACAACACTTTCCCCGGAAGGGATCATGACCCGACCTTCCTGGATGATGCATACTAGGATTGCCCCCCTTGGAAAGGTGATTTTTTTCAAGGGCCGGTTGGTGATATCCGAAGTCTCCAGGGCAATGGCTTCTATGAATTCCCCCCTTTCTCCCATTATGGAGATATCGGAAAGGATTTTTCCCTGGCGGACATCCTGGAGAATGGAACTTACCGCCGACAGCCTGGGACTGACAACTTTTTCAATGCCGATGGTGGAAAGCAGGGGATAATAGCTTGCTTTCCCGATCCGGGTGATGGTGTTTTTAACGCCCAGGCTCTTGGCCAGCAGGGAGACCAGGATATTGGTTTCATCATCGTTGGTGACAGAGACCACCACATCACTTTGGCCGGCATTTTCTTCTAAAAACAGCTTCTGGTCAGATCCGTCTCCATGGAGGACCACGGTTTTCTCCATCAGTACGGACAATTCATTGCACCGCTTTCGGTCGGCTTCTATGATTTTGGTTTTTATCCCGTCTCGCTCAAGCAGTTTCGCAAGTCGTGTGCCAATATTCCCGCCGCCAATGATCAATGCACTTTGGACAGGGTGTGTCCGAATGCCGAAAAGGTTTAGGGTTTTTTCAAGTTTTTCAGTTTCACTGACAAAATAGACCAGGTCATTGGACTCAATTTTGTGGGTTCCCCTGGGGACAATCACCTCGTTGTTCCGGATAATGGCGGCAATCAGGGGTCTGTCCTCTCCAAAGTTTTTATGAAAATCAATCAGGGGCATTCCGGCGATGGGGGAGGTTTTGTCCAGCCGGATTCCGACATATTTGACTTTCCCGTCAAGAAAATCCCCCACATCCTGGGCACCGGGAACATCCATGAGTTTTCGGATGGTGTTCACCACTTCAATTTCCGGGTTGATCACGGTATCTATATGGGGGATCTGAGTTTTAAAGCTGTCATGGTAGGCATCAAAGTCAGAATTACGGATACGGGCAAGTTTTTTGGTTGTTGGAGACAAAAGGTTGGTGACCATACAGGCTACCAGATTGATTTCATCCGAATCCGTGACGGCCAGGAGAATATCGGTATCCATTATACCCGCTTCAAGCAGAACCGCAGGGCTGCTGCCGGAACCGATGACGGCCTGGACATCCAGATCTTCGGAAAGGCGTCTGATGGCATCGGGGGTCTTGTCGATGACCACCACATGTTTGCTTTCAGAAGCCAGCCGGCTGGCAATGTTGTATCCCACCTCGCCGGCACCCACAATAATGATTTTCAATTTTCAGATCCTGTCATAGGGAATAAAAACCCGGAAGATAACAAACCGATTCAAAAAAGATCCGTGTCCAGAATCAGAGAGGAAAGGGCGATCATGCCGATAATTTCCCCTTTATCCTCAACCGGTGCTCTTCGTATGTTGGCCCGGTAAATCAGGCGGGCAGCATAGCGGATGTCCATATCCGCCGGCACGGTGATAATCGGTTTGGTCATGATTTCATAGACATGCACCTCGTCCGGGGAGCGGCCCGGCATGATGACCCCTTTAATGAAATCCTGGACCACCAGTATGCCCCAGGCATCATTTGGATCCCGTTTTTTTACCAGAAGAGATGAGGTTTTTTCAGACCGCATTAAGGCCGATGCCTCCCGGGCAGTGGCCATGCCGTCGACCGTCAAAATTTGTTTGCGCATTACATCTTTTACCCGAACGATGGGGGTATTGTCAGGTCTCATGTGTTTCTCCTTGCTATGAAAATAAATTTTATGGTTTAAAAATAGCTTTTCCGAACTTCTTCTTTAAATTTTTCCATCTGACTTTCCAGGCCTACAATATGTTCAACCGGCAACACAAAGGCAATGCCGGTTCCTGGTTTATGAAATTGGCCGGCTGTTTTTATGGCCTCTAAAATTGGAGAAACCAGGTGTTCCTCAACAAGGAGCATGACAATGTCGGTCTGTGCCTCCAGGGTGAGGCCGAAAAAGGTTTTGGCCTCATGGCTGCCCGTTCCCCTGGCAGGGATGATGGTCGCTCCGGTACCGCCTGCTGCCTTGGCCGCATCAACAACGCGGTCAGTGATATCTGCCTTCACTGTGGATAAAATGAGTTTAAAGCGCATTATTTTTTCTCCGTTGATTTGAGTTTTCGTTGACCGGACCATTGCATTAGCTGGGCATAGCCCATGACGGCTATAATCGGAAAAAGGCTGGCAAATGCAATAAGCCCAAAACCGTCCAGGGCTGGGTTCCGCCCGGGTACGGTGCCGGCAAGTCCCAGGCCAAGGGCGGCCACCAAAGGAACCGTGACCGTAGACGTCGTAACCCCGCCCGAATCATAGGCCAGGGCAATGATACTTTTGGGGGCAAACAGGGTCTGGACAATAACAATCATATAGCCTGCCAGAATGTACAGATAGAGCGGGGTCCCCGTGACAATGCGAAAGGTGCCGAGGCTTATTCCGAAAGCAACCCCAATGGCAACCGTGATCCTCAAACCCCATTGGCTGATGGTGCCGGCTGAAACTTCGTTGGCCTTAAAGGCCACTGCCATGAGAGAAGGTTCGGCAATGGTGGTGGCAAAGCCGATCATGGCCGCAAACGCATAAATCCACCCATATGCCTTCCAGTCTGCCTGGTCGACGATTATGCCCGGGCCATAAAGAAAGGCAGGATCAGACAGCTGGGTTGCCATTATATTTCCCAAGGGAAACAAGGCTTTGTCAAGTCCTGCCAGGAACAGGGCAAGACCAAAGACAACATAGACACCGCCGACAATGAGCCGGGGCAGGTGGGGAATTTTTTGGCGCAGAACCAGCACCTGAAAACCGACAATCAGAAGGAGGATCGGCAGCACATCTGTGCCGGTGGCAAATAAGATTTTGCCAAAATAATATATGAAGTCCACGAATTCGGTTTCCTTAATCCTAGCTAAAAATAATAAGCCCGTATCCCATGACAAAGATCATGGGGAGAAGAGAGGCAAAGGCAATAAGTCCAAACCCGTCTACAAGTGGGCTTCTTCCTCTGATGGAAGAGGCCAGTCCTACTCCCAGAGCGGCAACAAGCGGAACGGTAATGGTGGAGGTTGTGACGCCTCCAGCATCATAGGCAATTCCGATAATTTCCTTGGGGGCAAAGATGGTCATGAGCATGACCAGCCCATAACCGCCGATGATCAGATAATGAATGGGCCAGCCGCGAAGGATGCGTAGAACACCGATAAGGATGGCCAGCCCCACGGAAAATGCCACGGATATGCGAAGTCCGAAGGCATATTGTTTTAAAGATTCCTGGCTGGGGTCGATAAGGCCTCCCTGGCCGGCAATTTCTGCTGCCTCCCAGGCAACGGCGATCAGAGCCGGCTCTGCCACAGTGGTGGAGAACCCTAAAGCAAAGGCAAAGACAAGGAGCCAGAAGAGACTGCCTTTCTTTGCCAGGGCATGGGCCATGGATTCGCCAATGGGAAACAATCCCATTTCCAGGCCCTGGACAAACAAGCTCAGGCCTACCACCACAAGAAGCGCGCCAAACAGAACTTCTCCCATTTGCGGCAAAGGCTGTTTTAAAACAAGAATCTGGAAAAAAGCAATGACCAGAACAATGGGCATCAGATCGGTAACAGCGCTCTTTAATTTTTGCAAAATTATGGAAAAAATCATTGTTTTCTCTGAAAATTATACATTGGTGGATTGAAAATTAGTCGTTTATGACCTGGCCTCTGGAAATAAAAGAGATGCCTTGCTGGCTTCTTGTGCTGATCATGATTGCCTCTATCAAAGGCGGATTTACCGAAACTGCCGATTCCCATTTCACAATAAATTTTGCCCCTGACCCTCCGCTGGTATCCGTGCTTTTGATGATATAGCGAATTGAGGATAGATTTTTTAATTGAATGGGCTTTTCAACATAGTTTTTTAAAAAGTTTCCGTTGGAATCGAAATAATCAGCTGAAAGAAGGGTTATGGCATGTTTCGGGTCGGTATTGCGGATGCTTAAGGTTGCCGTCAGTTCAAAGGGCCTTTCATGGTCCCCATGGTAAATGTGGGAATAAATGGGAACATAAACGTTCTGGCCCTTTGACAGGGCAATTGAAGACGCGGCCATTGCATTTCCGGAAAAGACACCCGTTATCACAAGGCCCAACAGGAAAGCCATCCACCGTGCCGTATTTGCAATAGCCATAGGTCTCCTCCTCATAGGTTTGTTCTGAATTTGTAAGGTATAACGCCTCATTCCCAGGTATTCATATCATTTTTTCAGCAAACAATCACTTTTTTTTTAAATTATAGTCCATCTGTTAAACCGGTGCAATAAATACAAGCTTGGAAAGATTAAATCAATTCAAATAATGGAACAAGATTCGATTTGAGGTGTTTATGATCAAACATTTTTTTCAGGCTGTTGTTGTATCCTTATAAGACAAGGTCCGGCGACCTCTTTTCTGATTGTTCTCGGTTTTTTACAATTTGGAAATAAAGCTGACACCTAGCAGTTTTGTTTTATTTTATTTCATAAATAATAAATTATAATTTCAGTATGTTGTGTTTTATTATCGTGTGGATATTTGTCAGGCATCATAGTTGCTACGGGAAAGCACACAGGGTATCCGGATAGGTGAGGTGCATTAATTTTGAGGATGAAAAATATTGTTATGAACAAGAAAGAGTCCAGGCGTGAAGAACAAGGGGAGCAGGTAAAGCGCTCTATCCTTACCAATATGATTGTCCTTCCTTTTATTCCTTTTTTGTTGGCCATCGGCGTTAGTTTTTATTTTTTTACCACTGCCCTCCAGAGCAATACCAACAGCAGCTTAAAGCGGATTGTGAATGACCACCGCGATATGATCGAATCTTTTCTGATGGAACGTAAATCCGATCTTGAACTTATTACAAACACATTTGATTTTGAACAGATAAATCAAAAAGAATCCATTGACCTGATATTCGAGAACCTGAAAAAGCGGTCCAATGCATTTATCGATTTGGGGCTTTTTGATTCCCATGGGGTCCATGTGAGCTATTCGGGCAAGTATCAGCTGAAAGGAAAAGATTACCAAGAAGAGCATTGGTTCAAAGAAGTGATGCACAAAGGATATTATATCAGTGATATCTTTCTGGGATATAGAAATGTTCCCCATTTTGTGATTGCGGTAAGGCAGGGCGCAGGAGAGGACCGCTGGGCCCTCAGGGCTACCATTGATACCTTGTTTTTTGAAGGGCTGGTATCAAAAGTGAGAATCGGAAAAACAGGGGAAGCCTATATTTTAAACAAGAACGGAATTGCACAAACCTTAAAACGCTCAGGGGGGATTCAGATTCTTGAGAAAGATCCGGATGCTTCTGAGTTTCCGGTGCCGGAAAATGGTATTCAGGCCTTTGTTAAATCCGATTTTACCGGCAATACCTATTTGTATGCCACCACCTGGCTTAAAAATAAAGAATGGCTTCTGGTGGTCAGGCAGGAAAAAAAGGATGCCTATGAATCCTTGTATTCGGCATTGTATATCAGCCTGATCATCATGCTCATCGGCGGGACGGTCATTATTATGGCGGCTGTTTTTATGACCGAACGCATCCTTAAAAAAATCCAGCAATTGGGGCGGGAGAAGGAAACCCTTGGACATCAGTTGATCCGTGCCTCCCAGTTGGCGGAAATCGGAGAGATGGCAGCCGGTTTTGCCCATGAAATAAACAATCCCCTCCAGATAATTAAAAGCGAACATGCCCTGGTGGAAACCCTTATGGAAGACGTATTCGAAACCGTCGACCCTGGAAAAAATGAGGATATGATTGATATCAAGGACTCGTTGGCCCAGATAAAGCTTCAGGTAAACCGGTGTGCAGAGATTACCCAGGCCATTTTAAAGTTTGGCAGAAAAAACGAAACAAAACAGCAGCCGTTGGATCCCTGCCGGATCATACCGGAAATTGTTCAAATGATTGAAAAGAAAGCCACGGTCGGCGGTATTAAATTTATAAAAAATATTTCAGAAGATGCACCCGGGTTCATGGGCAATCCCTCCCAGTTTCAGCAGGTGATGCTCAATCTTTTCAACAATGCAATGGATGCCATAGCAGAGCAGCATGGGGTATCCGGAGGAGTGCTCAACATTGAGGCTTGTAAAAAGGATGAAAATTTTCTTGTGATCAAAATAACAGACAATGGAAAAGGCATCCGCCCGGAAAATGTTGAAAAAATCTTTTCGCCTTTTTTTACCACAAAACCGGTTGGCAAAGGGACAGGGCTTGGGCTTTCCGTGTGTTACGGGATCATAAAAAGTTTTGGCGGGACAATGGAAGTAACAAGTGAACAAAATGTCGGCACCTGTTTTGTTGTGACGTTGCCGGCAATACACCAATGAAGATCAGAAAGGGGATACCATGGAAAAAATGAGAATGATGCTGGTGGATGATGAAGAGCGATATCTTCAAACTACCAAAAAACTGATTGAGAAAAAAGGCGTTGCGGTTTTAACCGCCCAGAGCGGAAAAGAAGCCCTTGAAAAATTGAAAGCCCAGAATATCCATGTGGTCATTCTGGATGTTAAAATGCCCGAGATGGACGGAAATGAAACATTAAAGGCAATCAAGACCCTTTATCCGCTGGTGGAAGTCATCATGCTGACCGGGCATGCCACTGTGGATTCGGCCATTGACGGGTTGAAATCCGGCGCCTGCGATTATCTGATGAAACCTGCCGATATTGATGAAATTCTGGAAAAAGCAAGAGAAGCGTTCGAGAAACGGCAACGGCTTGAGGAAAAAATCAGGGTTGCCCAATCAAAAAAATTCATGAGATCTCCCCGGGAAATTCTCAAAGATGATAACGAATAAGCGCAATTGAGATAGGAGTTCAAAAAAAAAAATGCAAAAAACAAAACAAGCAACCGGATACGATAAATATGTGAACTGGAAAATTTTGATTTATCCGGTTGTTCTCTTTTTTATCGTCCTGTTCATGCCAACCCCGGATGGCATGAAAGATGTGGGTACGGAATACAGGATCGGACCCAAGGCCGTCATCAACCATTTTACCCAAGTCTTTTTCAATAAAGACAGTTCAGATGCGGAACAATGGCAAATGGTTGCGGCAAAAATGATGGAACAGAGCCTGCAGACAGGTGCCTTCAACAAGGATCGGTTTCTCAAGCGGGACATGAAATGGTGCAAAACCTATAAGATTGATACAGATCAGAAAAATTTTGACAGGGTTCAGGCGTTTGTAAAGACATCGGTAACCAGTGAACATTTCGAGGCCACCCTCCGGCAGGCAGCCGATTTGCGGAAAAACGGGCTCAAATATGATGAATTATCGGAAAAGGACAAGATTGCAGCTGACAAAGGTGCCTGGAACATAAAGGTTGCCATTGCCATGGGTGTTTTTGTTGTCGGGTGTTTTTTGACCGAGTGTATCCCCCTTCCTTTGGTTTCTTTCTGCGTGGGCCTGATTCTGGTCACCACGGGAGTTGTGACCTATAATGAAGTGGCGGCGCTTTACTGGAGCGATGCCTGCTGGTTTATCATGGGGTCATTGATGTTTGCGGCCGCCTTTGTCAAGACCGGTGTGGACAAGCGGGTCTGTCTTGCCATATTTAAAAAACTGGCAGTTCCCAATATCAAATGGATCACCCTGATTTTTTTCCTGATCATCACCCCTTTGGCTGCCTTTATCTCTGACCATGCCCTGGCTGCCATGTTTCTTCCCATCGGCATGCTGTTATATCAGAACAGCCTGACCAAAGAGATTCCCGAGGACAAGGAACTTGCCAAGATGATTATGATCGCCATTGCCATGGCCTGTAATATCGGCGGACCGGGCGCGCCTTCCGGCGGCGCCAGAAACGTCATCATGATCACCTATCTCAATGACATGTTCGGAATGGACATCGGGTATTTACAATGGATCACCTATTGTTTTCCCTTCCTGGTCATCATGATTCCCCTTACCTGGTTTGTGGTCAATTTCAGATTCAAGCCCCAAATTGTTTCTCTGGCCCCTGCCATGGAACAATTAAAGTCGGAAATCGATAAAATGGGGGGGTGGAGCCGCCAGCAGATAATGGCCCTGGTCATCTTTGTCGTCATGCTGTTCGGCTGGTTTACGGAGAAAGCTTTTTTTGACATGGGCATCTATCCCATCCGCGTGGGTATCGGTGTTCTGGCTGTGGCCGGTGCCATTGCCTATATGCTGGCCGGTATTGTCAACTGGCGGGATTACCAGGAAAGGGTAGACTGGGGTGTGGTCTGGCTCTATGCCGGTGCCATTATTTTCGGCAAGGTATTGGACAGCACCGGTGCCGCCTATTGGCTTGCAAGATCGGTGATTGAATTTCTGGCTCCCTTTGGCATGGAATCGGGTCTGCCGTTGCTGGTTATCTGTAACGGAATGACCTCTCTTATGACAAACCTGATGGCCGACGGGCCTGCTGCAGCAGCCATCGGCCCCATCACTCTGAACATGGCAGGCCTGGCCCATCCCGGCTCGACATTTTTGCCCTTTATGGCCATGTCGACGGCAATGGCATCTTCTTTTGCCTTCTGCCTGATTATCGGCACACCGCCCAATGCCATTGTGTATGCCAGCGGGTATCTTGAGCCCAAAGATTTTCTCAGGGCAGGGATTCCCCTTTTCTTTATCGCCAATATTGTGTTGATTTTAATGACCGGCATATATTGGACTTTCAGGGGATTCGGCAGTCTTCCCGGATTCTAGTGAGGAGAAACAGATATGAACGAAAAAATAGATGGAAAAAAGAGTGGAGCTGATAATTTTATGGCAATGGATGGAAAACTTTTCTTCACCAAGCGATTGGAACAAAAGGTGTTTTTCGTTATGACCATGATCATGCTCCTGGCAGGGGTATTGGCAAAAATTGGACTGTTCTGATTTGAAACCAGGTGAATGGTCCCCACCATTCACCCGTTATAATAAGGGAATAAGAATGTTTGAACAGGTAAAAAAATCCTTTCAGTTTTACGGATATGCAGTGATTCAGATCCTCATAGAACCAAGGCGGTTTTTTACTGAACTTTCCGGTAAAACAACCTTGATGAGATCTTTGGGTTTCTGTCTGCTGTGTAGCATATTCTTTGTATCTGCAAGCCTTTTGACCGGAGGTTATCCCAATCCGGTCAAAATGGGATTTATTTTCCTTTTCAATAGTATGGGCATGGTGTTTATTTCAGCGGGCTTAAGCTATATGGTCATGGTGATGACCCTGGGCAGAAAAGTTGATTTCGGATTGATTTTCAGTATTTTTGCCTTTTCTTCGGGCATTGTTCTGCTGATGTCCTGGATGTCGTTCTTCTTCTGGTTTACCGAGCCCTGGAAATGGTGGCTTGTCTATACAGGGTTTAAACAATCGTGCAATTTTTCATGGAAGGCTGCAATGTTAAATCTGGTCTTGACCATGACGATTCAGTTCTTTTTTCTGTATTCCCTATATCTGGCCTTTTATAAAGGATAGGCCGGCAA
>VMSR01000092.1 GCA_013792075.1 Desulfobacula sp.
AATAACCGATTCCAGGGATGAAGTCTGGGTGCCATGTGTGGATGAGATTGTCATAGAGCATGACACCTTTCTGAAAAAAGGGCTTTTTCTCAAGGGAAGGTTCAGAAACAAACACAAAAAAACAATGATGGATTTTTTTTGCCGGATTTCTTTTTTTTATCAAAAATCCTATGTGAAGTTTGATTTTACGATTCTAAATAAAAATGCAGCCTGTCATCCGGGGGGGGCTTGGGATTTGGGGGATAAAAACTCAATTTTTTTTAAAGATTTGAGCATCATTTTTCCCCTGGATGACACAACAACCGGACAAGGATTTTATCTCAGGGAGACCGGACCGGGTGTGAATGCGTTTAAACTTGGATCTGATGTTTTGATCCATCAGAATTCGAGTGGCGGACAAAACTGGCAGTCCAAAAATCATGTGGATCAAAAAAATCGAATTCCTGTTTCCTTTAAGGGGTATAAACTGTTTGATTCCGGCAAAGAAATCCATCATGGTCTTCGATCTTCACCTTTTATGGGAGTGAAAGGGAATAAATTTTTTACCTTCTGTTTTTTGGAAAATTTCTGGCAGAATTTCCCAAAAAGCATGTCCATAAAAAAAAACAGGCTCTGCCTGGGTTTATTCCCGGAAGCGTATTCCAGTCTATTTGAACTGCAGGCCGGAGAACAGAAAACACATTCCTTTTATTGGGGGGTTCAACGGGGACCGGATCAGTATCATCCGGTAAATTGGGCGGTTGACCCGCTGATCCCCATACTCCCGGGGCAGCATTATTTTGATGTTCTTACCCGGCCCAAGCCTGTTCCAATAGAAATACCAGCCCGATCAAAAGAATCTGGGATATATCAGAAGCTTGTGGATGCTTTGGTTGACGGGCCAGACTCTTTCTGGGAAAAAAATAAACGGGTTGATGAATATGGTTGGCGTAATTTCGGAGATATCTTTGCAGACCATGAGTCTGTTTTTAACACCAAACAAGACTTTATCTCCCATTACAATAACCAATATGACCTGGTTAAAGGATCTATATTTCAATTCATGAGGTCTGGCAGTCCACAATGGCTCAAGATGGCAAAACAGATGGCAAATCATGTTGCTGATATTGATATTTATCATACCCAAAAGGATAAAACCCAGTTCAACCAGGGGATGTTCTGGCACACAGATCATCATCTTGATGCATCCACCTCAAGTCATCGGACCATTTCCATAGCTCATAAAAGCCAAAAACCCCAGAAAAGCTTTGGTGGAGGGCCGGCGCCGGATCACAATTATGCCACAGGTTTTTTATATCTTTACTGGATGACAGGGGATTTTCGGTATAAGGATGCGGTTTTGGAGTTGGCTGAAAATATATTCAATTGTATAAATGAACCCAGCACCGTTATGGAACTCGTTTTTCAGACGGGCAGGAACATTGGAAGACAAATTGGCCATAAGGCATGGGGCAGTAAATTTCACCCGCCGTCCTATGCGGGGGTCTATCGGTTTGACGGACCTGGAAGAGCCAGCGGAAATAGTTTGAACACACTGATGGATGCATGGTTGCTCTCCGGGGAAAAAAAATATCTGCATCAAGCTGAAAAAATGATCGTCATGTGTGTCTCCGACAAGGATGATCCACAAGAGATGGATTTGCTGAACGCGGAGCTCAGATGGATGTATACGGTTTTTTTACAGGCTCTGGCAAGATACTTGAGTATCAAGGCGGAGATGAGTGACTTTGATTGGTTTTTCGAATTCGCTAGGCGCGTATTAATCCATTATGCAACATGGATGGCAGAAAATGAGTATCCATATTTGGAAAAACCGGATATCCTCGAGTTTCCCAATGAAACCTGGGCAGCTCAGGATATACGCAAAAGCGATGTCTTTGCGTTTGCGGCACTTTATGCACCTGTACATTTGAAGGATATCTTCATCGAAAAGAGTTGTTTCTTTTTTAACCAGTCCATGACCCGCCTGGAAGAATTCGGAACAAAAACCTATACAAGACCCTTGGCCATTTTACTGGCCCATGGTTATCCACGCCTGGAGCTATTGAACTATCCACACCAGACGCCTATAACCGCATTTCAAAAGAATCACATGCCCTTAAAGCCGATAATGGAAAAAATGGGGAAGGCCGGTAAATTCAAGGCAAATATCAAGAATTTTTCACTTAAAAAGGAAATAAAGTGGATAAAACTCCAATGGGGAGCCCTGGTGGACAGATGAAAAAACAGATTAAACGCGTGGTGGACATCTTCATGAAATTCATGTCTTTTCCATTGTATATGAGTTTCATCTGTTTAAAACCCATTGTGGGAAAACGAAAAGCATTTTCCTCTGTGATGCAGGCGGCAGCCATTTTGCCAGGGACATCAGGTGAATGGTATAGAAGGGGTATCCTTCAATGGACAACTCAAAACAGGCTGACAGATTGCTGTATTTCCTTTGGCTGTCTTTTTTCCGATCCTGATCTTAAAATATCCAGGGGCGTGTACCTCGGAACCGCTTGTAATATCGGGAAAACGGATATTAATGAAAATTGTATTATTGGAAGCAATGTCCATATTACCAGCGGGCTGCGCCAGCACCGTTTTGACAGCATCGATTCTGCCATCCGGGATCAGGGGGGGCGCTTTGATCGGGTTGTGATTGGAAAAAATTCATGGATTGGAAATGGTGCCATTATATCGGCTGACATTGGTTCAAATTGTGTAATCGGGGTAGGAAGCGTTGTTGTTAAGCCAATTCCAGATTATGCAGTGGCGGTTGGTAATCCGGCAAAGGTGATTCAATCACGAAAAAAGGATACCTGATATGATTCAATTATTTTGGTCGTAAAGACAACTCATGGAACTTGTTAGCGCAATAATACCGGCGTATAATGCACAAGACTATATTAAGGCAACAATCGACAGCGCCCTTAATCAAACCTATCCAAGATTGGAAATCATCGTTGTCGATGACGGATCAACAGATGATACACCGGCAATCCTGGCCGGTTATGGCGAAAAAATAAGAGTCGTTTGTCAACCCAATTCTGGAAGATCCGCTGCAAACAATACAGGAATTGCCCATGCAAAAGGGGAGTGGATCGCATTTCTTGATTCAGATGATACCTGGATGCCGCAAAAAATATCCCGTCAGATTGAACTGTGTAAAAATAAGGCGATTTCCCATACAGATTCCTATTTTTTAGGAGATCATATTGAGAACGACTTATGCCGCAGTTCACTCTCACCGCTCTACCATGGGTCTGTTCTAAAAGAATTGCTGGTAAGTAATTTTATTGTTAAATCAACTGTATTGGTGCGTCGGGACGTAATCTGCAAACACGGATGTTTTGATGAACGTTATGATTGTGTTATTGATTGGCCATTGTGGCTTAAGATCTGCGCAGAACAAGAACTGGGATATGTACCGGAACCACTGACACATTATCGGGTCCACCTGGGATCTGTCTCCATGAAAAGCCGGCAGACCCTTCCTTCCCATCTCAGGGTTATATCAGAGGCATTTTCATCCAAAGGCGTGGGTAAAAATTATCCAGAGCTTCGAAAACAGGCGTTGAAGGCATCATTTCAAATCAATATCCATTTTGCAGCCTCGTCAGGAGACTGGCAGTTTGCACTCAGGTGTTGCCTGAAATCTCTTTATTTTGCACCTTTTTCTTCAAGGAACTGGAAAAATCTCATCAAATCAATTTTAATCCCTTTTGGCAGACCCTATTAGGATGTTAACCCAATGAAAATCATTTTAATCCTGATTATTCTGGTGACAGCCTGTGTTTCCGTTGTCAGCAGCTGGGT
This sequence comes from Desulfobacula sp., assembly GCA_013792075.1. Taxonomy (GTDB): domain Bacteria; phylum Desulfobacterota; class Desulfobacteria; order Desulfobacterales; family Desulfobacteraceae; genus NBML01. The sequence continues at coordinate 3,802 of VMSR01000092.1, forward strand.
AGGTGTTCTGGCATATTATACGCTGGCCTTATGGGGGCCGCAGTATATATGGTTCTGGCTGTTCGCCGACCTGAGAGTTTCTTTTGTCGTGGCGGTTTTTACTTTTTTAGGGGTCGGCGTCGGGTTTTTCAAGACCGGTTATGAATTCCGTTTTTTATTTACCAGGATCAATTTCTGGGTATTGATATTATATGTCAGTATTCTGGTGTCCTATCTGTTCGGCCCCTATATTGACAATCCATTGAACAAACAATTTGATCCGGATACCTTCATTTTTGATGCAACAAAAATATTTCTTTTTTATTTTATTGCAACCCTGGCCATTAACGATATCGAAAAGCTCAAGTATTTTACCCTGCTTTTTGTGGCCGTAATTGTTTATTATTGTTATTGGGCCAACAAACAATATTTTACCGACAATTGGTCTCAGTTTGCTGTTGGACGGCTCATGGGGCCATTTGGGCTGGATATGGGAAGTATTTATCGGGATGAAAATTCTTTTGCCATGCTCTTTGTTTCCGGATTGCCATTTCTCTATTCTTTCAGTCTGAAAACAGGAAAAATGATTCGATTTACGTGTTGGGCCGTTATCCTTTTAGGCTGGCATGCCATTTTTTTGACCGGTTCCCGCGGTGGTGTTGTGGGATTGTCTGTGATCATTTTTGCCATTATATTCTGG